>NZ_JBEZFX010000006.1:97219-487255 GCF_040649675.1 Micromonospora parva | reverse complement strand
CGGATACCGGTGTCGTATCCGGACGAAACCGCAACGCCGCCGGTCGTCGTCCGGGCCCGCCGCAGGCCGGCCAGTTCTTATGAAACAGGCCCTAGTCCAAGCCAGGGGTCGGACCAGCCCAACAGGGCGGCCAGGCGCGCGTTGTGCGGCGCGAACTGCTCGCTCAGGCGCTCCCGCAGGGCCGGGGTCAGCTCGGAGACGCCCGGGTCGACCCGGCGGGTGTGCCGGGTGAACGCCTCCGGGGTGAAGGCCGGCAGGCCGAGGAAGCGCACGATCTCGCCGTACGTGCCGGCCGGGTCGGCGTGCAGGTCTTCGGTGCGGGCGACGTGGATCCGCTCCCGGGGGACGTGCGCGAACCACCGGTCCAACTGCTCGGCGTAGCGGCCCCGAGCAGCGTACGAGTGGTTACGCAACGCCCGGTGCGCGGCCGGGCTGTCCGGGCCGCGCCGCGTCGCCGTCGCCAGCCGCTCCTCCTCGGCGTCCAACGCGTCGGCGAAGGAGAGCGGCTCCGCGCCGTACGAGCGGGTGTGCAGGTAGTGCGAGTAGGCCCGCTGCACCGGGTCGCGCAGCAGGACGACGAAGCGGGCCTGCGGCAGGGCCGCCGCGACCCGGGCCGGCACGCTCGGATGGAACAGGTAGTAGGGGCTCGCCTCGAACGTGCGCTCCCCCGGGGCGAGGCGCGGGAAGTGCCCCCGGTACCACCGCGCCCCCCGAGCGTGGTGGACGCTGAAGTACTGCAACTCCTTGCCGGTGGGCACCCGGACCCGGGGATGCGCGGCGAGGTGGTGGTACAGCGACGTGGTGCCGCAGCGCTGCGCGCCGATCACCAGGAAGTCCGGCAGCGGTCCCGGCTCCCCCGGTCGCGCCGCCCGTCCCCAGGCCCGTGCCGTGCGCACCCCCCGACGCAGCCGGTCGGTGACCTGACGCCGTGCGCCGCCGCTCACGAGCGCGCCCCGCGCTGGCCGGCACCCGCAGCGGCACCCACCCCGTCGGCCGGTTCGGCGGGGTCGGCGGCGGCACGTCGACCGCCTCGGCGGGTCACCGCGCGCAGCACCATGACGTCCTCCCGACTGAGCCCGAGGGCGAACACCACGGCCAGGTACGCCACCATGATCGCGGCGAGGCCGACAACGAGTTGCGCGGTCCACCCCTCGACCAGCCAGCGCACACCGAACCCCACACCCATCGCGACCAGCGCGGCGACCAGGCCCTTGACCATGCCCGCCGTCACCGGCACCGTGTGCACCTGCGCTCGCACCTGCCAGACCCGGGCGACGTTCACCGCCGCCAGCGACACCGCCCAGGCCACCGCCGCGCCGAGAATGCCGTACGCCGGGATGAGCCAGAGGTTGAGCAGAACGTTGAGCAGCAGGGCGGCGAGGTTGTCCATCATGTTCACCGAGACCCGGCCGGACATGTTCAGCAACGTCCCGCAGGGCCCGGTCGCGGCGTTGACCAGCTGACCGAGCGCCAGCACCACGGTGACCGCCGCGCCGCCGGCCAGGCCCGGCCCGCCGACCAGCCGCAGCAACTGCTCCGGGAAGACCAGTAACGCCACGAAGGCCGGCAGCGACAGCCGCAGCACCCAACCGGTGGCGACCCGGTAGATGCGGCGCACCTCGTCCAGTCGACCCTGGTGGTAGAGGTGCGCCAGGTGCGGACCGAACGAGGCGTTGACCGGTGCCAGCACGAACACCGCGATGGTGACCAGCCGGGTCGCCACGTGGTAGACACCGATCGCGTCGGCACCGTAGTCGAAGAAGCCGAGCAGCAACGCGTCCACCCAGATCAGCCCGGTGGACGACAGCGAGGAGACCCAGCTGACGGTGGAGAACCGGAACAACTCCCCCGGCCGGTACGCGGGCCGGGCGACGGGCACCCGGCGCAGCATCCGGGCGAGCGCCACGAGAGCGAACGCGGCGGCGCTCCAGCTCGCCGCCACCAGCGCCCAGAACGCGCCGGTCAGGCCCGCCCCGAGGGCGAGCGCCAACGCGGTGAGCGCCAATCGGGCGGCCGGCTCGTAGACCTGGCCGATCAGCGCGTAGGCCCGTTGGGTGCGCCAGCCCCGGGTGGCGGCGAGCGCTGCCTCGCACACCGTCGAGGCGGGCAGGCACAGCGCCACCAGCCGTAGCCCGGTGGTGAGCTGCGGGTCGTGCAGGGCGTCGGCGAGCCACGGCGCGCCGACCGCCAGACCAAGGGCGATCACCGTGGACGCGGCCGCCGAGATGCCGATCCCGAGCCGGATCGCGCCCCGCAGGGCAGCCGGCTCGTCGTCGGCGAGATGCACCGCCACGAACCGGGTCAGCCCGGCCCGGAAACCGGAGAGCGAGAGCAACCCCAGCAGCGACAACACCGCGTAGACCTGGGCATACCGGCCGAGTTCGGGTACCCCCAGGGCCCGGGCCAGCAACAGCATGACCAGGAAGAGCGCCACCTGGCTGAGCACGGCGCTGGCCAGGTTCAGCACACCGCCGCGGGCCATACCGCGTACCTGCTGGTCGCCGGCATCCGGCGCGGCCGGCGGCCGGCCGGTCACCTCGCGCACCCGGCGGCCCGTTCTCCGATGGTCACGGCCGTGCCGCGGTCACGGTCTCCGCCGGCAGCGCGGGGGCCGCGGTGCTCGCGGCCGCCGGGTGGGTGGCGGCTCGGCCCCGCGAGAGCAGTTCGAGTACGCCCACCAGCAGCACGCCGAGCAGCAGACCCGCACCGCCCACCGGCAGGGCGGTACGCACCAGCTCGGTCAGCCGGCTCACCTCGTGCGCCTCGCCGATGCTGGTCACCTGCTTCGGGTCGGCGGCCTGGGCCTGCGCCCGCGCCGCCTGCAACCCCTCCCGCGCCTGGGACAGCGCGTTGGTCGCCGCGTCCCGTTGGGCGAGCAGCGCCTGGTAGTCGGGGAGTTTCGGCCCCAGCTCGTCGAGCTTCTTCTGGGCGGCGGTGATCGCGCTCGTCGCCGCGTCGACGCCACGGCCGTTGCCGACCGCCTGCATGGAGAGCTGCTGCTGGCGCAGGCTGGTCAGCTCGCCCAGCGTCGCCTGGTAGATCCGGTCCGGCTGGGAGACCTTGTTCGCCTTCTCCCACTCGCCGATCGCCCTGGTCGCCGCTGTGACATCGGCGTTGGCCGCCTCGACCTCACCGGTGGCGATGCCGACCTGGGAGGAGAAGAGGAACGCCAGCGCCCGGGTGGTGGTGGCGGTCAGCACCGGCGCGACGGTCGCCCGGTCACCGGCGGTGTACGTCACCTCCAACTGGCTGCTCGCGCCGACCTGGCTGATGGCGAGCCCGTCGCGCAGCCGCTCCGGCGGCACCCCGGTGTCAGCGGCCACGTCGGCGAGGACCCGGGGTGAGGTGACCGCCGCGCCGAACGCCGCGACGAACTGGCTCGCCGCCTGCGTACCGGTGTACTGCGTCCCGGCCGTGCCACCCACCAGGGCCGGCGCCGCCACGTACGCGGTTCCGCTGAACTGCTGTGGCGCGAGCAGGACGATGGCGGCCGCGGCCCCGGTGGCGAGTACCGGCACCCCCACGAGTACCCAGAGGCGCCGCCGGGCGACCCGCAGGTAGTCGACGATCTCCACTTTTTCCCCAATGCTGTCGTTCAGTCAAACCGGGACGGACGTGCGTCGTGGCTGCTCGCCGGTCAGGTGCGGAGCCGGTTGGCGGGCGATCACACTGGCCGCCGCGGCGAACGCGACGAAGTACCAGAGGGTGACCACGTTGGATATCACGTTGGAGGCGGCGCTGACCGCCACGAAGGCGGCGGCGCAGCCGGTGAACCCGACCGCGACGCCACGCTCGAAGCTGCCCGGAGGGGCCCGCCGCAGCGCGGTCCGGGCGGTGTACAGAAAGGCGAACAGCATCAGCAGGTACGCCCCGAGACCCAGCAACCCGGTCTCCACGTACGCCCGCAGGAAGTCGTTGTGCGGCTTCTTCGCCTCGTCGGTCTCGCGCTGGGTCATGTTCGGTCCGATGCCGGTCACCGGATTCCGGTCGGCCAGCGTGACGATCTCGGTCCAGTAGCTGATCCGCCACTGCAGGGTGTTTCCGGTCGGGTCGCCACCGACCGCGCGGGACACGCCGAGTTGGGCGAACCGTTCGCCGACGGCGGGCACCAGTGCCACCCCGGCGACCGCCACCACGCAGAGGGTGACCAGCATCCGCTTGCTGCGATGCAGCACCGCGACCACGATCAGGCCGATCGCCGCGCCGAGCAGGGCGCTTCGGGTGTTGGTGAGCAGCAGGAACAGCAGCGAGAGCGCGAGCAGCACGCCGAGGGACGCCCGCAGTCGACGGTCCAGGAAGCGGTACACGGCGAACCCGAAGATCACCATGAACATCAGGTACCGGCCGAACGTGGTCGACTGGCTGAACGTGCCGCTGATCCGGGTGAAGTCGCCCTTCACCTCGGCCGGCGGGTTGCCCAGCAGCGACAGGACGACGGTGTAGCCCAACGCCAGCACCAGTGAGGCGTAGCAGGCGAGCAGGACCCGACGGATCGCCGCAGTGTCCGGCATGAGCTGTTCCAGCACCACGAACATCACCACCACGGTGAGGATGCGCAGCGCCTCCAACAGGCTGTTCGCCGGTCGGCTGGCACCGAGGGCGCTGACCACGCTGCTGGCACCGACGAGCAGCATCGCCCAGCTCAGCGGGGAACCGCGCAGCCGCCCGTGCCGGCTGAGCTGTGCGGCCAGCCAGAGCCCGGCGGCGAGGAGGAACAGCACCGCGAGCAGTGTGGAGGGGTCCGCCGCCCGGGCCGTTCCGGCGGAGTTGGCCTGGCCGGCGCTCGGTCCGGTCAGCTTGAACAGGTCCACGCAGGAACGCACCGCGAGCATCAGCAGCACGTACCCGGCGAACCGGGTCAGCGCGAGCACGGCCACCGCGATCCCCGCTACCACCGCGAGTGGCAGCACCATGCCCCGACGGTCACCGGCCGCCATGGAGACACCGGCGATTACCGCCACGACCGCGGCGGCCAGCGCCGCGCCGCCGGTGAGGAGGCGGGTCGGGTCGAGCCGCCTGGTCATGAGCGGAGTGACCTGCTGCGTGTGTTGTTCCACTGATCCCACTGAACTGAATCGGCGCTGCCCGGCCGCTGCCGGGCGCGGCCAACCGATGTCCTCCCGGCACAAGATCGGTTCAATCTAGCCCTGTCCCCTCGACGGTAGAAGGGGCCGTTGCGCCGACTGTTGCGTCCTCCGCCGGGTTGACCCCCGCTCCCCCGGCGAACACCGCCCGGTCAGTCGGCGGCCGCCGCGCGTCGTGCCCTGCCCCGTCGTCCCGGCTCCGGTGCCAGGCGAAGGTAGAGCTGCTCCAACTCGCGGGCGGCGGTGTCCCAGCTGTACCTGCCGGTGACCCGCTCGCCCAGTGCCACGGCACCGGCCCGTTCGCCCGGCAGGTCGGCGAGCAGCGACGTCAGCGCCCGGAACAGGTCGTCCTCGTCGCCGTCGCGGAACAACCGCCCTCCGGCGGCGTCGGCGCTCAGCACCTCGACGTGCGGCGCGATGTCGCTCGCGACGATCGGCAGCCCGTACGCGGCAGCCTCCAGCAACGTCAACGGCAGCCCTTCCAGCCGGGACGGTTGGACGAATCCGGCCGCACCGGAGTACAGCTCGGCGAGCAGGTCGCCGTAGGCGAACCCGGTGAAGACGATCCGGTCGTCCGCCCCGGCTTCACGGCGCAGCCGGTCCACGAAGTCGTCGGTGAACGACGACCCGCCGACGATCGCCAGGCGCATCGGGGTCTCGGTGCGCCGGAAGGCCCGGATCAGCAGGTCGGCCGCCTTCTCCGGCACCAGCCGCCCGACCAGCAGCAGGTAGCCGCCGGGGGTCAGCCCGAACCGGTCCTGGATCTGCCGGGTCCGTGCCGTTCGGGCCGGGTTCACGCCGTTCGGGATGTAGGTCGTCGGGCTGCCGAACCGGGTGCTGTAGTGGGCGGCGAGCCCCTGGGAGACGGCCACCCGCTGGTGCGGGACGTACCCGCTGAACCAGTGGGCGCTGCCCAGCACCGCCCGGGCGGCGAGCCCCCACTTGCCCCGCTGGTTGTCCAGTCCGTGCACTGTCAGCACCACCCGCGCCCGGGACAGGGCGCGCGGGAGCGGGGCGACCAGGGCCGGCCCGAGCCCGTGGTAGTGCACGATGTCGGGCCGCGCGGTCATCGCCGCCATGGTCGAGGTCGCCGCGTGCACGATGGCGTCGAGGTGCTTGCTCGCGATCGTGTGGGTCTGGCGCAGCCGCACCCCCCGGTAGCCGTCGGCGGGTGTCTCGCCGTAGCTGCGGCGGCAGTAGACGGTGACCTCGTGCCCGTAGCCGGCGAGCCGGCTGGCCATCTCCTCCACGTGCCGTTCGATCCCGCCGTAGGTCGCCGGCATCCCCTTCTGGCCGATCATCGCGATCCGCAGCGGACGCCAGCTCGCGCCCGCTGCGGCGCTGTCCCGTCCGGCGGCCCACGCGTCGAGCGCCTGCCGCGCCGCGACACCCTCGCCCCGCTGGCGGGGAATCGCAGAATGTCCGGTGCCCTGGTCCACATTGTCGGTCTGCAGGTCGGGGTGGGCCACGATGACTCCCTGCGTGACTAGGTGCGCGCCCGCGCCCGGGCAGATCAACACCTTGCCATGAACGGGCCCGTCCGCCAGCCGATCATCCAGACAAAAAATCATCGGTGGGATTCGTGGCTCGTGACATGCCATCCGGATGACATCTACGCGGACGGCTGTCAAACCAGGTCGACCAGCGGATGAACAGCCGCAACGGCTTGCGTCCCACCGCGCGCGCCAGGCGGCCGGGTGTCAGTGGCGGGGCGACGATCCGCTCGGTTCGGACGCTCTCCTGGTGTGCAGGACGGTCAGCGTCACGGTGATCGCGGCGGCGACGCCGACGCCGGCCCAGAGCAGCGGCCTGGTCCGCAGGTCGTCGGGCAGTTGCTGACCGAGGACGAAGACGCCCATCACCACCACGAACCAGCCGAACGCCTTGCGCAGGATGTCCGCCGGGATCCGCTCGGTGAGTCGTCCACCTGCCAGGCTGCCGGCGACGGCAGCGACGGTGACCGCTGCCGCGGGGCCCCAGTTGATGTCCACTCCGGCCAGATAGCCGGCCAGGCCGGCGAACGACTTCATGGCGATGACCACCAGCGAGGTGCCGACCGCTACCGGCATCGGCAGGCCACCGAGCAGCGCCAGGGCGGGCACCACCAGGAAGCCGCCGCCCGCGCCGACCAGGCCGGTCACCAGGCCGACCACCACACCGTCGAGGATCACCCGTGGCACCGGCAGCTCGTGTGGCACCACGGTGCCGGCGGCCTCGCGTCGGCCACGGATCATCGCCACCGCGGTGGCCAGCATCATCACCGCGAACCCGGTGAGCAGGATTCCGGCGGGGATGAGCCCGGCCAGGCGACCACCGGCGTAGGCGCCGGTCATGCCGGCGAGACCGAAGATCAGGCCGGTGCGCCAGCGCACCCGGTGGGCGCGGACGTGCGGGATGACGCCCACCAGGCTGGTGGCGCCGACGACGAGCAGCGACGTCGCGATGGCCTCCTTCGCGGGCAGATCGGCGACGTAGACCAGCAGCGGTACGGCGAGGATCGAGCCGCCCCCGCCCAACAGCCCGAGGCTGACCCCGATCAGCACGGCCAGCCCGACGGTCAGCGCCACTGTGGCGGTCATGCCCGCTCCACGGGGCTCCCACGCAGCTGGCCCATGACGGTGTCGAGGTCGCGGCTGGCACCCCGGTTGTAGGGCAGCTTGCCGAGCAACATCCCCATGGCGCAGGTGTTGGTGACGGCAGCGACGGTCAAGCCGGCGCCGATGGCCCCGGCCACCCACTTGAGCTGCGGCACGAACACCGAGGCGAGAATGCTGACCAGCACGATCGAGCCGGCCACCAGGCGGACCTGACGTTCGAGGTCCCAGCGGGGCACGCCCCGCGTGACCGGCGCGTCGGCCGCCTGCCAGGACATGATGCCGCCGTCCAGCACCGTCAGGTTGGGCAGGCCGACCCCCGCCAGGGCCTGCTGGGCCTGGCGGGCGCGGGCACCGGAGCGGCAGACCAGAACGACGTCCTCGTCCAGCTGGTCGCGCAACTCCCGGCGGTGCTCCTTGAGCAGGTCGAGCGGCACGTTGTAGGAGCCGGGGATGTGCGCCGTCTCGAACTCCGCCGGGGTACGCACGTCCAGCACCCGGGGCGCATGACCGGATTCGATCAGTTCGCGAAGGCCGGTGGCGTCGAGCGTGGCAGGGCGCGCGGTCTCGGAAGTACTCACTTACTCCGCTTTCTTGGATGGGGTGTCAGCTGTCACGGCAGGGGAAGCCGGCCGGCGGCGGTGGCGTCGGCCGGTGGTGCGGACTGTTCCGGTCAGGCAGCGGTGACCAGGTCCAGGCCGGCGGTCCGGGCGTGCCCGAACGCGTCGTCGACCACGACCACCTCGCGGCCGGCGTTCGTCAGGAGAGAGGCGGCGACGGTGGCCCGGTAGCCCGAGCCGCAGTGCACCCAGACGGTGCCCGTCGGGACGTCGGCCAGCCGCCGGGGCAGGTCGGGCAGCGGGATGTGCGCGGCGCCGTCAATGTGGCCGGCCCGCCACTCGTTGGTCATCCGCACGTCGAGGATCACGTCCGCGCCGGGCAGACCGGCCGGGATCTGGCCCTTCCGCGCCGCCGCGAGGGCCCCGAAGTCCGCCATCCGCAGCTCGCGCAGCTGACCGGGGTCAGTCGCCCAGCGCGTGGCGTCGCCGGTGGCCTGCGCGGCGGGACGGTCGATACCGATGCGGACCAGTTCACGTTGGGCGTCGGCGACCTGCTGCGGTGTCTCGGCGAGCAGGGTGATCGGCACCCCCCACTCGATCAGCCAACCGAGCCAGGTGGCCATCGGACCGTCCAGACCGAGACTGACAGTGCCGGCCAGGTGCGAGGCGGCGTACGCCTTGCGGTGGCGCAGGTCCACCACCCACTCCCCTGCTGTCATCCGCTCGCGTAGTTCGGCGGCGTCGGCGCGGGTCACCGGCGTGAGGTCGACCGGGGCCGGGCCGGCGGCGTTGGCCACCCCCATGTGGGCGTAGTACGCGGGGTAGGCGTCGAGGCCGGCGAGGGTCTCGGTGACGAAGTCGTCAGCGGCCAGGCGCAGGACGGGGTTCTTCTCCTTCTCCCGGCCGATGGTCGACTCTGGAGCGTCGGCCTGACTGGCCGAACAGAAGCTGCCGAACCCGTGCGTGGGCCACACCTGCGCACCCTCGGGCAGCAGATCCGCCAGCCGTTTCGCCGAGGCGTGCTGCTGCTGGGCCAACTCGTGGGCGTGCTGCTGGCCCAGCAGGTCGGTACGGCCCGTCGTGCCGAACAGCAGCGACCCGCCGGTGAAGACGCCGGTTGCCTCCCAGCCGCCGTCGGTGGCCACGTCCAGGACGTACGACAGGTGGTGGAAGGTGTGGCCCGGCGTGCCGATCACCCGCAGGCGCAGGGAGTCGGAGACGCTCACCTGGTCGCCGTCGGCGACCGACGTCCGCGCGAAGCCGACCTCGTCGGCCCCTGCCACCAGGTAGTGCGCGCCGGTGATCCGCGCGAGTTCCAGCCCGCCGGAAACGTAGTCGTTGTGCAGGTGCGTCTCCAGGACGTGGGTGATCCGCACGCCCTTCTCCCCCGCCAGGTACATGATCCGGTCGATGTCGCGCTGGGGGTCGACCACGATCGCGACCTGCCCGTCCGAGGCCAGGTAGCTGCGATCGCCGAGGGCGGACGTGGCGACGACGGAAACCTCAACTGACATGTCCTGCGCTCCTTTCCGGATACCCCGGGGGGTATGTGGACGACACACTGCTGCCTGGTTCTTCACCCACGCTGTTACCCGCCCCACACCATTGCCAGTCGGCGCGGCGGACCCTCGGGCACGATGAGCCCGCCGCGCCACACCTCGACGGGACGGTCCGGGCCCGCCCCCGAGAGGGCGGACCCGGGAACGCCTCAGGCGAGAGCCAGGAAGAGCTTCTCGAGCTCCTCCTCGGTCATCTCCGGCTCCTCGCCACGGTCACGCGCGGCCCCACAGTGCCGCATGCCCGACGCGATGATCTTGAAACCCGCGCGGTCGATCGCCTTCGACACCGCCGCCAGCTGGGTCAGCGTCTCGCGGCAATCCTGACCGTTTTCCATCATCTCGATAACCGCGTTGAGCTGCCCACGCGCCCGCTTGAGCCGGGTCAGCGCATCCGAGGTCATCTCCGGTCGAAGCTTCATCGGCACCTCCTGGAGGCAACCATACCCCCGGGGGTACCCACCCTGCCAACAGTAGCCGAGAAAACGGCCATATCGGGTGTCATATGCCGAAAGAGCCCCGGCCGATCACAGCGGATCGGCCGGGGCTCTCGGTGCTCCCTGTCAGGCGAGATCGAACCGGTCCAGCTCCATGACCTTGGTCCAGGCGGTCACGAAGTCGGCCACGAACTTGTCGCGGGCGTCCTGGCTGGCGTAGACCTCGGCGAGGGCGCGCAGCTGCGAGTTGGACCCGAAGATGAGGTCGACCGCGGTGGCGGTCCACTTCAGCTCGTCGGTGGCCAGGTCGCGGATCTCGTACACGTGCTCCTCGGACTTCGACGCGCTCCACCGGGTGCCCGGCGAGAGCAGGTTGGCGAAGAAGTCGTTGGTGAGCACGCCCGGCCGGTCGGTGAGCACACCGTGCCGGCTGCCGCCGACGTTGGCGCCGAGGGAACGCAGACCGCCGATGAGGACGGTCATCTCCGGCGCGGTGAGGTTGAGCATGTAGGCGCGGTCGACGAGCAGCACCTCCGGCTGGGTCTTCTCGCCGGCACGCAGGTAGTTGCGGAACCCGTCGGCACGCGGCTCCATGACCTTGAAGGACTCGACGTCGGTCTGCTCCTGGGTCGCGTCGGTGCGGCCCGGCCGGAACGGCACAGTCACCTCGACGCCGGCGTCCCGCGCCGCCTTCTCCACAGCGGCCGAACCGGCCAGCACGATCAGGTCGGCGAGCGAGATCTTCGCCCCGCCGGCCGCGTTGAACTCCTGCTGGATGCCCTCAAGGGCGGTCAGGACAGTCGCCAGCTGCTCGGGCTGGTTGACCTCCCAGTTGCGCTGCGGCTCCAGGCGGATGCGCGCCCCGTTGGCGCCGCCGCGCTTGTCCGTGTAGCGGAAGCTCGCGGCGGAGGCCCAGGCGGTGGAGACCAACTGGTCGATCGTGAGCCCGGACTCCAGAACCTTCGCCTTGAGCGCGGCGATGTCGGCGTCACCCACCAGCTCGTGGTCGACGGCCGGCACCGGGTCCTGCCACAGCTGCGGCTCGGCCACCCACGGCCCGAGGAAGCGCTCGATCGGGCCCATGTCGCGGTGCAGCAGCTTGTACCACGCCTTGGCGAAGGCCAGCGCGAACTCGTCGGGGTTCTCCAGGAAACGGCGGGAGATCTTCTCGTACGCCGGGTCGACGCGCAGCGACAGGTCGGTCGTGAGCATCGTCGGCTTGTACTTCTTCGCCGGGTCGAACGGGTCCGGGATGATCGCCTCGGCGTCCTTGGCGACCCACTGCTTCGCGCCACCGGGGCTGGTGGTCAGCTCCCACTCGTAGCCGAAGAGGATCTCGAAGAAGCGGTTGCTCCACTGCGTCGGTACGTCGGTCCACGTCACCTCGAGACCACTGGTGATCGTGTCGCGGCCCTTGCCGCTGCCGTGGGTGCTCAGCCAGCCCAGGCCCTGCGCCTCCAGCGGGGCGCCCTCGGGCTCCGGGCCCACGTGGTTGTCGGCGACGCCGGCGCCGTGGGTCTTGCCGAAGGTGTGACCACCGGCGATGAGGGCGACGGTCTCCTCGTCGTTCATCGCCATCCGGCGGAAGGTCTCGCGGATGAAGTGCGCCGCCGCGGCCGGGTCGGCGTTACCGCGCGGGCCCTCCGGGTTGACGTAGATGAGGCCCATCTCGGTCGAGCCGACGCCGGCCGCCATCTCCTTCTCGGAGGCGTAGCGCTCGTCGCCCAGCCAGGTGTCCTCCGGACCCCAGAAGATCTCCTCGGGCTCCCAGACGTCCTCGCGACCGAAGCCGAAGCCGAAGGTCTTGAAGCCCATCGACTCCAGGGCCACGTTGCCGGCGAGCACGAGCAGGTCGGCCCAGGAGATCTTCTGGCCGTACTTCTGCTTGACCGGCCAGAGCAGCCGGCGGGCCTTGTCCAGGTTGGCGTTGTCCGGCCAGCTGTTCAGCGGCGCGAACCGCTGACCACCGTCACCGGCGCCGCCCCGGCCGTCCTCGATGCGGTACGTGCCGGCGGCGTGCCAGCTCATCCGGATCATCAGGCCGCCGTAGTGGCCGAAGTCGGCCGGCCACCAGTCCTGCGAGGTGGTGAGAACGTCGGTGATGTCGCGCTTGAGCGCCTCGACGTCGAGCTTCGCGAACTCCTTGGCGTAGCTGAAGTTCTCGCCCAGCGGGTTGCCCTTGTTCGAGTGGGCGTGCAGCACCGAGAGGTCGAGCTGGTTGGGCCACCAGTCCCGGTTGGTGCGCGGACGACCACCGGTCTTCGGGGTCGGCGAGTCGATCGCCGGGTTCTCACTCTCGCTGCCGTGCGCGGTCACCGAGTCGTGCGCGACCGGGCAGCCGGCCGCTGCCTTCTGGTCCACGCCCTGCGCACTGGTGGGGCGGTTCTCCTGGGTGTCGCTCATGTGCTTCCTTCCGAGCTTGCGGATCTCTGGGGCGTGCGGTCGGTCGCGCAGTCGGGGCAGGTGCCCCAGTAGACGACCTCCGCCTCGTCGACCACGAAACCGTGGTCGCCCGAGGCGGTGAGACAGGGGGCGTGACCGACGGCGCAGTCGACGTCGGCGATGGTGCCGCAGGAGCGGCACACGACATGGTGGTGATTGTCCGCGACCCGGGACTCGTAGCGGGCGGTCGCCCCGGCGGGCTGGATGCGCCGCACCAGCCCGGCGTCGGTGAGCACGCGCAGCACGTCGTACACCGCCTGGTGGGAGACCGTGGGGTGACCCGCCCGGACCAGCGAGATCACCGCCTCGGTGCCGATGTGCGGGTGGTCGCGCAGCGCCGCGAGCACCGCCAACCGGGGCCGGGTCACGCGCAACGAGACGGCCCGCAGCTGCGCCTCGAAGTCGGACATCACGGGTACGAACACTAGCTCACTTTTTTGGAACGAATCAAGTTTTGGGCCGACCCGAGGTACCCCAAGGGTGGACGATTCACCCGAGGTTAACCTGCGGGGGAAGAAAAAGCGGACAGCCATGTCGAGAAGTCCCGACCGGCTCCGTCCCCGGGGTGAACGTGACCACGATGGGTCGCAGCCAGCTTCAAGGAGCATCACGATGGCCAAGTACCTGCTGCTCAAGCACTACCGGGGCGGCCCGGCGGCGGTGCACGACGTGCCGATGGACCAGTGGACGCCGGCGGAGATCTCCGCCCACATGCAGTACATGCGCGACTTCGCGGCCCGGCTCGAGGCAACCGGCGAGTTCGTCGACGGCCAGGCACTCGCCCCCGAGGGCACGTTCGTCCGGTACGACGGCCCGGGCCGACCGCCGGTCACCGACGGCCCGTTCGCCGAGACCAAGGATCTCATCGCCGGCTGGATGGTGATCGACGTCGACAGCTACGACCGGGCGGTCGAGCTGGCCGGGGAGTTGTCGGCCGCTCCCGGTGCCGGCGGCAAGCCGATCCACGAGTGGCTGGAGCTGCGCCCGTTCCTGAGCGAGCCGCCGACCATCACGGAGTGACAACTCCGATGGACGAGACGCTGCTGCGCAACCTCACGCCGAGCGTCCTCGGTATCCTCGTCCGCCGCGGAATCGACTTCGCGGCGGCCGAGGACGCCGTGCAGGACGCCCTGGTCGAGGCGGTCCGCGTCTGGCCGGTCGACCCGCCGCGCGACCCGTTGGGCTGGCTGACCACTGTGGCGTGGCGGCGGTTCCTCGACGCGGCCCGAGCCGACGCCGCTCGCCGTCGGCGTGAGGATCTCGTCGACGAGGAGCCGGCGCCGGGGCCCGCCCCCACCGTGGACGACACCCTTGCGCTCTACTTCCTCTGCGCCCACCCGTCGCTGACGGCGTCGTCGGCGGTAGCACTCACGCTGCGCGCCGTCGGCGGCTTGACCACCCGCCAGATCGCGCACGCCTACCTGGTGCCCGAGGCGACCATGGCGCAGCGCATCAGCCGGGCGAAACGCACCGTCTCCGGGCTGCGGTTCGACCGACCCGGTGACGTCGCCACCGTGCTCCGCGTCCTCTACCTGGTCTTCAACGAGGGCTACTCCGGTGACGTGGACCTCGCCGCCGAGGCCATCCGGCTCACCCGACAGCTCGCGGCCGCGATCGACCACCCAGAGGTGGCGGGGCTGCTCGCCCTCATGCTGTTGCACCACGCCCGCCGCGCCGCCCGTACCGCGCCCGACGGCACCCTCGTGCCCCTCGCCGAGCAGGACCGCGGCCGCTGGGACACCCGGTTGATCGCCGAGGGCGTCGAGATCCTCCAGGCGGCCCTGGCCCGCGACCAACTGGGCGAGTTCCAGGCCCAGGCCGCCATCGCGGCGCTGCACGCCGACGCGCCCACCGCCGCCGAGACCGACTGGGTGCAGATCGTGGAGTGGTACGACGAACTCGTGCGCCTGACCGACAACCCGGTCGTCCGACTCAACCGGGCGGTGGCGGTCGGTGAGGCCGACGGTCCCCGGGCCGGCCTGAGGGCTCTCGCGGCGCTGGACGACACACTGCCCCGGTACACGGCGGTGGCGGCGTACCTGCACGAGCGCGACGGCGACCTGGCGACGGCGGCGCGGCGGTACGCCGAGGCGGCCCGGCAGGCCCCCAACCTCGCCGAACGCGACCACCTGACCCGGCAGGCCGCCCGGCTCAACGCGCTCGGGCGTCGCTGACCGGTCGCACCAGCGGTCGTTGTCCGCACCATCTGCCACTGTCGGCGCACGAGATCCGGAAAGTCTCCGGAACTTTCAGCGATCTTCCGCCGAGCCCTCGCTCCGCCACTGTGAACGTCCGATGACCACCCTGCGCTCTGATCCACTACTGACCTGGATGAATGTGGAATCAGCGACGACGGCTGTGTTGCCATTGTGTTTCCGAAAATTGTTGACAAGCCGTGGACCGGGTCATACGGTCGCCATCGACGGCGCTCAATCGTCGTCAGCACCAAACCACCGCGACCCACTTCTCCGGTCGTCGTGCAGGACGACCGGCCCCACCACCAGAGCGGTATGACGCCGTGGCCCTTACCCGACCACCGGCAGCCTGCCGAGGCGTACCGCGCCGCTGGCCCCCCGCCAGCCGTCACGAGGAGGCAACAGTTCCATGACCGACACCAGCCACACCAGACCGAGAAGTCGCGGCCGCATGCGGTTGCTCCTCGGCGCCGCATGCACCGCCGTCCTGGCCGTCGCCGGCACGATGACGGCCACGAATGCGTACGCCGAGGCCGACCGGACGCTCACCTCGAACCTCACCGGCACGCACAACGGGTACTACTTCTCGTTCTGGAAGGACAGCGGCAACGCCAGCATGACGCTGCGCGCCGACGGCCGGTACACCAGCAGTTGGGACCGGAGCACCAACAACTGGGTCGGCGGCAAGGGTTGGGCCACCGGCAACCGACGGACGGTCAGCTACTCGGGCAGCTACAACCCGGGCAACAACAACACCTACCTCGCCCTGTACGGATGGACCCGCAACCCGCTGGTCGAGTACTACGTGGTGGAGAACTTCGGCAGCTACAACCCGAGCAGCGGCGCCCAGCGGTTGGGCACTGTCACCACCGACGGCGGCACCTACGACATCCTCCGCAGCCAGCGGGTCAACGCCCCGTCGATCGACGGCACCCAGACGTTCTACCAGTACTGGAGCGTCCGCCAGCAGAAGCGCTCCAGCGGCACCATCACCACCGCCAACCACTTCGACGCCTGGGCCCGCGCCGGCCTGAACCTCGGCAACCACAGCTACCAGATCATGGCCACCGAGGGTTACCAGAGCAGCGGCAGCTCCGACATCACCGTCCGGGAGGGCGGTAGCGGCAACCCGACGTCCGGGCCCACCACCGGCAACCCGGGGACCGGCAACTGCACCGCGACGCTCTCCGCCGGCCAGCAGTGGGGTGACCGGTTCAACCTCAACGTCGCGGTCAGTGGCACCAACAACTGGGTCGTCAGCCTCGGCCTCGGTGGCGGCCAGAGCATCCAGAACAGCTGGAACGCCGCGGTGAACGGCAACAGTGGCACTGTCACCGCGACGCCGAACGGCAACGGCAACAACTTCGGTGTGACGATCATGGCCAACGGCAACTGGACCTGGCCGACGGTCACCTGTCGTACCAGTTGACGCTGAGCACCACCTGACACCACCTCTGGCGTGGCGGCCCCGGCCGCCACGCCAGAGGTGCCCGGCCGCCACGCCTCGACGGTCCCGACGGGCGCGCCCCGGCCGTGACAGTCGCCGCCGTCCGCTAGACCGGCGGCGCGGCGCTCTCGCCGGCCACCGTCTCCCGCTCCGGCGATTCCTCAGTGTCGTCGGATTCCTCGCTGTCGGCCGCTGGTGCCTCGGTCGGCGCCACCGAGGATGGCGCCGTTGTTCCACCGGTCGGGTCGGTCGTCGGCTCCGCATCGGGGCTCTCGGAGGTGGTGGGTCCGGGCGCGTCCGAGGTGCTCGTGCTGGAGGGAGTCGGTCGCCCCGCCGCCCCGCCGCCCGCCGAACGGCTGGGCGTCGGCGACCCGGGCGCACGCACCGGCACGCCTGCTGAACCGCGGTTGGCCGGTTCACCGCCGCCGACGCCGGGCCCGGGCTCCTGCTGAGCGGGCGCCGTTGGCGACACCGAGGACGGCGCTCCGGGTGGCGTCGACGATCGCCCGGCCGGGCCCGGCATCATGCCGGTGGGATCGGCGAACACCAGGACGGCGGCCGCGGCGGCCATCGATCCGAGAAGCACCGCGAGCACCTTCGGCCCGGGACCCCCCGACCGCTTCGCCGCGCCGCCGGCAACCGAGCGCCGGGCCGGGAAGCGCCCGGCCGCCGCCGCGACCGGCGCGCCGACGGCCGTCCGCACCAACTCATCGGACGGCTCCGCGAGCGTCTGCGCGGCGGTGGCCATCGCCGCCGCCGTCGGGAAACGGCGGGTCGGCTCCTTGGCCATCGCGGTGGCGACCAGGCGCTGGACCTCCGCCGGAACGTCCTCCGGCAGCGCCGGTGGCTCCTCCTCGAGATGGCGCAGCGCCACCGCGACGGCGTGCTCGCCCTGGTGCGGGGGCCTACCGGCGAGGCAGTGGTAGACGACCGCACCGAGCGCGTAGATGTCGATCGCCGAGGTGGTCTCGTTCCTGGTGATCTGCTCGGGGGCCATGTAGTGGGCGGTGCCGACGACCTGGTTCGTGCCGGTCAGGCTCGCCGCCTCCGGCGTCACCGCGACGCCGAAGTCGACGAGTACGACGTGCCCGTCCGGCTCGATGATCAGGTTGCTGGGCTTCACGTCCCGGTGCACGAGGCCGGCGTCGTGTGCGGCCTGAAGCGCACGGGCGGTCTGCGCGGCGATCGACATCGTCTCGGCCACCCCCAGCCGGCCGACCTCGGCGATCCGCTCCGACAGGGGTTGTCCCTGCACACACTCCATCACGATGTACGCGAGGACCGGCGCGTCGGCCTGGGACACCTCGCCGTAGTCGTAGACCTGGGCCACGCCCGGGTGACGCAGGGCCGCCATGGCCCGCGCCTCGCGGCGGAAGCGCTCGCCGAAGCCGGCGTCGGCGACCAGCCGAGGTTGCAGCATCTTGACCGCCACGCAGCGGTCCAGGGTGTCGTCGACCGCCCGCCAGACGTCACCCATCCCACCGCTGGCGATGCTCTCGACCAGGCGGTAACGGCCTCCGATGACTTGCCCCACGCTCGGCATGACACGTTCGGTACCCCGGACTGCGCGATCTCAAGCACCGCGAGGTCGCCTCGGGTGGTGGTGCCGCGTCGGGAAGCACCGTCAGCGCCGACGGTGCTGCGCCGGCCCCGCCGTTTCCGACGGGGCCGGCTCAACCGGGTCCGGTCAGCTGTTCAGCCTGGCCAGCAGGGCGGTGGCCATGCCCTGCTCACCCCGGGCGTTGGGGTGGAACGGCGCGGCCGAGTTCTGCGGCACCAGACCCTCGACCCACCGGGTGCCGCTGCTCTTGCACGCGTCGCGGCCGATCGACGGGGTGTAGACATCGGCGTAGGTGGCGCCGTTGGCGCTCGCGGCGCTGGCCAGCATGGCGTTGAGCGACTTCTCGATGCCACGCAGGTACGGCACGTCCTGGTAGGCGATCGGGACGACCGGCCAGCAGCCGTAACCGGTGTCCGGCAGGATCGCCGGGTAACCGAGCACCACCACCCGCGCGTTCGGGGCGGCCCGCCGGACCGCCTGCAGCACGGCGGTGACCTTCGGCGTGGCGGCGACGATCCGCGCCTGCAACTGGTCGACCCCTCCGGCGGTGTACCGGTTCTTGCACGGCGAGCCGAGCGGGCTGCTGACGCTGGCCTCCGCACAGTCGCCGATGATGCCGGCGAAGCCGATGTCGTTGCCCCCGATCTGCACCGTCACCAGCGAGGTGTTCGAGGTGACCGCGTTGAGCTGCGGCGGCAGCGTGATGCCCAGTGCGCCACTACCGCCGTAGAGGATGTCGTCGGTGGTGGCGCCGGAGCAGCTCACGTCGGCGAACGACGACGAGCCGGCGGACGCCGCCACCAGCGACGGGTAGTTGCGGTTGGACCGCAGACAGTTGAGGTCGATCTGGGTGGGGACCAGCGGACCTGAGGTGTACGAGTCGCCCAGCGCGACGTAACGGCCGGTGGGCACGGCCGCGCTGGCGGGGGTGGCGACGGTGAGCAGCACACCGGCGGTGGCGAGGGCGAGGGCGGCCAACCGGGTGGCTGCCCGCATCCGGGGCAGGCGGGGACGGGTCATGGAGGCTCCCAGGAGGGGATCAGGGGTGGTGGTGCCCGAGATCCTGTCGCCGCCGACCGCCCCCGTCAATATCGATCGGCCTCACTAAACACCCGTCCGGAGTGTGGGATGAATCGGTAGCCGTCAATCCAGCGGCGCATACCATCGGGCGCCGGTGACCCGGATCCGCCGGGACTGCTTACGGTTCCACTCCACCCGCATGCCGTGCTTGCGGAGCACCGGAAACGCGACCTCGTCCAGCAGTCGTTCCAGGTCGGCCTGGTAGCCGGCCTGCTGCTCGGCCTCCGACAGGGCGGCATAGGCGACCTCGTCGAAGTCGGCAGCGGGATAGACGCCGTAGCCGAGGTAGACCTCGCCGTCCTCGCTTGCGATCAGCGACTCCGTGTCCTGCTGGTGGTACCAGAGGAACCCGTGCCAGTGGCGGGAGTCGTCCCGCTCGTCGTGGATCTCGGCGCTCGCGCAGGTGCCGCAGCAACTGAAATCCTCCCGGGCCAACACCCCCAGCTCATTGAGCTCGGCGAAGGCACGGGTGAGGTTGCCGCGCACCTCACCCCACCCGCGCTGCTGCTCCCGCCGAACCGCCAACGCCGCCTCGTACGCCGTCCTGAGGTCGTCGTCGGTGGCACCGCACCGCTCGTCGGGGTCGTCGAAGACGTCGACGAACTCGTCCGGGTCGCTCTCACCCCGCACCACCCAGCCCCACAGCTCGTCGTCGACGGCGGTGCGGCCCGGCTCAGGGACCCGATCGGTGAGGAACCTGACGCCCTCGGGGCGGTCGTTGTACGTCCACTCAGTCACGACGAGATCTTCACATGGGCGTACGACTATCCCGGTCCGCGAGCGACCGGCCAGGAACGCCCTAGTTGCCGGCCGGCACCTGATCCTTGACCTCGTCGTAGCCGACCGGCGTCGGCGCCGTGCCCGGGGCGTAGATCACGCGGAGGACCCCGGTCGGGAACGCCTCCGAAGCCACGAGCCGCAGGTGGTACGCCGCCTCGCCCTCGTCGAACAGCCTGCGGCCCTTGCGCGCGGCCACCGGGTGCACCAGCAGGCGCAGTTCGTCGACCAGGCCCGCGGCCAGCAGTTGCTGCACCACCGAGATCGACCCCGGGATGAGGATGCCCCGGACGCCGGCATCGGCCTTGAGCGCGCTGACGGCGTCGAGGAAGTCCCCGTTGATCAGCTCCGAGTTGCGCCAGGAGAACTCCAGCGACTGACGCGAGACGACGACCTTGCGCATGTCGCCGAGTTGCTTGGCGAACGGTGCGTCGTCACCACCGGCGGCCTCCCGGTCGGGCCAGGCCCCGGCGAAGCTGTCGTACGTCTCGCGGCCGATGAGCAGCACGTCGGCGGTGTCGTAGTCCTCGGTGACGGCGCGTCCCATGTTCTCGTCGAAGTACGGGAAGTGCCAGTCAGGGTCGATCTCGGCCACGCCGTCGGCCGAGATGAACAGCGTGGAGATGACCTTTGCCATCGCGGGGGATCCCTTCGCGTCGGTGATGTCGACCGGCGCATCGTCCCAAACTCGTCCGCCACCGACAGCCCCGATGACGCGTGTCGTATCCCGTCTTTTTGTCAGACGGACGTCACGGGAGCGAGCCAGTGCCACGTTTCGAGCAGCTTCGACTGCCCCAACCCGTTCGTCCTCTCGACGACGTCATCGTCGCTTCGGAGGTATCCGGCGGACTCGGCGACCCGCTGCGAGGGCACGTTGCCCTGCACGATGCTCAACCGTAGTCGGGTGAAGCCGAGTTCCTGGTGGCAGAACGCCGTCATCAACCGCAGCGAACGCGACGCCATACCCCGGCCGCGGTGCGCCGGGCCGACGGCGTACCCGAGCACCCCGATCGCCACGTGCAGCGCGACGAGGCCGAGCGGCTCCCCGCCGTCGCGTGTCACGGCCAGGTCGACGACGCCCTGCGCGCGGCGCCGTCGGATCCTGCTGAGAAAGGCGTCCGCGTCGAACGGAGAGGGGATGTCGGTGTTCGCCGCGATGTCCGGCGCGTCGAAGAGACCCGGCATGGACGGCAGATCCGCGTCGAGCCAGTCGCGCAGCACGATCCCCTCCCCCTTCACAACGAGAGGGAAGGCGGTGGGACCGACCGCCGGCGACGTCGTGGATTCGCAGCTCACACACCATCCTTGCACGGCTGTCGGCACCGGCCGGAACGGCGGGAACCGACCGGTTGCCGGTCGCGAGAGGTGCACCACACCTGGCGTGGCGCGGGCGGGCTCGGCGTCCTGCCGAGCCCGCCCGTTCCCTGTCAGTCGAGCGTGATCACATCGTGTCAGCGCTGCAGCGTCAGCAGACCCGGCCGGTACGGCAGCAGACCGTAGTCACCACCCGAGTTCGGCGACCGACCCTGATACAGCAGTTGCAGGTTGCAGGCGTTGACAGTCATCGTCTGGTCAGCGCTGGTCCGCAGCAACTCACCGTGGCTGATGTCGTTGGTCCAGGTCGCACCACTGTTCGCCTTACCCGCGAACGGGTTGCTCTCACTGGTGGCCTGCGGCGTCCACGAACCACCCAGGCTGGTGGCGGTGAACGACCGGAAGTAGCGACCCTGCGACCCGATCGCCTCCACGATCATCAGGTACTTGTTCAGGCCCTGCAGCTTGTACACCTGCACCGCCTCGAACAGGTTGTTCGTCGTGTCACTCATGATCGTCGTGTAGTTCGACCCGAAACTGCCCGGGAAGTTCCCGATCGGCATACTCGCCCGGTAGATCTTCCCGTTGTCACCGGCGAAGAACAGATACATGTTCTGGCTGTCACCGATCACCGCCTGATCAATCGGACCCGTACCCGAACCAGTGATGCTCCCACTGAACAACGTCTGCGGCGACGACCACCCATTCGGGTTCGTCGGATCCGACGACGTCCGGTACGAGAACGCCGGCCCACCCCACTGATACGCCAACACCCAGATGTTGCGCGGCGCGAAGTAGAACAACGACGGCGCCACCGTCGCCGAATTCATCGCGTTCTGACTCGCCGAACCCATCTGCGAGTAATTCGAGAAAAGGCCGAAGTTCATCGAACCCCACCGGGTCCCGGTGTCGTGGGTGGTGGCGTACACGAGCTGCTGGCCGTTGTAGGGGGCGACGGTGAAGTCCTTCAACGACACCCAACCCGACCTCGGCTGCGCCAACGCACCCGTCGACGACCACCGGTACGACGAGGGCAGGTCACACGTCTGGGTCGGCGGTGGAGTCGTCGGCGGCGGGTCGGTGGGTGGCGGGGTGGTCGGCGGCGGGGTGGTCGGCGGGGTCGTCGTGCCACCGGTGCAGGTGACGCCGTTGAGAGCGAAGCTCGTCGGGTTGGGGTTGCTGCTCGTCCAGGACCCGTTGAACCCGAACGACACAGTGCCGTTGGTCGGGACCGACCCGTTGTAGCTCACGTTCCTCGCCGTCACCGCTGACCCGCTCTGCGTCAGCGATGTGTTCCAGGCCTGCGTCACCGTCTGCCCGGCACCGTAGGACCAGGTCAACGTCCAGCTGCTCAACGGATCACCCAGGTTGGTGATCGCCACGTTGGCGCCGAAGCCGCCCTGCCACTGCGACGACACGGCGTAGCTCACCGAACAACCCTCGGCCGCAGCGCCGGCCGGCAGCGCGGCGACGACTGTCGACGACACCAGTAAACCGACGCCGGCCACAACCAGACCGGCATTGGTGGCTCTGGATCTGGTCATATTGCACCCTCCTCGCGGGACGGCGGCCTACCCGGTGGTGATGGTCGCTGCTCAGTAACTGAATGTGAGCGTTAACAGGCCGCGTCGGGTATGTTACGGGAGCGCTCCCATACCATCAACAACATCTATGCCTGCTTCTCGTTCACCGCCGACTTTCCCGTTGCGCGGACCCGGAGCGGCGCTCCTCAGCCGACAGTGAGGGTGAGCACCCCGAACTGACCGCTGCGCTGCACGTAGTGCGGCAGATAGAACTTCCACGTCACCGTCAGCTCGCGCCCGGCCCGCATCGAGGCCGGCACCTCGGCGACCATCTCGAACACCGCCGTGCCGCCGGCCGGGATCTGCGTGAGCGGGCGGCAGTTCAGCCGGTACAGCTGGGCCGAGTTCACCGCGTCGTTCGTCGCGTCGCCGAGCGAGAACCGTTCCATCAGGTAGGCCGGGCAGGGGTCCAACGCGAGGGGACCGTCGGTCGGGTTGCCGAGGGTCACCCGGAAGGAGACCCGCGAACCGGCGGCGGCGGTTGGCGGCCCCTGAACAGCGACGGTGAGCTGGTCGAGCGGCGAGGACGGAGGCTTCGACATCGCCACCGGCTCGGTGAACCCACTGGCGGACAACGTCGCCCGGGCGCGAGGGTTGACCCCCTCCCCCTGCGGACAGCCCGGGCGCTCATCGGCCGTGACCGGCGCGCGCAGGGTGCCCCCGTCGTGCGGCAGCTCGATCGCGAGCTCGAACAGCCCGAGGGGCTGGCAGAACGGCCCGGACCAGTCCAGGCGCAGGCTGGCGTGGCCACCGGCCGGCACGGCAACGACCCGGGAGCGGCCCTCCTCGTTGATGCCGTGGGTGTAGAGCATCGGGACCTCGCGGCCGCCGACGAGCATCCTGGTGGGCACCTCGCCCTGCAGCGTGCACTCCTTCTTCGACGCGTTCCGCACGTCCACTTCGCCGATGAGCTTGCCGATGGCGGCGTCGAAGCCGCGAGGCTTCTCACCGCCGGTGCCCGGCCGGGTCCAGCTGGTGAGCCGGCCGGTCAGCTGCTCCGCACGGCACGGCTCGCTGCCGCGGGCCGGCCTCCTCGGCTCGGCGGGGCGGCCGTTGAGGTCCTCGTCGGTGATCTTCAGGTCGGCCCAGGGGACGCTGCCGTCGGCGAGCAGTTCGGTGGGCACCGGCTCCGCCTCCGTCGGGTCCGGCTGCCCCGGCCGGGCGTTCGGCTCGGCGCAGGCCACCGCCGCGGCGAGGACGATCAGCAGTGGCACAAGTAGTCGACGCATCCCGTCACCCTCACACGAACGACCGCACCGGACCTGAGTAGCCGGGCTCAGTGACGATCACTCCGCGGTGGGCGCGGACGACTCGACGATGGACACGGCAGTGCCGAGCTCGACGGTACGGGAGACGGTGCACAACCGGTCGTGCGACTGCTGCAGCGACCGGGGCAGCGCCGCACGGGCCTGGTCGCCGTCCGCGCCCTCCGGAAACGTCACGGTGAACTCGACCCGCAGGTTCTGCATCCGGTTGCCGCCCGCCTCGTCGCGGATCTTGTCACCGGTGACGGCGACGGTGAAACCGGTCGGCTCCGCACGGCGGCTGGTGATGTGGTCCACGTCCACAGCGGTGCAGCCGCCGATGGCGGCCAACAGCAGCTCCACCGGCGTGAAACTGCCGTCCTTACCCGTGCCCAGCGACACCGACCCGCCACGGACGTTCCGCACGACGTAGTTGCCCAGGCTGGAGCGCTCGATCGCCACCGAGCGGAAGGTGTCCTCAGTCATGGCTGAAACCTACCGGCATCCGTGATCAGGAGTACATGAGATGCAGCGTCATCCCGGCATCGGCGTGCGCCAGGTTGTGGCAGTGGTTGGCCCACATCCCGGGGTTGTCGGCCCGGAACGCCACCTTCCACACCTCGCCCGGACGGACGTCGAACGAGTCCAGCCACAGCGGGCTGCCGACCGCCGGCTCGCCGTCGCGGGCCAGCACCAGGACGTGGTGGCCGTGCAGGTGCCACGGGTGCACCACCTGCGACCGGTTGACGATGGTGAACAGCACGACGTCGCCCCGGCGTACGACCTGCGGTGGGATGTCCGGGTCGGCCGCGCCGTTGACGGTGTGGGCGTAGCGCGGCAGCAATCCGCGCAGGTCGAGGCCGCGGTCGAGAACGAGGGTGAACGTCCGGTCGAACCGGGGCCAGGGCACCGCCGCGGTAGCGCCGTAGCCGAGCGGATCGAGCACCGGCCAGGCGCCGGTCGCCGTCGACACCGGGCCGGTCGAGTAGACCGCCCGTCCGTCGACGAACAGCGACACCGGGGTCGCCGGCGCGGTGAAGACCAGGTCGTAGCGGCCCCCGGCGGGGATCAGCACGGCGGTGTCCACCAGCGGTGTCGGGCCCCGCAGGTCGACGCCGTCGATCGCGGCCACCAGGAACGCGGTCCCCGCCAGGGCGTACCGGTGCGTGGTGCTGTCGGTGTTGATCAGCCGCAACCGCACCGGCACGCCGGCCTCCACCCGCTGCACTGTCGGCGCGGGCAGCGGACGCCCCGCCAGGGTGTGCACCGGCACCGTGACGTCGAGGCCGCTGACCGACCCCGGTCGCACCACCAGCACACCGTAGAGACCCATCCGGACGCCGACATCGGAGGCCGAGTGCGTGTGGTACCAGTACGTTCCGGCCTGGTCGGCGCGGAACCGGTAGACGAACTCCTGCCCGGGTCGCACCGCCGCCTGGGTCACCCCGGGCACCCCGTCCTGGTCGTTCGGCACGTCGTACCCGTGCCAGTGCAGCGTGACGCCGCGCCCGATGTCCCGGTTGCGCAGCGTCACCTCCAGGATGTCGCCGACGGTGGCGGTCAACTCCGGTCCGGGTACCTGCGCGTTGAACGCCCACGCCGCCACGTCCCGGCCGCCCGCGTTCACAGTGGCGGTCCCGGCCGTCAGGGTGAACCGTCTGGTGGGTTCGGCGGAGATCCGGGTCGCCGCCGGAAAGCCATGATCGTGCGGTACGGCGGGGGCGGTCTCCGGGGCGACGGTCAGCCCGGTTCCGGTGACCAGCGCCGCGACCGCCACCGCGACCGCCACCCGGGACACCGGCCGCGACGGGCGCGCGCCGAGGGCACGCCCCGAGATCACCGTCGCCGCGACGACCCCGGCGACCGCGAGCAGCCCCGCCCCCGCCGACGCCGGATAACCGTGCAGGACCGTCACGAGCAGGGCGCTGCCCGTGGCGTACCCGGCGAAGAGCAGCGCAAGCGCGACGGCCCGGACGTCACCCCGGGCCCGCAACAGCCGCGGACCGGCGACGGCCACCGCCGCGAGCGACAGGGGGGCGGCGATGAGAACCTTCTCCGCGGCGAACCACCAGCCGGCGCGGGCCAGGGCGGTGATCGTGATCGCGCGGGCGAGCGTCGCGACCAGCGCGACCGCCGCCAGTCCCAGTGCGAGCGGGCGGCGTCGCGCGACGGACGCGGCACCACCACCCAACCAGGCGCCGGCCGCGAGGACCGCGATCACGAGGTCGACCGCGAGCAGCGACCCGGTGCTCACGCCGGCTCCACTTCCCGGGCGGGAACCCCGGCCTCGGCCGGCACCAGGCCGGCCAGCTTCCGGGCCGCCCGGTGGACGCCGACCACGACGTGCACCGCGATGATTCCGTTGAGCGCGTGCAGCCCGCCGATGGTGAGGCCGAGCGGAGTGCTGACGCCCGACGCGTCGGCGAACCCGTTGGCGAGCATGGCGATGAGCGGTTGGAGGACGACGAGGCCGACCGGCAGCACCGCCAGCCCGATGAGCCGGCCCGGCGCCTTCGCCAGCGCGGCGAACAGGACGGTGAGCAGTGTGAGAACCGGGATGACCGCCATGCCGTTGACGCTGTGCAACGCGTACGCGCCGTCGCCGGCCGGCTTCGTGAACCCGCCCACCGCGGCGAAGATGAACTGGAGGGCGAACGCGACGAGCGTCAGCGCGCTGATGACGACGAGAGCCTTGCGCATGGAATACCTCCTAGAGGTGCGCCGAGGCGAGAGCCCGGGCGACATGATCGGTGGCCGTGATCGCCCCGTACGCGACCAGCCGCACGAGGTCGGCGTCGGCCGGGTGGGAGAGCCGCCACAGCGCGACGTCGCCCGGGCTGATCGCGCTGGGAGCGAACGCCGCCAGCAACGCGATCCGCGTCCCGATGCGGTCCGTGCCCGGCACGTCCCGCACCAGGTCGACGGCCCAGTCCGCAGGCCGGGCCGGGAACCGCCCGTCCTCCCAGCGCACGGTCGCCGTGACGGTCTCGCGCGCCACCTCGCCCAGCAGCTCCCCACCGCGGTTGGCGGCATCGCGCAACGACGCGTAGGCGACACCCACCGGGCTGTCCCCCGCCCAGGCCGGCGCCGCCGTCGCGTCGGCGTCGAGCAGCGGGAGGCTCCGGCCGGGTTCCTTCGGCTCCCGGGCCGCCCTGGCGTAGAGCCGGCCTCCGACCGAGCGCACCAGTGGGGAGCGTTGCAGGCCGCCGGGGAGCAGATCGGGGTCGAGCAACGCCGAGACGACCCGGTTGATGAAGTGGAACACCAGCAGGGTGCCGGTGATCTCCACCCGGTACGGGCTGGTCCAGTCGGCGGCTCTGGGACTGCGGCTGGCCTGTGCCCACTCGACGAGCCGGGCGTGTTCCGGCTCGGGTGGCGTCTCACCCCGGGCAACGGCCTCGGCGAGCTTCGACGCGCCCAGCGCGTGCAGCAGCAGCACGTGGGCGTCGACGCAGAACTGACAGCGGTTGGCCCGGGACACGACGGTCGCGACGAGTTCCCGCTCGACCCGGGAAGCGTCGCCGGCGAGCAGCGCCTCCCGCATCAACGCCCAGGTCGCGGCCAGCACCTCCGGCACCGCCGACAGCGCCTGGAAGGTCGGCAACGGCCCGAGGAAGTCGTCGCGCAGCTGTTGGTAGACCGCCGCGGTGAGGCCGGTGGCCGCCCTCGTCGGTGTGGGGGTGAAGAAGCGGTATGTCATGGGCTCGATGCTTGTTGCGGCGGGCCGGGAAAGCGTCGTTCCGGTGCAGACACTTGCCGGGTCGCCGATACCGCGCCCGTGGTACGCGGCAGGTACCACGCGCGCGGGATGCTGCACCGGCGGCGGCCGTTCTACAGTGCGACAATGCGCCGCGACCTCCCGTACGCCCTCGGCGGTCTCGCCCTCGGCGTCCTCCTGCTCGGCAACGCCGCGCTCACCCCGGACGCCGCGACGGTCGAGGTGCTCGACGTCGCCCTGGTCCTGGCCATGGCGGTGGCCCTGGCGGTGTGCCGGCGCTACCCGGTGGTGGCGCTGGGCGTGGTCACCGTCGCCATGCTGGCCGTTCACCTCCGGGTGCACCCCGGGGTGTCCGCCGCGTTCCCCGTTCTCGGCGCGGTGTACCTCGCCGCCTGGCAGGGGCACCGATCGGCGGCCGTCGTGGCCAGTGTCGCCTTCCTCGGCGGCTTCCTGGCCCGCGACGTCTCGGTGGCGCCGCCCGGCCAGCCGGGGCAGGTGATCCTCGAGCGGACGGCCCTGCTGTTCGGCTGGTTCGTGGCCGCCAACGTCGCCGGGCTCGTCGGACGGCAGCGTCGGGCGTACCTGGAGCAGGTCGAGCAGCGGGCGGTCGAAGCCGAACGCACCCGCGAGGAGATGGCGTTGCGGCGTGCCGGGGAGGAGCGGCTGCGCATCGCCCGCGACCTGCACGACTCGCTGACCCACAGCATCTCGGTGATCAAGGTGCAGGCCGGGATCGCCGTGCACCTGGCCCGCAAACACGGCGAGGCGCCGTCGGCCGCCCTGCTGGCGATCCAGGAGGCCAGCGGCGCTGCCATGCGGGAACTCCGGACCACCCTCGACGTCCTGCGCGCGCCCACCGACGCCGATCGCGTCGGGCTGGCCCGGGTGGACGAGCTGGCCCAGCGGACCCGGGCGGTCGGCGTACCGGTGCAGGTGACCGTCACCGGTCAGCGCGGGGACCTGCCCGACGAGGTCGACCAGGCCGGATACCGGGTCATCCAGGAGGCACTGACCAACGTGGCCCGCCACGCCGGCCCCGCGACCGCGCACATCCAGGTGGAGTACGCCCCGGCGGGGCTCACCGTCGCGGTCACCGACGACGGTCGGGCGTCACCGGGCCAGCCGCTGACCCCGGGCGTGGGTCTGCGGGGCATGCGGGAGCGGGTCAGCGCACTGGGCGGCACCCTGCGGGCCGCCGCGCACGACGACCACGGGTTCACCGTGCGGGCCACCTTCCCGTTGGACGGCCCGCGGTGACCGGCCGATCGAGCCAGGCCCGAGCGAGCCGGGCCGGAGCGCGCGGCACCCGCCGGCCGCCGGGGCCGCGATGATCAGGGTGCTGCTCGCCGACGACCAGGCGCTGATGCGAGCCGGCTTCCGGGCACTGCTCGACGCCGAGGACCACCTGGAGGTCGTCGGCGAGGCGACCGACGGCAGCTCGGCCGTCCACCTGTCGCGACGCCTGCGCCCGGACGTCGTCCTGATGGACGTGCAGATGCCCGGTCTCGACGGCATCGAGGCCACCCGGCGCATCGCCGCCGATCCCGACCTCGCCGGCATCCGGGTTCTCATCCTGACCAACTACGGGCTCGACTCCTACGTCTTCGCCGCCCTACGGGCGGGCGCCAGCGGCTTCCTCCTCAAGGACGCCGACCCCGCCGACCTGCTGCACGCCGTCGCCGTCGTCGCGCGCGGGGACGCGCTGCTCGCGCCGACCGTCACCCGCACGCTGATCAGTGAGTTCGTGGCCGGCCCACCGCCGGCCGAGCCGACGGCCGGCCGCGACGTGCTGACCGCCCGGGAGCAGGAGATCGTCGAGCTGGTCGCCCGTGGGTTGACCAACGACGAGATCGCCGCGCGCATGGTGATCAGTCCGCTGACCGCCAAGACACACGTCAACCGGGCGATGACGAAGCTGCACTGCCGCGACCGGGCCCAACTGGTCGTGTGGGCGTACGAGTCAGGGCTGATCACGCCCCGTCGCCGGTGAGCGCCGCCCCGGACAGCGGAGTCGATCAACCCCCTTGGCGACACCGGGAAGAGGCGACGCACTAGCATTGCCGCCGTCCGCGACGGCTCTGCTGAATCGAGGCGACATGCGTTGGCTCCGTCGGTTGCTGGGCGGTAGGCGGGTCCAGCTCGACCCGGGACGCCAGCAGGCGCTGCTGCACGACGTCCAGTCCCGGTACGGCTCCCACGCGCGGATCCGGTTCAACGACCAGGTCGAGGCGCTCACCGGTTCGCTGGACAGCGACGACGGCCTGGTGGTGGCGACCCGGATCGTGAGTCAGGTAGCCGACGAGGCCCATGTGGACCTGCAGGCCCAGGCCCAGGAGATCCACCGGCGGACGGGCCGGCGGCTGCTGGTGCACCGCCGCAACTACCGGCCGCTGTGGAAGGAGGCCGGCCCGGCCCTGCGCTGGCCGCTGTTCGCGCTGCCGTGCGGCTTCCACCCGTACGCGCAGGTGGCGGCCGCCGTCACGGTGGTCGGCAGCCGGGCGCCCCGGCTCGACCGGGTGACCGACCCGAACCCGTTGCTGACCCGCGTGTTCGAGGTGCTCGACCTCACCACCTCCGGCTGGGAGTACGGCCGGGTGCGGGTGGACACCGACGCCGCCGCCCTGGCCGATCGACTGATCTCCAGCGCCGGGCGGGTCCTGGTGGCCATGGACGACCCGCCGCGACTGCCACCTGCCGTCCGTGAGCTGATGCGTCGCAACAACACCGTCGCCGTGCACGATCCGGCCGGTCCACGGACGGTCGGCGGGATCAACCTGGGTGCGCGGATGCGCGAGGAGTTCCTGGTCTGACCGCCCGGTGGTGCTACCGCTCGGTGCGTCGACGCGCGAGGTGCACGACGATGTCGGCGCTGAGCTCGACAGTCTCGGGCAGGATCTGCTCGATCTGGCGGAAGAGCCGCCCCTGCGCCTCGCTCGGCAGTTCGAGGTACGCCGAGACCGTCGACAGGTAGCCGACGTAGTCGCGCGCGCTCATCGTCAGACGCCGCTCGATCACGCTCTGCTGGACATCGGTGAACCATTCGGAGCGGCGCAGTTCGGTGCCCGGCCACTGCATGGCCTCTTCCGGGGGCGTGCCGTCGGGAGACGGGATCTCGTCGCTGTCCCGGAACGGTGCCCGGACGGCGCGGACGGCGTCCGCCACGGCCGGGTCGGTCAGCTGGACCGGTCCGCCGAACGAGGCGAACACGCCGCCCGGTTCCAGCAGCGCCGCCATCCGCGACCAGCGACCCGCCGGTCTCGTCCAGTGCAGTGCCGCCGCCACGTAGACCAGGTCGTACCTCGCCGCGCCCGGCCGTAGGTCCTCGAACGCGGCGGGTACGGTCCGAACGTCGGCGGGCACGTGCTGGCGCAGCTCGGCGAGCATGGCCCCGTCCGGCTCGGTCGCGGTGACAGTGACCTCCCGGGCGGTGAACAGCCGGGTCGCCTTGCCGGTGCCGGCACCGATCTCCAGGGCCGTTCGGATCGGCCGACCCGCGTACGTCGACACCAGGTCGACAAGCTCGACGGGGTACCCCGGTCGGTACCGCTCGTACCGTTTCGCCACCATCCCGAAGCTCAGCGCCCGAGCAGACATGCCGACGATCCTGTCACGACCCGTGTCGGCGGTGCCCGGTCTTTCCGAGCCCGACCCTTCCGAGCCCGACCCTTCCGAGCCCGACCGGCGGCTGCCACCGCCGTGACGACAACTGCGCGCAACCGCTTGCCGGCCCGCGCAGCGCCGCTCGACCATGTGCGGATGCAGCCGGAGCGTCGGGTGATCGTCGGAGTCGACGTGGGCACCACCGCCGCGCGGGCGGTCGCGTTCACGTTGGACGGCACCGCCCGACACGTCGCTACCCGGGCGTACCCGGTGGTGGAGCCGGTGCCCGGCTGGCGGGTACAGGAGCCGGACGTGCTCGTGGCGGCCACCCTGGCGGCCACCTCCGCGTGCGTGGCCGGCACCGCCGGGGCGGAGGTGGTCGCCCTCGCGCTGAGTTCCGCCAGGTACGGCCTCATCGGGTTGGACGCGGCGATGACGCCGGTGACACCGCTGCTGACCGGGCGTGACACGCGGTCGGCGGAGGCGGCCCGCGAACTGCTGTCGTCCGGTCAGAGCCGGGAGCTGCACCGGTCGACAGGTACGCCGGTGCACCCGAGAAACCCGCTCTGCAAGCTCCTGTGGTTCGCCCGGCACGAGCCGTACCTCTGCACGGCGACCCGGTGGTGGGTCGGCCTCAAGGACTATGTGGTCCATCGGCTCACCGGGATGTTGGTGACCGAGTTGTCCTCGGCATCCGGCACCGGGATGTTCGACGTGCACCGTCGGGCGTGGAGTTCCGCGGTCCTCGACCTCGCCGGAGTGTCCGAGAGCCAACTGCCTCCGGTGCTGCCCACCACGGCGGTGCTGCGGCTGTCGCCGGCGGCCGGGCGCGCGGTCGGTCTGCCGCCGGGCACACCCGTCGTGGTGGGTGCGGGTGACGGTCCGTTGCGGAGCCTGGGCGCGGCGGCGACCGAGCACACCGTCGGCGGCCTGACGCTCGGGGCCACCGGGGCGCTGCGGACCGTCGTCAGGGCACCCCGCACCGACGCGGCCGAGACCTTCTCCTGTGCGGCGCTGACCGAGGACGCGTGGGTCGTCCGCGGGTCGGTCGGCAACGGCGGCAACGTGGTGCGGTGGGCGGCACGGGTTCTCGGCGACGACAACGCCACCCCCGCGCTGCTGGATCTCGCCGCGCGGATCGCACCGGGCAGCGACGGAGTCGTGATGCTGCCGTACCTGTGGGCCGACCCGGCCGCGCCGGAGGGCTGCGCGCCGCCCGGCGCGTTCCTGGGGCTGCGCGGCGAGCACTCACGCGCTCACCTGGTCCGGGCCGCCGTGGAGGGCGTCTGCCTGCAACTCGGCGGTGTCCGTGACCGGCTGGCCGAGCTGACGCCGATCGGCAGCGTACGGCTGACCGGGGGCGCCTTCCGGTCTCCGCTGTGGCGCGAGGTGATGGCGGCGGTCCTGGACTGCCCCGTCCAGGTGGCGGGCGCGGCCGACCAGGTCACCCTCGGCGCGGCGGCGCTCGGGCTCTTCGCGATCGGCCACACCGCCGACCTCCAGGCGGCGGTCACCCAGCTCGACCCGGGGGCCGGCGGCGACCGCGTCACTGTCGACCCGGCGCTCGCCACGGCCTACCGCGGTCTGCGGACCAGGCTGCCCACGCTCGTCACGGTGGCGGGTCGTCTGGGTGAGATCCTCGACGCCGGCACCGGGCTCAGTGCTCCGGCTCGTCCTTGACCTGCGCCACGAGCTGGGTCGGGTTCACGTAGCGCAGTGCGACGACGAGCAGGACCAGCATCATCGAGGTGTAGATGACCGCCATGGCGTCGACCGACTGCTGGGCCCGGATCCCGGACGCGGACATCGAGTAGTACAGCGCCACCACCAGGGTCTGCGAGTCGGGCCCGGCGGTCAGGAAGGTCAGCTCGAACATCCCCACGGTCCGGACCAGCACGAGGATCGCGGAGGCGAGGATGCCCGGCACCAGCAGCGGAGTGAGGACCCGGAGGAACACCGTGCGCAGGCCGGCGCCGCACATGCGCGCGGCGCTCTCGATCCGCGGGTCGATCTGCTCGATGAACGGGGTCATGGTCAGGATGACGAACGGCACCGACGGTACGAGGTTGGCCAACACCACCCCGGACAGGTGCCCGGCCAGGCCGAACTTGTAGAGGACTGTCGCCAGCGGGATGCCGTACGTGATCGGGGGCATCAGGATGGGCAGCAGGAACACCAGGAAGATCAGCCGCTTGCCCGGGAACGAGCGTCGCGCGAGGGCATAGGCGGCCGGCACGCCGATCAGCAGCGAGAGGCCCACGACGAGAACGGAGACCTCCAGGGTCACGACGATGACCTGGAGCAGCGCGAACTCGTCCCAGGCCCGGACGTACCAGTCGGTGGTGTAGCCGTCCGGGAGCCAGGTGTCGAACCATCGCCTGCCGAACGAGCTGACCAGCACGGACGCCACGACGCCCAGCAGGTTGAGGAAGAAGAAGATGACGACGCCCCACACGATCCAGGCGGCCGGCCGCGCGGCGATGCGCCGCCGCCGGTCGGTGCTGGTGGCGGGGGGCCGCGCCGGTGGGGCCTGGGTGGTCGTTGCCATCAGCCCTTGCCTCCGGTGGAGCCGGTGTAGAAGCGGCTGCGGGCGGCGAGCACCACAGCGATGACGACCAGCTCGACGAAGCCCATGATCATGGCGATCGCCGACGCGTACGGATAGTCGTACTGCTCGTACGCGGCCTGGTAGGCGGCGAGGGAGATGACCCGGGTCTCACCGGCCGGGTTGCCGACCAGAACCGCCGACGGGAACACGCTGAACGCCAGGACGAACGTCAGGCAGAAGGTCGTGGCCAGGCCGGGCATCAGCAGCGGCAGGGTGATCCGGGTGAACCGGTGACGCCAGTCCGCGCCCAGCGTCGCGGCGGCCCGTTCCAGGGTCGGGTCGATGCCGGACAGGTACGAGAGCACCAGCAGGAACGCGAACGGAAAGCCGGTGATCACCAGCGAGAGGAACACACCCCAGTAGTTGTGGGTCAGCCGCACCGGCTCGTCGACGAGGTTGGTGGCCAGCAGGACACGGTTGAACCAGCCGGTCGGGCCGAGGAAGTTCAACAACCCCTGGGCGGTGAGGACGGTGCCGAGCGTGATCGGCACGACCAGCAGGGTGGTGACCAACCGCTTGCCCCGGAACCGGCCGCGCATCCGGTAGGCGATCGGCACCGCGGCGAGCACGTTCAGGAGCGCGGCGGGCAACGCGATCCGCAGTGTGATGCCGATCGTTCCCCGCTCGTAGGAGTCGGAGAAGAACCGGGCGTAGTCGCTGAACGGCCCGCCGGTGGTCGGCTGGAACGAGAGCGTCAGCCCGTAGAAGAACGGGTAGAGGAACAGGGCGATGACGAAGACCAGCGCCGGGACCAGCAACCAGAGCTGACGGTCGACGCCCCGCTCGGCGAGGCGGTGCTGCCAGTGCGTCAGCGGCCGCCCGGACCGGCTCACCGCGTCGCCCCCGAGGCCTGCGGGACGCGGTTGGTCTGCGCCGCCGCCGCGTCGGCGGGATAGACGAGCAGCCGCTGCGGGTCGACCCCGAGCCTGACCTGGTCGCCCGGGGCGATCCGCCGCTCGGTGCGCAGGTGCAGCAGCAGCCCGGTGTCGGTGCGGGCCTCGGCCGCCAACTCGCGGCCCTGATACTCCACCACCTCGACGGTCGCCGACAGGGCGTTGTGGGCCTCGCCGGGCCCGTCGACGCGGATGTCCTCGGGGCGCACCGCGAGCACTGCCTCCGCCTCGGCCTGGACGTCGCCCACCACCTCGCCGAGCAGACGGTGCCCGGACGACTCGACGGTGGCCCGCGCGCCGTCCCGCCGCTCCACCCGCCCCCGCCACAGGTTGCGGTAGCCCATGAAGTCGGCGACGTGCCAGTTCGCCGGTCGGGTGTGCAGCTCGCGCGGCGAGCCGATCTGCTGCACCCGCCCCTCCCGCAGCACCACCAGCCGGTCGGCCAGGGAGAGCGCCTCCTCCTGGTCGTGGGTCACGTAGACGGTGGTGAGCCCCAGCGACTGGTGCAGCCGGCGGATCTCGGTCCGCATCTCCAGGCGCAGCTTCGCGTCGAGGTTGCTCAGCGGCTCGTCCATCAGCACCAGGGACGGCTCGAACACGACGGCGCGGGCGATGGCGACGCGCTGCTGCTGTCCACCCGAGAGCTGACCGGGCAGTTTGTCGACGTGGTCCTCCAGTCGCACCAGCCGCACCGCCTCGTCCGTACGCCGGCGCGTCTCCTCCTTGGGCAGCCGCCGCATACGCAGCCCGAAGGCGATGTTCGCCCGGACGGTCAGGTGCGGGAAGAGGGCGTAGCTCTGGAACACCATGCCGAAGCCGCGCCGCTCCGGCGGCAGTGTGTCGATGCGGCGCTCGTCCTGCCAGATGCTCCCCGCCGTCAACGGCAGCAGCCCGGCCAGGCAGTTCAACGCCGTCGACTTGCCACAGCCGGACGGGCCGAGCAGGGCGATGAACTCCCCCGCCCCGATCGTCAGGTCCAGCTCGGTGAGCGCGGCCTGGCCGCCGAACCGTCGGGACACCCCGTCCAGCCGCAGCTGGGAGAAGGCGCTCATCCCTGCTTGACCTTCCCGCCGCCGATCTCACGGTCCCAGCGGCTGAACGCCGCCACCAGGCTCTTCGCGTCGAGCGGAACCTCGGTCGGGTTTCCGGCGATCAGCGCGTCGTACTCCGGGCGACCGAACTCCCGGATCGCGTCCTGACTCTTCTGCGGGGCCGAGGAGAGCTGGACCTCCTTGATCGCCGGGCCCGGGTAGAAGTAACCCTCGTCGTACGCCTTCGCCTGCTGTTCGGGGGTGAGCATGAACGCCAACAGGGCCAGCACCGCGGCCTGGGTGTCGGTCGACACGCCCTTGGGCATGACGGCGTAGTGCGCGTCGGTGACCCAGTGGAAGCCGTCGATCGGGGTGATCCTGGCCTCCTTGGGCACGGTGCCGAGCACCCGCGGGTTGATGTCCCAACCGGTCGTGCTGACGATGAGGTGCGCGGTGCCGTTGGCGAGGTTCTTCATCGTCTCTGTGGTGCCGGACGGGTAGTAGTCGACGTACTGGCCCAGCTCCTTGAGGAAGGCCCACGTCTTGTCCCATCCCGCGGTGGGGTCCTTGGGGTTCGAGTCGCCCAGGATGTAGGGCAGCCCCATCAGGAAGGTCCGGCCTGGGCCCGAGTTGGCCGGGCGGGCGTACTGGAATTTCCTGGGGTTGGCCTTGGCCCAGGCGAGCAGCGCGTCCGCGCTGGTGGGTGGCGTCGGAAGGCGCGACGGCAGGTATTCGAGCAGCGGGCCGGACGGGTAGTAGGTGACGGTGACCCCCGCGTTGCCGGCGAGCTGCTGCATCGCGGCGGCCGGTGCCAGGTAGTCGCGCATGCCGCCGAGGCGGTCCTGGAAGGTCGGCAACACGTCGATCCAGAGCCCCTGCTCGATCCCGGCGGCCAGGCCGTCGACGCCGGTCAGCACGAGACCGATGTCCACCCGGTCCGCCCCCTGCTGGGCCTTGATCTTTCCGGCCAGCTCGGGTGCCGGTGCCTTCGAATACGTCACCCGGGAGATCACGTCGGGGTTCTTCGAGACGAACTCGTCGATCATCCCCTGGGTCAACTGGAGGTTGCCCGCCACGTCCAGGACGTTGAGGGTGACGGCCTTGCCGGGCCGCTGTGGCACCTCGCCAGTGGTGTCGCCGGTGGTGTCACCGGGAGCCTCGGGTGCTCCACACCCGACCGCGCCCACCAGCAGCGACGATGCCGTGACCAGGAGAGCGCCGCGCCGCGTCATACCCATGAGCCGTTCCCTCCGCCAGGTGTCATCGGTGCTGATTGATTCAGCCGGCGCGCCACGGCGGCAACGGGTTGCCATGTATTGCCTCGTGCGAATGCGATCGGGCGGCCGGATTGTTGCGGGGGCATTGCCGAGTATTCACGGCCGCCATACCATGATCACTGCGCGTAGCCGGGAGGAGCATGCAGATGCCCGACCACACCAGGCCGCCGGAAAAGAGAGTCACGATCTACGACGTCGCTGCCGAGGCGGACGTCTCACCCTCGACGGTGTCCCGCGCGTTCTCGCGACCGAGTCGCGTCAACTCCGAGACCGCCGATCGGATCCGACGGGTCGCCGAGCGGTTGGGCTACCGGACCAACCCCCTCGCCCGCGCCCTCACCACGTCCCGCACGCGGATGATCGCGCTGGTCATCGCCGACATCACCAACCCGGTGTACGCGGAGATCGTGCGCGGCGCGCAGGAGGCGGCGACCGACGGCGAGTACACCACAGTGCTGATCGACGCCCAGGAGTCCGACCGGTTGGAACGGGCGGCTGTCGAACGCACCATGTCGACTGTCGACGGCATCGTGCTGGCCAGCAGCCGGATGTCCGACTCGGCCATCCGGATGGTCGCCAAACAGCGGCCGGTGGTGGTCCTCAACCGCGCTCTCGCCGACGTGCCGTGCGTCGTCACCGACGACCCCCGTGGGGTGCGGCGGGCCGCCGAGCACCTCGGCGAGCTGGGGCACGATCACATCACCTACGTCGCGGGGCCGCAGGCGTCCTGGCCCAACGGCATCCGCTGGCGTTCGCTGCTCGAGGCGGGCATGGAGCTGGAGATCAAGGTCCGTCAGATCGGGCCGTTCAGCCCCACCATGGCCGGCGGTGAGCGGGCCGCGCGGGAGCTGTGCGCCCGCCCGGCGACGGCGGTCCTCGCCTTCAACGACCAGATGGCCATCGGGATCATCCGTGGCCTCAGCCGGATGGGCGTCAACGTTCCGGGTGACGTCAGCGTCGTGGGTTTCGACAACATCCTCGCCGCCGACATCGTCACGCCCGGGCTCACCACCGTCGCGGCGCCGCTCTACGCGGAGGGCTCGGCCGCGACCCGGCACCTGCTCACGATGATCGCGGGGGCACCCGGGCATACCGGCCGGCCGATGGTCCTGCCGGTACGCCTCGTGGTCCGCGACTCGACGGCCACGCGTAACCCGGGCCCGGGTCGCGCCCGCCGGCAGTGGGCGCGGAACCGGTCCGCACCGGACCCGGCGGCCCACCGGCCGTGAGGCCGCCCGGCCCACGACAAGAAACGACAACTCGTTGCCGAGGCGCGGCGGCGGCGACCAGGATCGACGCGCATCCATCCGTCAACGTCGGGCGCTCGCGGGACGGGCGCGACGGCGCCCCCAGCGGACGAACGAGGAGATGGCGATGATCCGAGGCTCGACGCCCAGGTTACGACGGACCTTCATCGTGCTGGGCACGGTGCTCGCCACCGTCGCGGCCACCCTCACTGTCACCTCGACACCGGTCGCCGCGACACCGGTCACCGCGGTCGCGTCGCCCGACGACTACAACGGCTCTGACCTGTGGCTGCGGTACGTGCCGGTCGACGACGCGAAGTTGCTGCGCGACTACCGCCGCGCGGCCACGGCGATCGTGGTCGAAAACGCCGACGCCACGAAGGTGCACCGGCACACCACGGACCTGGCCATGGCACCCGGTTCCGCCGAGAAGCTCGTCGAGACCACGCTGGGCGCCGCCCGGGACGAGCTGGTACGCGGCCTGAACGGGCTGCTCGTCCAGTCGACACCGACGCTGCCGGCCGACGGCGTCTCGGACGGCGCGGTGGTGGTGGGCACACCGGCGAGCTCACCGCTGGTGGGCCGCACCATCGCGACCCGCGACCTGGCCACTGTGGGCGACGAGGGCTACCTAGTCCGCACGGTGTCGAAGGGCGGGGCACGGTTCACCGTCATCGCCGGCAACACCGACCTCGGCGCGCTGTACGGCACCTTCGCCTTCCTCCGGCTCCTTCAGACCCGGAAACCGATCGACCATCTCCGGGTCGCGGAGTCACCGAAGATCAAGCACCGGTTGCTGAACAACTGGGAGACCGAGCGTCTCTACGCGGGCAACAACGCCTCCGGGCTGGGCGGGCTGAACGGGGAGAGCGGGGCGATCTTCAACTTCGCGGCGACCGGTGCCAGCGCCGGCCGGAACCTGCCCGTCATCCTCGACCGCTACCTCGTCATGGCGCGCGCGCTGGCGTCACTGGGCATCAACGGCATCACCATCAACAACGTCAACGCCGACAACGCGTACCTGACGAGCGCGCGCATCGCGCAGGAGGCGGCCCTCGCCGACGCGCTGCGGCCGTACGGCATCAGGCTGGGCCTGTCGATCCGGTACACAGCGCCCACCGACAGCAGGTTCGCGCCGGACACGCTGACCAACAGCCAGCTCGACCCGTACGGCGCGGATTTCCGGGGCTGGTGGCACCGCCGGGCCCAGCAGATCCAGGCCGCGATCCCGGACTTCATGGGACTCACCGTCAAGGCCAACTCCGAGGGCCAGCCGGGGCCACAGGACTTCGGGTACGACCACGGTGACGGCGCCAACGCCATCGCCGCCGCGGTGGCGCCGCTCGGGATGACTGTGCACTGGCGAACGTTCGTCTACAACGCCGACGTCGACAACGACCGGCTCAAGCGGGCCTACCTGGAGTTCGGGCCGATCGACGACGAGGTCCAGCCGGACGGCAGCCGGGGACGCTTCGCCGACAACGTGTTCCTGCAGACCAAGAACGGGCCACTGGACTTCCAGGCCCGCGAGCCCATCCACCCGATGTTCGGCCGGATGGAGAACACCAACCAGGCCCTGGAACTCCAGATCACGCAGGAGTACACCGGCCAGAACTGGATGCTGGCCTACCTCGGTCCGATGTACGAGGAGATCCTCAAGACCGACACGTACGCGACCGACGCGAACGGGAAGCTGCTCAAGGAGCGGCTGGTCGGCGACATCGTCGACGGGACCGCGCAGCACCACTCGGACACCGCCATCGTGGGTGTCGCGAACCTCGGCAACGCCGACAACCTGACCGGGCACCACTTCGCCCAGGCGAACCTCTTCGCCTTCGGACGTCAGGCGTGGGACTGGACCCTCGACTCGGCGGACATCGCGACCGACTGGACGCGGATGACCTGGAGCAACGACCGGCGTGTCGTCGACACCATCCGGAAGATGATGATGGGCTCGTGGGAGTCGCTGGTCAGCTACCAGACGCCGCTGGGCATCGGTCACCAGTTCGCCGAGGGCGCCCACTACCGTCCCGACCCCGCCGACTGGGCGGGCCGCGACGATTGGAGCCCGGTCTACTACAACAAGGCCGACAGCGTCGGTCTGGGCTTCGACCGCTCCCCCACCGGCAGCAACCTGGCCGCCCAGTACTTCCCCCGCTTGGAGCAGCGCTACGGCACCATCGACTCGATCCCGGAGAACCTGCTGATGTGGTTCCACCACGTGCCGTGGGGCCATCGGATGGACAGCGGGCGGACGTTCTGGGAAGAGCTGGTCTACCGCTACCAGATGGGCGTGCAGTACGTGACCTGGATGCGGGAGACCTGGGACGCGCTCCAGCCCGACATCGACGCGCGCCGGTTCGCCGAGGTGCGTGCCAAGCTGGCGGTCCACGAGGCGGACGCCGCCGACTGGCGGGACACCTCGGTGAACTACTGGAAGGAGTTCAGCGGGCGGGACATCCCGGTCGACGACGCGCCACTGTCGGCGACGATCGTCGTGAACGGGAAGACGTTCGGCGGCTTCAACCTCTCGGACGCCTCGTACACCATCCCGCTGCCGGCCGGGGCGTCGCCGACCATCACGAAGGTGCGGACCGCCGACCGCAAGGCCCGTTACGAGATCATCTCCCAGGCGGCCGGCGTACCCGGGCAGGCGGTCGTCAAGGTCACGACCGAGAGTTTCTTCGGGCCTCTCGTAAAGAACTACGTCTTCAACCTGGTGCCCGACACCACGCTGACGGCGCTGCGCGTCGACGGCAGGCGCCTGACGTCCTTCGCGCCGACGGTGCTGCGCTACAACGCCCTCACGCCGGCCGGCGCCACGACAGTGCCGACGGTCACCGCCAGCGCCGCCGACCCCGCCGCCTCGGTCGCGGTGGAGCAGGCGGCCAACGCCACCGGGCAGGCCCGGGTCACCGTCACGAACGGCGCGGCGTCGTCGGTCTACACGGTGGACCTGAACACCACCCTCACCGGCAGCGACGAGTTCGAGTCGACCCCGCTCGGCCCGCAGTGGCAGTGGGTCCGGCCGGACGAGAGCAGGCAACGACTGGCCGACGGGTCCCTGGTCGTCACCGCCCAGCAGGGCGACCTCCAGGGCAACGTCAACACCGCGAGGAACCTGGCCCTGCAGGACGTCGACGGCGACTGGACGGCCGAGTCCCGGGTGGTCTTCTCCCGTCCCCTCGCCGGCAACAACGAGCAGGGCGGTGTTCTCGGGTACGCGGACGACAACAACTACGTGAAGCTCGCCTGGGAGATGGGCAACGCGACTGCGGCCATCAACAAGACCCGGATCGTCTTCCTGCGTGAACAGAACGGCACGGCGTCGACGCTGGAGATCACCGGTGCGGACGCCCAGCGCATCGTCGGGGCCGACGGGGCCATCTGGCTGCGCCTGACCAAGGTCGGGGACCGCTACCGCGCCTACTACTCCAGCGACGGGAGCGTCTACCGCTACATCGGCTCGCAGACGCTGAACGTCGAGCCGACGAAGGCCGGGCTGCTGGCCTTCAACCGGGCCGGCACCTCCACCGACCTCGACGTCGCCTTCGACTACTTCCGCATCGAGAGCCACGGGGAACGCGTCCGCTGACCGTGCGCTCCGGCTGGCCCGGCATGTCGATGTGCTGATGAGCGGCATACCGCATCCACCCCGACAGCGCCCCCGAAATCCGTGACCGGGCCCGTCCCAGCTGGGACGGGCCCGGTCACGCTCCCCCGAGGCTGCGGCCCCTGCCGTCAGCCTCCGATCGCGATGGCGAAGATGTGCATGGTCGGCACGTTCGTCGCCGGTCGGGCGCTGATGTTGGGCAACACGACCGAGGCCACCGCCTTGTTCTGCAACCCGACACCGACGTAGTAGATGCACGCGGCGGTGTTCTGGCGGACGTTGTTGGGCCGGTTCTGGTACGCGGACACGATGGCCGCCGTTCCCCCGGAGTGCGGCCCGCCGTACCAGTCGGGCGAGCTGAGCGTGAACGTCTGGCGGGTGCCGTCGGCGTAGACCACGGTGCCGGTGCCGGACACCGCGCCGTAGGTGCCGGTGAGGAGGAAGCCCAGCGTGCTGCCGGTGCCGCTGATGCCGATGGTCTGGCCCGAGGCGATGGCGTTGTCGGAGGCCCCGGAACTGACGTTGGGCCAGCGGAAGGTGACCCCGTTGCGGCTGATCGTGCCTCCCGGGCTGGCACCGGCCTGCGCCAGCGCCTGCGCGGAGAGCGACGCCCCGCCACCGTCGAAGTTGCCGACGTTGGTGTTGCTGTCGCTGGTGATGCCGACGTTGCTGAAGCTCTGCTCCAACGTCGGTGTGGTGGCCCCGGAGCTGGTGACCCGGTAGGTGCGCCCGGCCTGCACGGCGACCTCGATCAGGTCGGACTCGATCCGGGTGGTGCGGGCCGCCGTACCGTCGGCGGTGTCGACCACGGTCACGGTGCCGGTCAGGATCCGGGAGCGCAGGCGGACGGTGCCGGCCCGGTCCGGTCGGACGAGGATCTCGGTGGCCTGACCGCTCGCCCAGGTGATGCCGACCGTGTGCCCGCCCCGACCGCGCAGGCCGGTCACCCGCCCGCTCGGCCAGGCCGGCGGCAGCGCGGGCAGGATGTGCAGCTCGCCGATGTGGCTCTGCAGCAGCATCTCGGCGATGCCCGCGGTGGCCCCGAAGTTGCCGTCGATCTGGAAGGGCGGGTGCAGGTCGAACATGTTGGGCGCGAGTCGCGCGGTGGTGGCGAGGTAGCGGATCAGGTCGTGGGCCCGCTTGCCCTCCTCCATCCGAGCCCAGAAGTTGATTTTCCAGGCCAGCGACCAGCCCGTGCCGTCGTCGCCGCGCAGGGCGAGGGTCCGCCGGGCCGCCTCGAACAGCTGCGGGGTGCCGCGCTTGGTGATCTGGTTGCTCGGGGCCAGCCCGTACAGGTGCGAGATGTGCCGGTGGTTGGGCTCGGTCTCCACCCAGTCGTAGAGCCACTCCATGATGTTGCCCCGCGACCCGACCTTCATGGGTGGGAGCCGGTCCCGGGTGGCACGAACCTGGGCGCGGAACGTGCTGTCCACGTTGAGGATCTCGCTCGCCCGGGCGCAGGCGTCGAACAGGTCCCGCAGGATCTGGTTGTCCATGGTGGGGCCGGCGCAGACGCTGGCGTTCGAGTGGTGGCTCAGCTCCGGCGAGTTCGACGGGTTGGTCACCAGGTAGCCGAGGGTCGGCTCGGTGACCAGGGTGTTGAGGAAGAACTGTGCGGCGCCCTTCATGGCCGGGTAGTTCGTCCGCAGGAACTCGATGTCGCCGTTGAACAGGTAGTGATCCCAGATCAACGTGGACAGCCAGGCCCCACCGGTCTGCCACATGCCCCAGAACGCGCCGTCCACCACGGCGGTGGCCCGCCAGGCGTCGGTGTTGTGGTGGGTGACCCAGCCACTGGCGGCGCCGTACTGCACCTGGGCGGTCCGCGCTCCGGCGACCGCAAGGTCTCTGACCATGTCGAAGACCGGGTTGTGACACTCGGCCAGGTTGGTGGTGTTGGCCGGCCAGTAGTTCATCGGCAGGTTGGCGTTGATCGTGTATTTCGAGTCCCACGCCGGGGCCAGTGAGTCGTTCCAGATGCCCTGGAGGTTCGCCGGCTGGGTGCCGGGCCGCGACGACGAGATCAGCAGGTACCGGCCGTACTGGAACAGCAGCGTGGAGAACTGCGGGTCGTTGACGCTGTTGTGCTGGGCGATCCGGACATCCGTCGTCTGGTCGGCAGCGGACGTGCGACCCAGATCCAGGGTGACCCGGCCGAACAGCGCCTGATAGTCGGCGACGTGCCGGCTGCGCAACTGGTCGTAGCTACTGGCGCGCGCGGCGGTGAGGCGCTGCCGGGCGATGCCCTGGTAGTCGCCGCCGACATTGCGGTAGTTGACGTAGCTGGAGCCGATGGAGATCAGCAGGACCACGCTGTTGGCGTTGGTCACCCGCAGGGTGCCGCCGGAGCTGGACACGCTGCCGCCGCTGACTGTCGCGTTGGCCAGGGCAAGGAAGCGGACCTGGCCGGTGATGCCCTCCATGTTCCCGGAGATGCCGTCCAGGCCGATCGTGGTGCCGTCCGGGCTGGACACGGTGGTGCGCTGCGGGCTGTCGAAGGTGGCGGTGAAGCTGATCGAGCCGCTGCGGTCGGCGGTCAGTCGCATCGCGATGACCTGATCCGGCGCGCTGGCGAACACCTCCCGCTGGTGACGAACGCCGTTGAGCACGTACGTCGTCGTGACGGTGGCGGTGGTGAGGTCGAGCGTCCGGTCGTACTGGGACGCTCCGCTGGCGGAGCCGAAGGCGAGCCGGAGGTTACCGACGGTCTGGTAGGCCAGCTGGCCGCCGGGGTTGCCCATCATGGTCTGGTTGATCAGATCCTGGGCCTGGGTCCACTGGTTGGCGTTGACCAGCCGCCGGATCTCCGCGATCGCGCCCGCGCCTCTGGTGTTGCTGGGATCGTGCGGGCCGCCGGCCCAGACGGTGTCCTCGTTGAGCTGAAGGCGCTCGGTGTCGACGTTGCCGAAGACCATGGCGCCGAGTCGGCCGTTGCCGATCGGCAGCGCCCGCAGCCAGTCGGTGCCGGCCCCCTCGTCGTACCAGAGCGCGAGGTCACCGGCGGCCAGCACCTGGGGCGGCGCCACCGAGTCCGCGCGTGCCACGGCGGTCCAGGGCACCGGCAGGAGGGCGCCACCCGCGCCGGCTGCGCCGATCTTGAGGGCTTGCCGTCGGGTCAGGTCTGACATCGATCCTCCAAACGGTGACCAGTCCGGCCACCCCGAAGCGGGACAACTGTGGGACTCGACATGGGGATCCGCTTGGTGGGGCCAACCGGGACCCTGCCTGAGCAGGCCGACGCCCGGCAGTGACGCGCCAGACATCTGATGTGTTTCGGGAAGGTTACTCCGGGGCCACAGAATAGGCAACGGTCGATCAATGGCTGGACACTGCTCCCCTGTGCCCGGTCAGCAAGATGCACGGGCGGGTGAGCAGCGAGGGAGCGAGGCGGTAGCGCCGGGCGATGGGCCACGATGCCGCCGCCGACGACCCACCCGGAAGGACATACATCAGATGTACGGCGATCCGGCTGCGCCCCGCGCCAAGCACCGGCACCGCCCAGCGTTCTCGCCTCCACAATCGGGTTGTTCTCCGCCGGATCACGGGTGACCATGGGCGGCATGGCGGGAGGACGGCGGTGAGATCGCCCCTCCAAGGCGGACTACCGCCGGGCGGCGCGGTGGTGGTCGGGGCCGTCGTGCGGATCGCCTGCGACGAGTCGGGATTCTCGGGTACGAACCTGCTGCACTCGACCGCCCCGGTGATCACGCACGCGAGCGTCGACCTGGCCGCCGACGAGGCGGTCGCGATCATCACCGCCCTACGGTCCGGGTTCCGGTTCGCGCCGCACGAGCTCAAGTCCGGCCGGTTCCTGCGCGGCTCCGGCGCGCAGGAGGCACTGGAGTGGTTCCTGGCGACGCTGGCCGGCCGCGCGCACGTCCACCTCATCGACAAGGAGTTCTTCCTCGTCACCCGGATCGTGGACTTCCTGCTGACCGAGCCGTCGTACGCGGCCGGCACCCGCCTGGCTCGCGAGCACCATCCGGCCGCTCTCGCCCTGTACGCGGCCGGGCGCTCGACCGGAAGCGACTGGACTGCCTTCCTGTCGGCGTTCGTCGATCTGGTCCGGATGAAGCGGCGGCTTCCGGTCGACCAGACGGTGCGGCGGTTCTTCCAGGCCCGGGACGCGCTGCGGCGACATGGCCTCGGCACGGTGGCCGACGCCGTCCTCGGCGGGCTCCGCCCGAACCAGGTGCGGGCCGTGGTGGCCAGGCTCGACGCCGACGACCGCACGGTCCCTCCCCCGCTGGAACCGCTGCTGCCGGCGCTGGCCGAAACGGTCCTGTCCTGGAGCGGCGGCCAGCGGCAGGTGCTGGTGACCCACGACGAGCAGAGTGCCCTGACGGCCGACCGGCTGACCCGGCTTCAGCGGGTGTTGGCCGCCAACGGCGACGCGTCGGCGGCCGGCGGCAACCGGGCTGCCGCGTTGCCGACCGGGGTGTCACCCCTGGCGGGGCTGGTGATGGTCGACTCCCGCGACGACCCGCGCGTCCAGGTCGCGGACCTCCTCGCGGGAGTGGCCCGGCGGATGCCCGGCATCATCGACGACGCGCTCCGCCAGCCGCCGCCGATTTCCCCTGGCCGGCCGTAGTCTCATCGGATGCAGGACATCCAGACACACACCCTGGACATTCCCGGCGTCGACCTGGTCTACGACGTCCGCGGCCCGCTACCTCCCACCGGCGCCCATCGTGCGCTGCTCCTGATCGGCCAGCCGATGACGGCGGAGGGCTTCACCGCCCTCGCCCCGCACTTCACGGACCGCACGGTCCTCACCTACGACCCGCGTGGCCTGGGCCGCAGCGTCCGCACTGACGGTCGGTCCGACCACACGCCGCAGCAGCAGGCGGCCGACCTGCACGCGCTCGTCGAGGCGCTCGACGTCGGTCCGGTCGACCTCTTCGCCAGCAGCGGCGGCGCGGTGACCGCCCTCGAACTGGTCGCCACCCATCCCGGCGACGTCGCCACCCTGGTGGCGCACGAACCGCCGATCAACGCCGTGCTCCCCGACGCCACGGCCGCCGAGCGCGCCCGGGCCGGCTTCTACGAGGCGTACCAGGCGAAGGGCTCGGGCGCGGGGATGGCCGCGTTCATCGCGATGACCTCCTGGCAGGGCGAGTTCACCGACGCCTACTTCGCCCAGCCCACCCCCGACCCGGCGATGTTCGGCTTGACCGCCGACGACGACGGCAGCCGCGACGATCCGCTGCTGTCGCAGAACTCGTGGGCGATCACCGACTACCGCCCCGACGCGGAGGTGTTCACCGCCGCGCCCACCCGGATCGTGGTCGCGGTCGGCGAGGAGTCGGCCGGGACGTACACCGCCCGCACCGCACTGGGCCTCGCGGCGCTGCTCGGCCAGGAGGCCGTGGTGTTCCCGAGCCACCACGGCGGGTTCCTCGGCGGCGAGTTCGGCTACGCGGGCAAACCCGAGGAGTTCGCCGCGCGGCTGCGGGAGGTGCTGGACGCCGGCTGACACCCAGACCCGGCACGGACGCGCCTGATGTTCTGACCTCGTGCCGGTGGCCGGGGCAGCCGTATGGTGGACGCAGAGACGACGATCCGCCGTCTTCGATGAGACACCACCTGCGGCGGTCGAGGAGAGCATCATGATCGGTGTGGTGAGCGTCGGGGCCGTCGTGGGCGTCCTGCTCGTCGGTCTCGTGGTCCTGCTCCGCAGACCGGCCGACACCCGGTCGGTGCTCCGCTGGTCGGCCCTGGCGATCACCGTGCTGGTGGCCGCCGCGTTGGCTCCGTTCACAGTGGATGACTCGGGCGCCGCGGCCGGTTATCTGCTCGGCGTCCCCGTCGTCGCGGCGGTGCTGCCCGTCCTCGCGCAGCGGTTCGGTCGGCTGACGGTGGCCGCCGACCTGATGGCCGCGCTCGTCATCACCGGCTGGGGGCTGCTGCTCGGGCTGGGCATCGGTGGCGCGTTCCTCCCAGCGGTGGCGCTTCTGCTCGCCAGCGCCGTGGTCACCAGGGCACCGCGACCGTCCACCATCGCCTGAGCCGGTGAGCCTCAGCCGTCCGGGGTGAACAGTCCCTGGACGCCGACGACGATCGCGATGAGGCCGAAGATCGCGAGCAACAGCCGGACTCCGGTGGCGCCGTCCGACTGCCCGTCGCGCGGCGTCGGCCGACCGGTCAGCCGGCTCCACAGCAGGGCGAGCCCCACCCCGATGCCCACCACCTCGAAGTGGAACACCCGGGGCCCGGAGACCAGGTGGACGATGAGGTAGTAGCCGCCGGTCACCAACGCCACGACGCCGACCACCCACGCGATCGGGGCGGCCCGACCGGCGAGGCGGCCCAGGTCGTCGCCGACCCGCGGCAGCAGCCGCAGCAGCGCCACGGCGAGCAGGAAGCCACCGACGATGTTGGCGAGGTCGAGCAGCAGCGCCATAATCACGAGGAGTCTCCGTCGATCGGGTGATCAGCCGGGTGGGAGCGTACCCACGGGCCCGGTCGGTTGAAACGACCCGGAGGCACGCTCCCCGGCAGTCCCCCACCGCGACGGTGAACGGGGCCGCTCAAACCGTCAACGTCCGCAGCGCCACACCAGCGGCCGGTACGCCTGGTTCTCGTAGACGGCCCCGACCACCGTCAGACCGTCGTCGCTGATCCCCTCCGCCGTGTACGTGCCCGGCTCGGTCGCGCGGACCTCGGGTCGGCCCGGCAGCCGGCGGGAGGTGCCGTCCGGGGCGACGATCAGCGGCGCGCCGTCGCCGATGAGCACCTCACCCTCGGCGGAGATGCCGCTCGCCCCGGGGAAGGGCAACAGGCTCACCGCCGCGGTGGTGAGGTTCCACCGCACCGGCAGCATCTGCACGGCGCCGCCGTTGCTGCCGCCCGGAACCATCCCGATCGCCCACTCACCCCGCGCCGATTCGACCGACGCCCGGGGGTAGCCCTCGGGCACCGCCAGCGCCGCACCGACACCCTGCGGCGTCCACCGGTAGGGCTGCTGGTCCAGCTCGCCGACGATCGTGCCGTCGTCGGTGATCCCGGTCGCGGTCGACCCCCGCTGGCCGATCAGCCGGTACGTCTGGGGCTGCGCCGTCGACCACCGCACAGCCTGGTGCGAGTCGTCCGACCTGCGGGCCGTCCCGACGATGTCACCCCGGGCGTTGACCGCGTGCACGAGCACCGCGTCAAAGCCGGGCGGGGTGGCCAGGGGACGCAGCTTCCCGTCCCGGTACACCCAGCCGGTGCCGTCGCCGTCGGTGCCCACCACATGGCCGCTGGCGTTGACCGCTGCCGCGTGCCGTGCGGTCTTCGGCAGGACGACCGGCCTGCCGTCGGTCCACAGCACAACCCGCCCGTCCTCCTGCCCGGTGCCGATGTCGCCGACGACGTACCGCCCGGTGGGGTCGACTCCGACGGCCACCGCGACCGGACCGTCGATCGGCTGCGACAACCACGACGCCTGGCAGGTGACTGGCGGGCGGGGGGCGGCCGACCCGGTAGCGGCTGGCGACACCGCGAGTGCCGGCGTGGTCGGCGCCGGCGAGTTGGCGGTCCCGCCGACCTGAACGGCACCCACGACGCCGACCCCGGCCAGCACCGTCAGGGCGGCGACTCCGGCGACGCGGCGCCGCTGGCGGCGGCGCCGGCCGTCGCGGACGGCCCGGCTCACGTCGACCCGCGGCTCGGGAACCGACACCGACCGCAGCAGCGCCGCGATCCGCTGATCGTCCACGGTGGTCATCTCGGACTCCTCGCTGACATCTCGGCGACGTCGAGCACCTGGCGAACAGCCGCCAGAGCCCGGGCCGTCTGCGCCTTCACGTTGCCTTCGGAGCAGCCCATCGCGGCGGCCGTGTCGGCCAGCGACAGGTCGCACAGGAACCGCAGGACCAGCACTGTGCGCTGGCCGCGCGGCAGACGGGCGAGCGCCGCGAGCAGGCTGTCCCGCTCGGCCAGGTCGTCATGCGGGGTCGCCGGTGAGCGCTCCGGCACCGGCGCAGACCCCAACAACCGGACCTTCGCCCAGCTCAGGCGCTTCTCATCGACGAGCTTGTGCACCAGCATCCGATGGACGTACGCGTCGACGTTGTCGGCCCGGCTGACCCGGCGCCAGTTCACGTAGAGCGACGTGATCGTCTGCTGCACCACGTCGTCGGCCAGATGGGCGTCACCGCACATCAGGAACGCGGTCCGATGCAGGCGCGGCAGTCGCGCGGAGACGTACTCCACGAACTCACCCTCGGCATCCACCATCAAGGCTCCCTCCTCCGCAAGCTCGACGGGGCCGGACGACCATCAGGTTGCGTCCCCCGCGAAGTACGGTCGGAAGGCGGACCACTCGGCCGGGCTGGGGGTGTCCCGGCCCGGCGGAACGCGGATCAGTGGGTCGGCCGGCCAGTGCGGTGGTGAGCCTGCGGGCCCCGCTGGTCCGTAGAGCGACCTACCGACATCCGTGCCGGTCTCAGCCGACGACGCCGGCCATCCGGCGTACCGCCTCGGTGATGAGCTCCGGCGCGGTGGCCAGGTTCAGTCGGACGTGCCCATCACCGCCGGTGCCGAACGCCAACCCGGAGTTGAGCGCCACCCGGGCACTGTCGAGGAACACGGTGGCCGGGTCGTCGCCGAGGCCCAGCGCCCGGCAGTCGAGCCAGGCCAGGTAGGTGCCCTGACCGGGTTGGTAGCGGACGGCCGGCAGGTGCTCGGCGAGCAGGTCGGCAAGCAGCCGACGGTTGTCGTCCAGGCCGGTCAGCAGGGAATCGAGCCATTCGCCGCCGTCGCGGAAGGCTGCGGTGTGGGCGATCACGCCGAGGTGGCTGGTGCTGACGCTGACCCCGAACGGGACGCGAGCGAGGTCCCCGGCCGCGGCCGGGCCGGCGACGAGGAGCCCGCCGCGCAGGCCGGACAGGTTCCATCCCTTGGAGGCGGACATCAGCGACAGGCCGTTCTCCGCGCCGGGCACCGAGAGGTACGGCACGAACCGCGCTCCGCCGGCCACCACCGGCGCGTGGATCTCGTCGGCGACCACCCGCACCCCGTGCCGCTCGGCGAGGTCGGCGACGGCGGTCAGCTCGGCCGCGGTGTGCACGACGCCGGTCGGGTTGTGCGGGCTGCAGAGCAGGTACGCCGCCGGCCGTCCACCGGCGCGGGCCCGCCGGAACGCTTCCTCCAGCGTGCCGAGGTCGATCCGCAGGTCCTCGCCGAGCGGCGCCTCCACGATCCGGCGGTCGGCGTGCGCCACGGACTCGTAGAACGGCGGGTAGACCGGGCAGTTGACGACCACCGCGTCCCCCGGTTCGGTGACCAGGCGCAGCGCCTCGACGACGCCGTGCATCACGTCGGGCACCAGTGCGGTGCGCTCCACGGCCAGCCCGTCCCAGCCCCACCGCCGCCGAGCGAACTCCGCCAACGCCTGCGGGTACGCCGTGCCGGCGGTGTAGCCGGTGTCGCCGCGCGCGACGGCGTCGGTGATCGCCAGTGCGACCGGCTCGGCCAGGGGCACGTCCATCTCCGCCACCCAGAGCGGCAGCACGTCGTCGGGGTGTTCCCGCCACTTGAGGCTGGTCCGCTGCCGGAGCTGGTCGATCGTGAGCTGACGGAGCGGATTGGCTGCGGTTCGGGCACCACTGAGCAGGCCGGTCATGGCCCAACCCTATTGCGCCACGTCCCGGCCCGGTGTCCCGGACCACCGCCGGACACTCCACTGTGGTCCGCTCGGAACTATTCCACGGGCACCTTTTCGCATTGACCAGCGCCTTTGTCTACAAACCGGATCCGCTTCGAAATATCTGCCGGCAAAACCGCTGCGGACCACTGCTTCATGATTTAGGCTCCCGAATATTCACGTCGACGGCCCCGTCCTCACGCCGTGCCAGCCCCCGACCTTGCACGCCGGCCATCGCCACCCTCGACGCCGATTGGAGTGTTCGATGACCTGGCGTCCCACCCTTGCCGCGCTGGCTGGCCTGTGCCTCGCGGTCACCACCACCACAGTGTCCGCCGGTGCTGCCGTCCACGCTGCGCAGGCCAGCGCGCACGCCGCACTCGCCGGTCCGCCCGGCGCACCGCCCGGGGCCTGCCCAACCGGCGTCAGTTACGGCCCGCCGCTGCCGGCGAGCACCGTGACGGCTCCGCGGATCCGGGGCGGGTTCACCTTCCTCGAAGGGCCGGTCTGGGTCGCCGACGGTGGCTACCTGCTGATGTCCGACATGACCGCCGGCACCGGGCCGTACAACGTCCAGCCGTCGACGATCCGCCGGTTCACCCCGCCGGCGACCTTCGACACGTTCATCGCCAACGCCGGCAGCAACGGGCTCGCGCTCACCGCCGACGCCCAGCAGCTCGTCGCGGCCACCCACGACCAGCGCAGCGTCTCCGCGTACCGGCTGAGCGACCGGACCCGCAGCACCGTCGCGGCCAACTACCAGGGCCGGGCGTTCAACTCGCCGAACGACGTCGCGGTCCGATCGGACGGCGTCGTCTACTTCACCGACCCGAACTTCCAGCGCGGCAACCGGCCCGACCAGATGAGCGGGCGCACCAGCGTCTTCCGCGTCTCCGGCGGGCAGGTGTCGCTGGTGGACGACACGTTGCGCCAACCCAACGGGATCTCGCTGTCGCCGGACGGGAGCGCGCTGTACGTGGGCGCCTACGCCGAGAACAAGATCTACAAGTACGTCGTCCAGCCCGATGGCAGCGTCGGCGCCCGCAGCGTCTTCGTGAACTACATCGGCGGTCCGGACGGCGGCACCATCGACTGCGCCGGCAACGTCTACTGGACCTCGGGTCGGGACTCGCTGGTGCACGTCTACTCCCCGGCCGGCACCCCGCTCGGCACGATCCGGCCCGGTAACACCGGCACGACAAACGTCGCGTTCGGCGGCCCCGACCGGCAGACCCTCTTCATCACGTCGGGCCCGTGGGGCGACTCCGGGCTGTACAGCGTGCGACTCAACATTCCCGGATATCCGTACTGAGCGTCGCTGGCGGGTTCACCGTCGAGTGCCGGGCGGTCGGACACCGCCGCCGACGCCGGCCGCCCGTACACTCGACTGATGGCGAACCGCCGGTGGCACAGTGGTCGGTAGTGCGACAGGGGCGTCGACCGCCGGCACGGTGATCGTCGACTTTGACGGTGTGCTGCTGCGCGGCGACGCATTCGGCCTGTTCCTGCGCCGCACTGCTTTCGCCGGCGCCCGGCTGCCGCTCGCCGTCGCGCTACTGGTCCTCCTCGCGCCCGTCGCCGCCGTTCCCGCGGCGCGTCCGTGGGCGGCGCGGTGGGTGAGCCGGATCGGCTTGTCGGGCCGCAACGCCGACGAGTTGACCGCAGAGCTCGCACGCTTCGGCGCGGACCTCGGCGAAGAGCCGGGGCGGATCATCGGGCCCGGCCTGCGCACTGTCCGGTCCCACCTCGACGCGGGCGACCGGGTCATCGTGGTGACCGCCTGCGAGCACACCCTGGCGCGCGCGGTGCTCGACGTGATCGGCCTCGCCGAGGTCGAGCTCGTGGCCTCGCGCATTCGCGGGCCGAAGCTGATCGTGCACAACCACGGGTCGGCCAAGATAACGCAGCTCGCCGCCCACGGGGTGACGCCACCGTGGCGGGTGGCCTACAGCGACTCGCTGTCGGATCTCCCCATCCTCAGCGCCGCGCAGCAGCCGGTGCTGGTCAACGCGAACGCCCGGCAGACCGCCCGGGCACGGCGGCTACTCGGCGCCCGGCTGGCCACCGTCACCTGGACGGGTGCTCACCTCCCGGAGGAGGAACCGGCACCGGGAGGGGCCCCGAACCGCCGGTCACCAGGGCCGACCATGGGAGACGCCCACCGATGAGAGGCCGCTACGACAACCTGACCCGTACCCGCGCTCTCGATCCGGAGCGCGACTACCTGGACATCTACCAGACGATGCTGCGCCACGAGTTCCCGTGGGACATGAAGCTCGGGCTCAACCTCGCCTTCAACCGGTCCTTCTCCGTCCCCGCCATCGCCACTGTGCACGCCGCCACCGGTGAGCTGACCGAACGCACCCAGAAGCGGATCGACGACACCGGCCTGCTGATGTACGAGATGGTGCTCAACGGCTTCGAGCAGCCCCGGGGCCGTGACGCGTTGCGGCGCGTCAACCAGATCCACCGCCCGTACGACATCAGCAACGACGACTTCCGCTACGTCCTCGGCTGCCTGGTCGTGATCCCCACCCGGTGGTTGCAGGCGTACGGTTGGCGCCCGCCCTGCTGCCACGAACGGCACGCCACGTACCTGTTCTACCGGGAACTCGGCCGACGGATGGGCATCACCGACATCCCCGCGTCGTACGACGAGTTCGAGACCTGGTTCGACGCGCACGACGCGGCTCACCTGCAACCCAACGACGACGCGGCGGCCATCGAACGGGCCACCCGCATGCTGATGCTCGCCCGGCTCCCTCGGATGCTCGCGCCGCTGGGAGACGCACTGGTCAGTGCCCTGTACGACGCGCCGCTGCGGCGCGCGACGCGGGTGGACACGCCGGCCTGGCCGGTCCGGGCGGGGTTGCACCTGGCCCTGAAGACGCGCTCACTGTCGCAGCGGTGGTTCGGCGCGCCACGGGCGACGGCCTTGTTCGCCGACGGCATCCGGGCCAGGAGCTACCCCGACGGGTACGAGATCAGCCAGCTCGGCCCGCGGCACGACCGCCGCGACGGCGGGGTCGCCGGCACCGGCGTGACCGAACCGGCCGGGCGAGATCGGCGAAGCCGCGAGCCGGCACCCGAGTGACCGCGGTCCGCCGGCCGACCTGGAGGGACGGCCGGCGGACCGGTCTCAGCGGATGGTGGTGACGGTCCAGCGTGGGGAGGCGTTGGTGACCGGGACGGTGTCACCGACCAGTGTGGTCACCGCCTGGGTGTCGCGCTGCACGCTGGTGCCGACCCAGAGCTCGACCTCGCCGGGCTCCACGACCCGGGTGTACGTGCGGTCGGAGAAGGCCAGACGGGTGGTGGGGACGGTCAGCTCGACAGTGACGGACTGACCCGGCTCCAGGTGGACCCGCTGGTAGCCGAGCAGCTGCGCCAACGGCCTGGTCACCGAGGCGACCACGTCGCGACCGTAGAGCTGGACCACGTCGTCGCCGGCGACAGCGCCGGTGTTCGTCACCCGCACGCTCACCCCGATCGCCCCGTCGGTCGGCACCGTGCCGGACACGGTGAGATCGGTGTGCGCGAACGTCGTGTAGGACAGCCCGTGGCCGAACGGCGCCACGGGTATCGCCGGCAGGCTGGTCACCTCGTTGCCCTGACCGAGGGTGGGGTGCAGGTACGAGTAGGGCTGCGCCCCGGCCGGCCCGGGCATGGTGATCGGCAGCTTGCCCGACGGGTTGACCCGCCCGGAGAGCACTCCCGCGATCGCCCCGGCGCCCTCCTCGCCCGGGAAGAACGCCTGCACCACCGCCGCGCAGCGCGTCAGCGCCCAACCGATCGTGTACGGCCGCCCGGTGAGCAGCACCAGGACCACCGGCGTGCCGGTGGCCAGCACCGCCTCGACCAGTTCGCGCTGGACGCCGGGCAGTTCCAGGTCGTCCCGGTCGCACCCTTCGCCGACCGTGCCGCGTCCGAAGAGGCCGGCGTGGTCGCCGACGACCAGGACGGCGACGTCCGCGGCGGACGCCGTGGCGACCGCCTCGTCGAAGCCGGACCGGTCGTCACTGTCCACGTCGCAGCCCCGGGCCCAGGTGACGAGGTCGTCGCCGAACTCGACCCGCACGGCGTCGAGCACTGTCGGCACCTCGATGCCGGTCTCCACGCCGGGATGCTGGACGAGGACGTGGTTGAGGAACGAGTAGCACCCGAAGAGCGCACTCTGCCGATCGGCGTTGGGGCCGATGACGGCCATCCGCCGACCCGCCGGCAGTGGCAGCGCGTCCCGGTTGGCGACCAGCACGATCGATTCCTCGGCGAGCCGGCGGGCGATCGACCGGTGCTCGGGTGAGTCGAGGTCGATAGCCTGCGGCGGCTCGTCGCTGAAGGTCGCGTCGAGCAGGCCCAGGTCCAGCTTCTGGCGCAGCACCCGCAGCACCGCGCGATCGATGATCGCCTCGTCGATCCTGCCGGTCCGTACCGACTCCCGCAGGGTCAGATAGGCGTCGCCGGTCGGCAGCTCGACGTCGAGACCGGCCGTCAACGCCTGCCCGGCCGCCTCCGCGTGGTCGCTCGCCACGTGGTGCAGCAGGTTCAGGAACGCGACCCCGTAGTAGTCGGCGACCACGGTGCCGTCGAAGCCCCACTGGTCGCGCAGGATGCCGGTCAGCATCGTCGGGTCGGCGGCGACGGGCACCCCGTCGATGTCGGTGTAGGAGTGCATGACGCTCCGCGCGTCGCCGTCGATGATCGCCATCTCGAACGGCAGCATCAGCACGTCGGCCAGTTCCCGTCGGCCGGCGTGCACCGGGGCGAAGTTGCGCCCGGCGCGCGAGGCGGAGTAGCCGACGAAGTGCTTGAGGGTGGCGTGCACCCCCTGCGACTGCAGGCCGCGCACGTACGACGTGCCGATGGTGCCGACCAGGTACGGGTCTTCAGCGATGCACTCGTCCACCCGACCCCAGCGGGGGTCGCGGATCACGTCGAGCACCGGGGAGAGCCCCTGGTGGACGCCGAGAGTCCGCATCGAGGCGCCGATCGCCGCGGCCATCTCGGTGACCAGTTCGGGGTTGAACGCGGCACCCCAGGCCAGCGGGGTGGGGAAGGTGGCGGCCTTCCACACCGACAGCCCGGTGAGACACTCCTCGTGGACGATTGCCGGGATGCCCAGCCGGGTCCCGGTGACCAGGTCCCGCTGGAACTTCCACAGCCAGGACGCGCGTTGCGCCGGATCCTGGGGACGGGTGCCGTAGGCGCGGGTGAGATGACCGAGCCCGTGCCGGGAGAAGTCCTCAAGCTTGGAGTTGTCGCCGAACTCCCCCTGCAGTGGTGCGACCGCCTCGCCGTCCTCCTTCTCCCAGAAGCCGACGAGCTGGGCGATCTTCTCCTCGATCGTCATCCGGCCGAGGAGGTCGTGGAGGCGATCCCCTCCGTCGCGCCCGCCCTGTCGGCTGTGGTTCGGATCTGCCTGAGCCGGCGCCGGCCCGCCCACCACCTCGTGGACCTCAGTCATGCTGTGCCTCTCTGGTTGTGCTCGTACCGCTGCCGCTCAGCCCTTGACCGCACCTTGCAGGCCACCGACGATCTGCCTCTCCGCGAGCGTGAAGAACAGCAGTGCCGGCAGCATCGCCAGCGAGGTGAAGGCGAGGACGCCTGCCGTGTCGGTGGTGTACTGGCTGGAGAAGTTCTGCACGCCCAGCGGCAGGGTGTGCAGGTCGACGTCGCTGAGGACGAGCAGCGGCAGCAGGAACGAGTTCCAGCTCGCCACGAACGCCAGCACGCCAACGGTGACGAGCGCGGGCCGCGACAGCGGCATCGCGACACGCCAGAGGAAACCGAGCCGACTCGCACCGTCGATGGCGGCGGCGTCCTCCAGCTCTCTCGGGATGGCCGAGAGGAAGGGACGCAGGATCACGATCGTCAGTGGTAGCGAGAAGGCGACCTGCGGAAGGATCACCGCGTAGTAGGAGTTGATCAGGTTCAGGTCCCGCAGCATGAGGTAGAGCGGCAGGATCGCCGCCCCGGCCGGAAACAGCAGACCGAGGGTGAAGAAGGTGTAGAGCCCCTCCCGCCCGCGGAAGCGGTAGCGGGCGAGCACGAACGCGGCGGCCAGGCCGAACACGACCACGGCCAGCGTGGTGCCGAGGGCGATGACTGCACTGTTGAACGCCTGCCGCCAGAAGTTGCTCTGGGTCAGCACCCGGGCGTAGTTGTCCCAGACGAACGGGTCGGGCAGGCCGGCCGGGTCCGCGACGATCTGCGGGGTGGTGCGGAAACCGCCGATGACCACGTAGATGACCGGGGCGATCGACACCGCAGCGATCGCGAGGGCTATCGCGTAGGTGAGCGGCGTGCCCCAGGAAATCTGACGACGCCCGTTGGACTGGGGGAGAACGCTGTTCACGGCCATCGTCACTTCGCCCTTCCGGTGATGGCGCCCTCGATGTCGCGGCGGAGCAGGAACCGCTGGAACAGCAGCGCCGCCACGAAGGAGATGACGAATAGGATTACCGCCACGGCGTTGCCGTAGCCCCACAGCCGGGCGAAGAAGCCGTTGTCGACCATGTAGGTCGCCATGGTGGCCGATGCGCCGAGGGACCGCACCGCGGGCACCGAGGTCACCCAGATCATGTCGAAGATCTGCAGTGAACCGATCATGGACAGGAACATCCAGATCCGGATCGTCGGGCCGAGCAGCGGGATCGTGACGTGCCGTTGGATCTGCCACCAGCTCGCGCCGTCGATGGACGCCGCCTCGGTCAGCTCGTCGGGCACATTGGACAGACCGGCGAGGAGCAGGATGATGGCGAAGCCGACGTACTTCCAGGTGAGGACGGCCAGCAGGGTCCAGATGACCACGTCCAGGTCCGCGAGCCAGGCCTGCACCAGCCCGCCCATGCCCAGGGACCGCAGCAGCGCGTCAACGGTGCCGTCGCCGGTCAGGAGCAGTTTCCACATGATGCCGACGGTGACTTCGGCGAGCACGTACGGCACGAACACCAGCAGGCGGAACACGGCGCGCCCACGGAAGCGACGGTTGAGCAGCAGGGCGACGCCCAGGGCGATCGGGCCCTGGATCAGCAGCGACCCGAACACGATGATGGCGTTGTTGCGCAACGCGTCGAGGAAGATCGGATCCTGGAAGGCGAGGGTGTAGTTCCTCAGGCCGACGAACTCGGTGGGCGGCCCGACCCCGCGCCAGCGGAACAGGCTGTAGTAGACCGCGAAGCCCATCGGCACCAGCACGAACATCACGTAGATGAGGATCGCTGGCGTGGTGAGGCCGATGATCTCGTACCACTTGCGGCGGTTGTCGGCGCGGCGGGCGGACGCGCGCCCAGCCTGGCGGGGGCCCGCCGGCGACGCGGAAGCGCCGCCGGCGGGCATACGGATCTGGTTGGCGGAGGTCACTTGCTTGCGGCCGCCTTCATCGCCGAGACGACCTTCTCAGGCGTCCCGTTGCCGGCGAAGATGGCGACGACCGCGTCGTTCATCGCGGTCCCGACGGTGCTGCCGTAGGCCGTGTCCAACCAGAGCTGGACGTAGCTCGACCCGGAGGTGGCCTGCAGGATGGACGTCAGCGCGGGGTCCTTCACGGCGCCCTCTGCGCCCTTGGCCACCGGCAGGCCGGTGCCGGTCTCGGCATAGCCCTTCTGCACCTCGGGGCTCACGATGTACTTGAGGAACTCGACGCACTCGGCGGGCGCGTTCTTGGAGCAGGAGAACCCGTCGCCACCACCGAGGGCCGCCTTCGGGTCACCCGGCGAACCGGAGATCGCCGGCACCGGGAACCAGCCGAGGAACGAGGCGAGCTTGGTCTTGTCCGTGGCGACGGTGTCCAGCGTGCCGCGGTTCCAGTCACCCATCAGCTCCATCGCGGCCTTGCCGTTGGCGAGCATGCCGTTGGCGCTGGTCGGGTCGTTCTGGCCCGGCGTGGCGATGAAGTTGGGCTGGAACGGCTTGGTGTCGATGAACGCCTTCAGGTCCTGGCCGGCCTTCACGAAGCACGGATCGTCGAAGGTCTTCTCCGCGGCCGCCTTCTTGAGGGTGTCGACCGAGCAGGCGCGCAGCGCCATGTTGTACCACCAGTGCGCGGCCGGCCACTTGTCACCGGCACCCACGGCGATCGGAACGACGTTGATCGCCTTGAGCTTGGTGACAGCTGCGTTGAGCTCCTCGAACGTGGTCGGCGGAGCCGAGATGCCCGCCTGCGCGAACATGTCCTTGTTGTACCAGATGCCCTCGATGCCCATCCGGAACGGCAGGCCGTACTGCTTGCCCTTCACCTGCCAGATCTCTGCGGCGCTGCCGATGTTGGCGACCTCGGCCTTGACCTGGTCGGTGACCTCCTTGAGGTAGTCGGCCTCCACCTGCTCGGTCATCTCACCGCCGCCCCAGGTCATGAAGATGTCCGGCGGGTCGCTGCTCAGCAGCGCGGCGGGGATCCTGGTGCGCTGGAGCTGGTTGGTCTCGATCGCCTCGATCTCGATCTTGACCGTGGGGTGGAGTGCGGAGAAGTCCTTGGCGACCTTCTCCCAGTAGGTCTTGCCGGGCCCGTCCTGCGAGGCGTTGTGCCACCAGGTCAGGGTCACCGGGTCCTTGTAGAGCTCCCCCTGAGGGGCTGCCTCTTCGCCGCCGCCGCTGCACCCGGCGGCAACGAGAACACCTGTCATCAACAGTGCCAGGACGGCACTTCTACGTCGCTTCGTTGCCATCGATGTCTCCTCGACTACTCAGTCGCGGTACTCGGCCTGCGGCGAAGTTTTACAGTCATGTAACTTGATGTCAATCGGTATCGATAACGTTTTCGAATCGGCGGCGACACCTCGTCGACTGCGGCCCTATCATCATCGACGTGGTGTTTCAGCAGCGCGTCAAGATGTCCGATGTCGCACGCACTGCCGGCGTCTCGGTCGCGACCGTATCGAAGGTCGTCAATGGCAGATACGGCGTGGCCCGAGCGACGGTGGAGCGCGTCCAGCAGGTCATCCACGAGCTCGGCTACGAGGCGAGCCTGGGGGCGCAGAGCCTGCGCAGCCACCGGACCAACGTGCTCGGCATCCTGTTGGCCGAGTTCGAGCCGTTCTCGACCGAGCTTCTCAAGGGCGCGTCCCAGGAGGTCGCGGGCAGTGGGTACCAGCTGCTGGCCTACTCCAGCGGGGACGGCGAGGGCGCGGCAGTCGGATGGGAGCGGCGGTCGCTCGCCCGGCTCTCCGGCACTCTCATCGACGGCGCCGTGATCGTCACGCCGACAGTGGTCGAGACCGAGAACAACTTCCACGTCGTGGCCGTCGACCCGCACACCGGTCCGTCCCACCTACCCACCGTCGACTCGGACAACTTCGCCGGCGCGGTGCTGGCGACCAACTACCTGCTCTCCCTCGGCCACACCCGGATCGGGCACATCAGCGGACGCACCGACCTGATGTCGGCGCAGCTGCGCGAGGCCGGCTTTCGCAGTGCGATGGCCGAAGCCGGCGTGCCGGTGGACGAGCGGCTCGTCCGCCCCGGTGGGTTCCGGATCGAGACCGCGGCCGGCCCGGCCGCGGAGCTTCTCGGCCTCGCGGACCGGCCGACCGCGATCTTCGCGGGTAACGACCTCTCGGCGATATCCACGATGGCCGTGGCCCGCGACATGGGCCTGTGCGTGCCCGACGACCTCTCGGTGATCGGCTTCGACAACGTGCCGGAGTCGGCGCTCGTCAACCCGCCGCTGACGACCATCATGCAGCCGCTGCAGCGGATGGGCGCCGAGGCGTTGCGCCTGCTCGTCGACCTGATCGCCGGCGTCGAGCGCGACACCCACATCCGGCTCCCGACGGAGCTGGTCATCCGCTCCTCCTGCCGCCCGCACCGCTGACGCCCAGTCGGCCAGACGGCCGGCGCTTCGTCCTGCGCCACGCGGGGGGCGAGCCGGCGCGGGGCGCGCGGACCCGTCGCCAGGCAGTGGTCAGGCGACGAGCAGAAGAACGCTGACCGCCAGCATCACCACGGCCGTGGCCCCGTGGACGCCGAAGACGATCGCCTTGGGGCCGTTGCTGCGCCACACGATCAGGGCGTCGCCGACAGGTATGCCGGCGGCGGCCAGCATGAACCAGCCCAGCAGCTCGGGTGTCGCTCCCGCCACCAGGATGAAGACGAAGAGCCCGGACGCTATGTCACGCACGGCCTTGACGGTCAGCCATGCCTGGAAGCTGCGGTCCTCGGTGGGCGTGCCGGGGATGCCGAAGCCGACTGCGGCCTGTGGCGCCCAGAAGGCGCGCACCCCGATGACGATGATGCCCGCGCCGATCAGGCCGGCGAGCACGGTGGCGATGGTGGTGAGCATGAGCATCTCCTCCTGGACGGATATCTAGCGTCGCTAGATTCGATAGCGAAGATAGTTTGCCTTCGACAGGATGTCTAGCGTTGCTAGAATTCGCTCATGTCCGCCATCAGCGAGCGCCGTGAACGTGAACGCGCGCACCGCCACCAGCTGATCATCACGGCCGCGCGGGAGCTCGCCGAGACCGAAGGCTGGGAGGCGGTGACGACACGACGGCTGGCGGACCGGGTCGAGTACAGCCAGCCGGTGCTGTACAGCCACTTCAACGGCAAGGACGCCATCGTCAGCGCCGTCGCCCTGGACGGGTTCGGCGAACTCGCCACCCACCTGCGCCGCGCACGGCAGGCCGCCCCCGGGCCCGCGCACGCCCCGCGCGCCGTCTGCCGCGCCTACCTTGACTTCGCGACCGAACGCCCCGCCCTCTACCAGGCCATGTTCATCCTGCCCACCGAACTGACGTTCGCGAGCGCCGAGACACCGGCCCCGCTGCGAGCCTGCTTCGACGAGTTCGTCAGCTGCTTTCCCCCGGCCAACGAGCGCCGCGAGCTGTTCGCCGAAGTCCTCTGGGGCGCCCTGCACGGCATCGCCGTCCTGTCGGAGAGCGGTCGCATCCCCCCAGCCGGCCAGGAGGAACGAATCGACCTCCTCGTCACCAGGTTCGCCGACTCCCCGGCGAGCCCGGGCACTCCGTAAGAGCCTGCGCTCCGATGATCGTCACGGGCCGCCCGGACGGCCGGCGCACGCCGGCGCACGCGACAGGGTGGCAGAACGTGAATCTCACCTAAGTCGACAATCTTTTCCCTAGGTTCGATGCGCAGGACGCCGCCGAACCGGGGAGAGACGTGGACAGCTATCCGGCGATCGAGGATCACGGGCTCATCGGCGATCTGCAGACCGCCGCGCTGGTGACGTGTGACGGAACTGTCGACTGGTTCTGCGCGCCGCGATTCGACTCGCCGAGCATCTTCGCCGCGCTGCTGGACAAGGAGAAGGGCGGCTACTTCCAGATCGCGCCGCACGACGTGCGGTACGTGACCAAGCAGCTCTACCTCCCCGGCACGCCCATCCTGATCACCCGGTTCATCAGCGCCGACGGTGTGGCCGAGGTGATGGACTTCATGCCGGTCACCGGCGAGCGGGTCACCGACGCGCACCGCCTGGTCCGCATCGTCACCATGGTCCGGGGCAGCATGCGCTTCCGGGTGGAGTGCCGACCGCGGTTCAACTACGCCCGCGACGAGCATCAACTGGAGCGCCACCACGACGGCTACGTCTTCCGCAGCCGGTCGGCGACGTTGACGTTCAACCCGGTCGACCCCGTGCGGCGGTTGATCTCCGAGCAGGGTGACATCCACCTTGAGGGCGGCGACCTGGTCGCGTACGGCACGCTGAACGAAGGTGACACGGGAGGGGTGGTCCTGGAGACGGGCGGCAGCGAACCGCGCATCTTCCCGCCCGAAGAGATCCAGGGGATGTTCGAGTGGACCCAGGACTACTGGCGGCGCTGGCTCGAGCGTTCCCGCTACACCGGCCGCTGGCGGGAGATGGTCGAGCGCTCGGCCATCACGCTGAAACTCATGACGTACGCGCCGACCGGCGCGATGATCGCCGCGCCCACCGCCGCGCTGCCCGAGCTGGTCGGCGGAACCCGTAACTGGGACTACCGCTACACCTGGGTACGCGACACGTCCTTCTCCGTGCACGCGCTGCTCGGCCTCGGCTTCACCGAGGAGGTCAGCCGGTACATGAACTGGCTGGACGAGCGGATCCGCGAGGCCGGCGACCACCAGGATCCACTGAAGATCATGTATCGGGTGGACGGATCCTCCGACCTGCACGAGGAGGTGCTGGACCATCTGGAGGGCTACCGCGGATCACGCCCGGTGCGGATCGGCAACGGCGCCGCCGACCAGCTCCAGCTCGACATCCACGGCGAGGCGCTCTACGCCATGCACCTCGCCGACGAGCAGGGCATCCGTGTCTCGCACCAGGTGTGGAAGAGCACCGTCCGGCTGGTCGACTGGCTCTGCCGCAACTGGGACCAGCCCGACGCCGGCATCTGGGAGAGCCGGCACCATCCCCGCAACTACACCTTCGGCCGGGTGATGTCCTGGGTGGCACTGGACCGGGCGATCCGACTGGCCACCCGCACCGGCCGCCCCGGGGACATGGCCTGCTGGACCGAACAACGCAACCGCATCTACGACCAGGTCATGGCCCGCGGATACCACCGGGGCCGGGGCACGTTCGTGCAGGCGTACGACGAAAGCGTGCTGGACGCGGCGCTGCTCGCCATGCCGGCGGTCGGTTTCGTGACGCCGAGCGACCCCCTGTGGCAGTCCACCCTGCTGGCGATCGAACGCGAGCTGGTCTCCGACAGCCTGGTCCACCGGTACGACCCGGTCCACTCCCCCGACGGCCTCCCCGGCCACGAGGGCACCTTCAACATGTGCACCTTCTGGTACGTCGAGGCGCTGGCCCGTTCCGGCCGCCTCGACGACGCCCGACTCACCTTCGAGAAGATGTTCACCTTCAGCAACCACCTCGGCCTCTATGCCGAGGAGATCGCCGCCACCGGGGAGCAGATCGGCAACTATCCGCAGGCGTTCAGCCACCTCTCCCTGATCAACTCCGCGCTGACCCTCAACGACCTGCTCGACACCGAGGCTGACGCCCGCCGCCGCCGGTAGCGCCGGTCGCCCGTCACCCCGCGTGCGAGCCCACCTCGGGAAGGGCTTGACGCGCCCACGTCCATCGCGCATCGTCGATACATATCGACCATCTCGAATGTATTCACGCGGGGAGACCTGATGAAAGCCTTCGTCACCACCGCAGTGGCCGCGGCCCTGCTCCTGACCACGGGCAGCGCATCCCACGGCCAGCCGGTCGCCGACCCGCCCTGCGCCGGGCAGATCCACCCGAACCCGGGGTTCGAGCGCGGCGCGACAGGCTGGAGCGCCGGCCCCCGCATCGTCGTCTTCGGCGACGCGACCCGGCCCGCACACACCGGGCGCGGGTACGCCACCTTCGCGGGGCTGGACGTGACGCGCAGCGACCTGCTGCGTACCACCGTCACCGTGCCGGCCAACTGCGACCTGACGGTCAGCTTCTGGGTGCGGACCACCACCACGGAGATCAGCCGGGGCGACTACCTGAACGTCGGAATGGCGGTCACCGGAATACCGCCGAAGACGAGGTTCTCGCTGGCCTTCGACGGCGGGGCGCTGTGGCGGCAGTACACCATGTCGAGCGGGACGGCGACGACCGAGCGCACCGCGACGGTCAGCTTCCTCGGCAGCGAGGCTGCCGGCAACGGCGTCACCGCCTTCGACGTCGACGACGTGACCTTCACGTTGGGCTGACCACAGCGGATAAAGGCCACCTGAGCCCCGGGACCTGCAAGGGATTGAGATTACCGTCTCTGCGGGCGGACTTCCTGGGCGGTGATGGCAACCGACTCTATGCTTGCCGCCGAATGCACGGCGGCCCGTCCGGGCCGAGGGGGAACCGATACGGGGATTCGCGAATGCGCCACAGTTCTGCTCCGAGCAACAGCACCGCCGGCGTCAGTGCCGAAACGTCGGACGGCCACCTGACCGCCACCGCGGAGGGTGCCGCGCTGCGATCCGCGGTCGCCGAGGAACAGGCGTTTCTGGATGTGGCCACGGCCCGGCGGGACAGGCTGGCCGAACACCTGCGGGTCGAGCTTTCTACAGCGGCAGTGGACCCGATGGAGCAGGCCCGGCAGCGCATGCTCCGCCGGCAGTACGACGAGCTACGGCGAGCAGAGGACGGGCTGGTCTTCGGTCGCCTCGACAGCCTTGACGGCACGGTGCGGCACGTCGGCCGGATCGGTCTCCGCGACGAGGGCGAGGGCGGTGAGCCACTGCTGGTGGACTGGCGCGCCCCGGCGGCTCGGCCGTTCTACACCGCGACGGCCGGCGACCCACAGGGTCAGGCACGGCGCCGGCACATCCGCACCACGGGATCAACAGTCGTCGGCGTGGACGACGAGCCGCTGGACGGGAGCATGACCGGCGAACTCGTCGGCGAAGGCGCCCTCCTGGCTGCTCTCGACCAGCGGCGCACGGGCCGTATGTCGACGGCGATCTCCACACTGCAACGGGAACAGGACGACATCATCCGGGCTGAGGCGACCGGCCCGCTGATCGTTCAGGGTGGCCCCGGCACGGGCAAGACGGTGGTTGCCCTGCACCGCGTCGCGTACCTGCTGTTCACGTACCGGAAGATGGCCGAACAGGCGGTCCTGGTCCTGGGCCCCTCGCCGCGGTTCCTCCAGTACATCGCCCAGGTGCTGCCCGCGCTCGGTGAGACCGCCGTCGTCTCGGCGACCTGCGACACCCTGCTGGCCGACGTCCAGGTGGGTCGCGACGAGAGCCGGCTTCTCGCCGAGATCAAGGGCCGCGCGCTCTGGCAGGCCACGCTCGAAAGCTACGTCGCGTCACTACTCCCCCGGCCCCGCGAGCTGACGTTGCGCTGGGATGGCGAGTTCTACGTCATCGCGGCCGCGACGGTGGCACAGGCGCTCGCCTCGGCGACACAGGGACGCCCGTACCACCGCGCCCGCGCGGCGTTCGCCGAGCAGGTGCATCACCTCCTCGCCGATGTCGTCGCCGAGCAGCGCGAGGCGCTGATGGACGAGATGGAGGAGGGCTTCGAGGACATCCTCGCCCGCGTCGACAAGAGCATGGAGCATGACCACCACGCCCCCCGGACGTCCACCGGCAGCGACGTCGACGGGCTGCTCTCCGAGGAGGAGGTCGAGCATCTGCGGTCCCGCATCGCCGAGAACGCCGCTGTCGCCCGGTTCATCGAGGCATGGTGGCCCACCCTCGATGCCGAGACCCTGCTGGCTGGTCTGCTGACCGATCCCGCCCTGCTGGCCCGGTTCGCCCCACAGCTGTCCCCCGAGGAGATCGCCGCCGTCTCGGCCGAGCCGGCCGGATGGGCACCAAGCGACATCCCTCTGCTCGACGCCCTCGCTGAACTGCTCGGCGAGGTCGACACCCCGCAACCGCAGGGCGAGTTCGTCGCCGACCGCGCCCGGCGACAGCGTGGCTGGGTGTACGGCCACGTCGTCGTCGACGAGGCGCAGGAGCTGTCCGAGATGCAGTGGCAGATGGTTCTGCGGCGGTGCCCCAGCCGCTCCATCACCGCCGTGGGCGACATCGACCAGGCCGAGGCAGCGCACCGGCACACCAGTTGGGCACAAGCGGTGCGGGCCGTCTTCGGAGACCGCTGGACCGCTGCCGAACTCACCATCTGCTACCGGACCCCGCGCGAGGTCATGGACCTCACCGGACCGGTCCTGGCGAAGGCTGGCAGCCACGGCACGCCACCCCGAGCGGTCCGCTCCTCCGGCATCGCCCCCTGGGAACTCACGATCACACCTGCCGAGCTCTCCGGTGCCGTCGTCGAGGCAGTGCGGCGGTTGCGGCAACGGTGGCAGGGCGGCACTGTCGGCGTCATCGCCCCAGCGGACCGCGTCGCCGAACTCCTCGCCGTGGTCAGCGATGTGCCGGTGCTCACCGCAACCCAGTCCAAGGGATTGGAATGGGACGCGACGCTACTGGTCGACCCGCAGGGCATCGCCGCTGAACCGCGCGGCTGGAACGGCCTGTACGTCGCGCTCACCCGGTGCACCCAGGAACTCGGCCAACTGGTCCTCACGCCGTAGTCGCCCGCGCCGCCGATCTGCGGCTGAACACCGGCCGGGTCGACGTCTTCACGCCGCACGTTCGATCGTCGGCGCCGGACTCTGGCCCAGGAACAATCCGGCCCAGGACGTCACCGTCCTGGGCCGGATTGTGTTGCGGTTGCCGATCTCGCCGATCAGGTGATGTTGATGTCGCTGCACCACATGTAGGCCTGGTCCAGGTGCGACGCCTGCCAGATCACGAACAGCACGTGGCTTCCGGAGCGCCCGGAGGCCGAAACGTTGAACGAGATGTTCTGCGCTGGCGCGTAGCGCCCGGTCGTCGCGATCAGGTCGAGATTGCCCCACCCGACCTTCTGGGTGCTCGGGTTGAACCCCTGCTTGGTGATGTAGACCCGGAAGAAGTCAGCACCGTGGCTGGCCTGGTCGTACAGCTGGACCGTGAAGTTGGAGCTGACGTTGGTCGCCTTCCACGCTCCGGGCTGGTTCACCGAGTCGTTCCGGGAGAGGCCGTTGCTGCACAGTTGCCCGTCCGGGGTACGGGCCTGGTACTGGCCGCCGAGGCCGTCCCGCAGCTGGCTCATCCAGTTCCACATGGTGTCGGGGTTGGCCTGGAACGCCCGCCAGCACATCGGGTCCTGCTGCTGCATGGCTGGGTTCATGTGCTGGTTGCCCCAGGTCTTCCAGCACTGATAGGCCCGGCTGGCCGGGTTGATGATGGTGCCGTGGGCCTGGGCCGCGCCGGTCCAGGGCAGTGTGCCGACCACCATGGCGAACAGCAGGACGACCGCCCGGATGGACTGACGGACGGGTGACCGAGATCGCCCACCGGATTGATCGGGCTTGTGTGAACGCACTGTTCATCCTCCGCTCTTCGGTACGAGAGATCACAATGGGAACGCTCCCAAACCAACTGTTACATCCGTGACCGTAAATATCAATACGGATCCATAAATGGTCGAATGTGGATCAAGCCGGCGGGGCCCACCGGTCGGGCACGCTGAAGGACAAGCCGCCCACCAGGGCCGGATCACCGCCACCCGCCGTGCACTGTGGCACTGACCGCTGACCCGACGACGCGCCAACGACGGTCCGGCACACCGAGATCCGCAGCACCGTCGAACGGATCGCGCGTGACGGCGCCCCCTCGGCTCGCCGCTACCGCAGGACCCGCGAAGGAGACATCCAGCCGCAGGTTCGGAACCGGCGGCCCCGCGGGTACGACCACCCCGCCCGACCGTCCGGCATGGTCACAGCCCGGCCGCGGCGTCGTACCGGCGGCGCTGCTCGGCCATCTCCGATTCGGTGAGCGCCTCCTTGAGCGCCACCTCCTCGTACTTGTCCGGGAACATCTCCCGCAGCCGGTCGACGAACATGACGTCGGCGGTCGCCTCGACCACCTGGATCCCGGGAGGCTGGGTGGACATGTCCATGATCACGGGCCCGGCCAGCTTGACCGCCACGTCCCAGGGCCGCTTCTGCTCGGCGACGCCGCAGAGGTGGAAGCCGTACACCGTGCGCACGTCGGCGAGCGCCGTGACGTCGGACGGCTCGTAGCCGTAGACGCGGACCCCGCAGATCACCGGCGGCTTCTCCGTGGTGGCCGCCTGCTGGGCACCGTGCCCCGCGTGGTTGTGCTGCCCTGGGTCCGCCTGTTCGAGCGTGGTACGCATCCGGGCCGTGATCTGCCCCTGCAGATCCACCGGCTCCGTCGTCGACTCGGCCCGGTTGACCAGTACGACCGCGCCGATCGACACCGCCAGCACGATCACCGCCACCCACACGAAGCGGTTCCGGTACCAGCCCGCGAAACTCTCTCGGGAAATCATGATTGCTTCTCACCTCGTCGCCGCTTCTGGTGCGCTGGCAGACCACATCGGACGCCCCTGGCAGGTCAGACGTCGAGCACGTCAACCGCCGGGGACAGGGACCGGAGATGGGCACGGGCGGGCGAGGGGTGCCTGCCCGGCACGTGCCCGTCGACAGGGAGATGGCCCGGCGATGCGCCATGCGAGCGCCCGCCAAAGCGACGCCCTGCTGGCACTGCGATGCTCCCGTGCTGGCCGCTCCCAGCGCGGTTGCCCCCGCGCTGCGGCGATATGAGCCATTCCAACACGTCTGATCCGCTCGTGCAACATCGACGGTATTCAACGTGGACTCGTCCGGCCACCCAGCCCGAGGCGGCGCGAGCACGGGCTTGAGATTGGTGCGAATCGATGTATCGTGGGAACGCTCCCAGATTGCGTCCCGTACCTCCACCCTGCTTGAGGAGCTGAAACATGTCGCGACGGCGTCGTCGCCCGGCCACCATGCTGGCCGGGCTGCTCATTCTGGCCCTGTGTGCGTTGTTGTTACCACCGGCGCCGGTAGCCGGCGCGGCCGGCCCATCCCGCACCCGCGCGGTGCCCCTCGCCGAGCTGACCGTGGTCTCCGAACAGGTGGCCTTCGGTCTGCAACGGCCAATCGCGATCACCGGGCTGCCGGACGGCCGGATGCTGATCGCGGAGAAGAACGGCACCGTCCGCGCCTATCACCCCGACACGGGCCTGGCGGCCGAGCCGGTGCTCGACCTGACCTCCCGGATCGACACCTCGGACAACGAGCGCGGCCTGCTCGGCATCACGCCGGCACCGAACTTCGCGCGGACCGGAATCCTCTACGTGGCCTACACGAGCCTGCCGGCCGGGGCGTTGACCCTGGCGCGAGTGCCCATCGGGGCCCCTGACCGGGTGCAGGTGCTGCTCACCCAGGAGCACGCCGAATACGGCAACCACAACGGCGGACAGGTGGCGTTCGACCGCGACGGCTACCTCTACTGGTCCCTCGGCGACGGCGGTCACGCGAACGACCCGTTCAAGTCCGGTCAGAACCTCGGCACCCTGCTCGGCAAGATCGTGCGGATCGACGTCAACCGCGCCTGCGGCGGGAAGCCGTACTGCGTGCCCTCCGACAACCCGTTCGTCCGCACGCCAGGTGCACGGCCGGAGATCTGGGTCTTCGGGCTACGCAACCCGTGGCGGTTCTCCATCGACCCGGTCGACAACTCGCTGTGGATCGGTGATGTCGGCCAGGGCCTGGTCGAGGAGATCAACCACATCCGGCCGTGGCAGCGTGGGGCGAACCTCGGCTGGTCCTGCCGAGAGGGCACTCCGGTCTTCGACCAGACGCAGTGCCGGCCGGGCACGCGGTACACCGACCCGGTCTTCGAGTACGAGCACTACCTCACGGAGAACTGTTCGGTGACCGGCGGCGTGGTGTACCGAGGGTCCGCCACCCCGGAGGCGCGGGGTGTCTACGTGGCGAGCGACTACTGCTCGACCCTCGCGTTCGCCGTGCGTCCCAAGCCCACCGGCGGGTACGAGTCCGCGACGATCGGCAACTTCCCCATCCAACCCACCGCGATCGGCACCGACGTGAACGGCGAACTGTACGTGCTCAGTGACCTTCCCGGCTGGCTGAGCCGGGTGCGGTTCGAGCGGGTCCAGCCAGCCCGCTGACGGCAGGGCGTGGTCGGCGGTCCCTGAGTGGCACGGGCGCGGACGGCGTCGGTATCCGGCAACTGGCTACCGACGCCGTCCACCCCTAACTCATGGTGGCGCGGGCGGCGCTGTCGATGAGGTCGGCGACCGCGCCGGGTCGGGAGACCGCCACAGCGTGGGAGGCGGCGATCTCCACCGTCGTGGACCCCGCCCGATCGGCGAGAAAACGCTGCAGGTCCGGCGGGATGCCCTGATCCTCGGTGGTGACCATGGTCCACGAGGGGATGGTCTTCCAGGCGGCCCTGGTGACGCTCTCCTCCTGGGCGCTCGCCGAGGCCGGTCGCTGCGTCGCCGCCATGATCTCGGCGGTGCCGCGGTCGACGTCGGCGGCGAACACCTCCGGGAACTTGTCCTGCAGGATGTACTGATCCATTGTCGTGCCGCCCCCGTCGGCGGGGATCTCGACCATCGCGATGCTCGTTGCGAGCTGACTTCCGGGGTACTTGCCGAGCAACCCGATCACACTCTCGCCCACCTCCGGGCTCACGCTGGCGACGTACACCAGAGCCTTGACGTTGGCGGCACCGTCCGCGGCCTCGGTCATGACCAGCCCGCCGTAGGAATGGGCGGCCATCACGACCGGACCGGGCAAGCTGTCCAGGAGAGCCCGAACGTACGCGGCGTCCTTCTGCACACCGCGCAGCGGGTTGGCGACGGCGATGACCGGATAGCCCCGACGCTTGAGGTCGGCGATCACCCCGTTCCAACTCGACGAGCCGGCGAATGCCCCGTGGACCAGCACCACTGTCGGCATCCCCGCACCCTGGGCAGACATGTCAGGAGCAATGCTCATCTGGGATTCCTTTCGAGGTGCCTCGCCGTTCGCCAGGGCTGGCGCGAAGAGCCGAATCGACCGGGCCGCGCGCATCAGCCGCGCATCCCGGATCCGGCGGATTGCCGCATTCAGAATCCAGCATTGTCTGGCCACTGTCGCCGAGATCGAGGAATTGAGCGGCGGCGGTCTACACGTCACGCGGCGCGACCGAACGTTCTATTCGCTAAGATGGGTGGATGACGCGCGAAGAACCCGAGGCCCGGCCCTCTGAGGCACGACTCAGGCTGCTCCGCACGGCGACCAGGATCTTCTACACGGAGGGCATCCACTCCGTCGGCGTCGACCGGATCATCGCCGAGGCGAAGGTGACCAGGGCCACCTTCTATCGACATTTTCCCAGCAAGGACGACCTCATTCTGGCCTATCTGCGTGAGGTGCAGCAGATGGAGCGCGGCATGGTGGACGAGGCTCTCGCCGCCAACCGGTCGCCGGTCGATCCGCTGCTGGCCATCGCCGGTTCCATCGCGCAGAACATCCAGTCCCCCGGGTTCCGGGGGTGCGCGTTCCTGAACGCCGCGGCGGAATATCCCGACGCGAACCATCCCGTGCACCAGGAACTCATGGCCCACCGGCAGTGGTTCCTGGACACCATCACCATGCTCATGGCGCAGGTCGACAAAGAAACGGCGGATCCTGCGGCGCGTCACTTCGTCATGCTCCGCGACGGCGCCATGGCGGCCGGATGCCTCTCCGACCCGACGATGGTGTCCGAGACGTTCCTGAGTGGCATCCAAGGGCTCCTCAGGATCAACGCGCAGCGTCAGGCGGCACGGTAGCCGCCAAGAGTCCGCCGCGGTCGTGCGCGGCCGGTGACGGCGCGCACGACCGCGACGGCTCAGCTCAGCGGCCGTACGCCTCCAGCAGGCGCAGCCAGACCTCGCTGACGGTCGGGTACGCGGGCACGGCGTGCCACAGCCGGTCCAGTGGGACCTCGCCGACGATGGCGATCGTCGCGGCATGCAGCAGTTCCGCGACGTCCGGGCCGACGAGGGTGAAGCCGACGATCACCCGCCGCTCCTCGTCCACGACCATGCGGGCGTGCCCCTGGTAGCCCTCGGCATGCAGCGTGGACCCGGCGACGGCGGCCAGGTCGTAGTCGACGACCCGGATCCGCAGCCCGGCCGCCTTGGCGGCGGCTGCGGTCAGCCCCACCGACGCGACCTCCGGGTCGGTGAAGACGACCTGCGGCACGGCGCGCGCGTCGGCCGTGGCGACGTGCCGACCCCACGGGCGGTCGTCCACCGCCTCGCCGGTGGCCCGCGCCACGATGACGTCACCCACCGCGCGAGCCTGGTACTTGCCCTGGTGGGTCAGCAGCACCCGCCGGTTGACGTCGCCGGCCGCGTACAGCCACCCGTCGCCGATCAACGCCCCGGCGTCGTCGAGCACCCGCAGGGTGTCGTCGACAGTGAGCCAGGCACCCGGCTTCAGGCCGATCCGGTCGAGGCCGACGTCCTGGGTGTTCGGCGTACGGCCGATCGCGACGAGGACCTCGTCGGCGTCGACCTGTTCGCCGTCGGTGAGCGTGATGTGCACGGTGCCGTCGCCGTCGCGGCTCACCGACGCGGCCTCGGCAGCCAGACGCACCGACACGCCGGCTTCCCGCAGGGACTGCGCGACCTGCTCGCCGACGAACGGCTCCGCCCGCGTGAGCAGTCCGTCCCGGGCGAGCACCGTCACCGCCGAGCCGAGGCCCGCGTACGCGGTCGCCATCTCCGTGGCCACCACGCCACCACCGATGATGGCGAGCCGCCCGGGCACCTGGCTCGCGGCGGCTGCCTCCCGGCTGGTCCACGGTGCCGCCTCGCCCAGACCGGAGACGTCCGGCAGCAGGGCGCTACTGCCGGTCGCGATGACCACAGCGTGTCGGGCGGTGAGCAAGGTCGGGGCGGTGTCCGCGCCGGTCACCTCGACGGTCCGGTCGGAGCTGATCCGTCCCTGGCCGCGATACAGCGTGATCCCCGCCGAGTTGAGCCAGGACACCTGCCCGTCGTCCGTCCAGTGCGACACGATGGAGTCCCGGCGGCGCAGCACGGCCGCCGCGTCCAGTTCGCCGGTCACCGCCTCGCGCGCACCCGGCAGCTGGCGGGCCGCCCGCAGCGCGGTCTGGCTGCGCAGCAACGCCTTGGTCGGCATGCAGGCCCAGTAGGAGCATTCGCCACCCACCAGTTCCCGCTCGACGATCGCGGCGGTCAGGCCGCCCTGCACGACGCGGTCGGCGACGTTCTCCCCCACCGGTCCCGCGCCGATGACAACGACGTCGTAGGTGGCGCTCTCCATGTCAGTTGCCCTTCGCGGTGCGGCCGAGGCGGATGGCTGCGATGAGGAAGAAGATGGCGCCGGGGATGGCGTAGCCGATCGCGTTGGTCAGGGCCGGGTTGTCCGCCGAGGCCGCCGCGATGAACGATCCACCGGCGAGTACGGAGAGACCACCGCTGATGATCATCGGCCACTGGCCGCCCATCTTACGGCGGGTGACGCCGACGATCAGCTGCACCAGCCCGGCCACGACCGCCCAGGCACCCCAGACCCGCAGGACCGCCGGGACGCCGGACGTACCGGCGATGCCCAGGCCGACCGCGGCGAGCAGGCTGATCGCGACGTTCACGTACAGCAGGGTGGGCGATCCGGTGGCCCGCGACGCGCGGACGTCGACGATGGCGGCAGCCACGTCGAACAGCGGGTAGAGCACGAGCAGCGTGGCGGTGAGGGGGTTGAGGTGCTTCGCGAGGGGGAAGGTCACGGCAGCCCAGACGATGGCGAAGGCGAAGCGGCCGAAGTACAACCGCCGCAGGGCGGCGGCCGTCGTCGAGATGCCGGGAACGGCAACGGTGGTCATGTCATCCTCTCGAGGATTCCGGAGCGAACTGACGTTCAGCGGGGTGCGGGGCCCCTGGAGGGGCGGGGCTACTCGACGTCCGAGAACAGCCCCGTGATCTCCACCTGAGCGCCCTGGAGCCCACCGAAGACGGCGCCGGCGGCGGGCGTCGCGACCGCGGCGGAGGCGTCCTCGTAGCTGGCGAAGTAGAGGTCGAGCGTCCGGTACGCGGGGGTGGGCGTGCCGTCCTCCTTCGGCCACACCTTGGCCGACTCGACCCGCTGAAGCTTCGGGAACGTCTCCGCGGCCCGGCGTACGTCGGCGTAGACCTTCTCGAACTCGTCCGGGTTGGCGGGATTCCCGATGATCAGAGTGATCTTGGTGGGCATGGCGCTCTCCTTCGGTCACCGCCGCACAGTCAACTGCCGCTAGGCGGAACGAACGTTCTGTCTCTGAGAACGGTAGCGAACGGCGCCCCGATCGTCAAGACCGATCGTTCTGTTCACCCAGAGTCGACCCGCGTCCGGGCCGGCACGTCGCGGGCCTGGGCCGGCTGCTGTCCGCGTACTCGAAGGGTTTATCGGGTCTTCGTGGCGAAGGGCCCGCCGTCGCCGAACGCGAGCCGCGCGAAGTTCTCCGCGATGCGGCGATGTCCGGCACCGTCGGGGTGGACCTCGTCAGGGAGGGGAAATTCGGCGTAGTCGGATTCGCCGTAGAGGTCACGTCCGTCGAGGTAGTGCAGGTTCGGGTCGTCGGCGGCCCGCTGTTGAACGATCTTGGCGAGTTCGTCCCGGATGATGGTGAGGGTCAGCCGCCCGGCGCTGCGTTCGGCCGGATCTCCGGTGGCCGTGAACCGCAGCCTCCCGCCGTCGAGGTCCGGTGCGAGAGGGCCGGGCGTGTCTTCCTGGACCGGGCACAGGATGGCGGACACGACCAGCAGTGGCGTGCTCGGGTGCCCCTCCCGGATGGTGTCGAGGAAACCGTGGACCGCGGGGGTGAAGGCGCGCAGCCGCATCGCGTCGCTGTTGACGATGTTGATGCCGATCTTGACGCTGATCAGGTCCGCCGGAATGTCCCGCATGGCGCGGGCGGTGAACGGGTCGAGCAGTGCGCTCCCCCCGAACCCCAGGTTGACCAGCTCCACGCCGCCCGCTGCGGCGGCCAGCGCCGGCCAGATGGCGCTGGGATGACCGGCGTTCGAGCCGTGGCTGATGGAACTGCCGTGGTGCAGCCACGTCCTGCGTCGGCTGGGCGGGCTCTGCTCGACGGGCGCGTCGGTGCGCAGCGCGATCAACTCGGTGATCTCCGTGTGCGGGAGCCAGATCTCGACGTCCTTCTCACCTGCGGGCAGATCGGCGAAGCGAGCGGTGCCGGCCGGTCCTTCGGCGAGCACCGACGTCTGGGTGAACATGTCGGTGACGGTCCGGACGTTGCCGCCGGACACCGAGGCCTGCGCGGCCAGACGGCCGTCGATCAGCAGGTCGTAGACGCCGTCCGCGGGCGGCGGGAAGCCCTGGTAGACCCGTTTGGTGGGCAGCGTGTCCAGTTCGATGGTGGTGGCCCGGGTCCGGAAGACCAGTCGCACACCGGAGGGCTGGGCCTCGGCCATGGCCAACTGGTCGTCGGGGATCTGCCGGCGCGCCCGCACGGTCAGCCGATGCGGCAGCAGACCGCGCGTGGTGGTCTCCAGGTCGACGACGCCGCGCAGCAGGTCCGCAGTGATCGGGGTGGTCCATCGATGATCGGTGGTCATTGCCTCAAGCCTTTCGAGGGATGTCGGTGTTCATCGGCGCGCCGCGCCGCGAACCACGCGCGGACGGGCGGCCCTTCACCCCGTCAGGAACCGCTGCGGCTGCGCAGCAGCGCGTCGAGTGAATCCACGATCCAGTCCCAGGATTCCCGCTCGTCGGGGGCGCTGTGCGCGAAACCGCCGGCCAGTTCCAAGCTGACGAAGCCGTGGAAGACGCTGCCCAGCAGGCGGACCGCGTGCGTCGCGTCCGGCTCGTTCAACCCGTAGCCCCGCAGGATCGCCCGGGCCATCTGCGCGTGCCGGACGCCGGCGCTCGCGGCTGCCGTCTCCGGATCGAGCCGGAGCCGAGCGGCGGCATAACGGCCCGGGTGCTCCCTGGCGTAGTCGCGGTAGGCCTCGGCGAACGCGGCCAGGGCATCCCGGCCGGCACGACCGGCGACGGCATCGGCCACCCGGTCGGCGAGTTCGTCCAGCGCGAACAGCGCGATGCGGACCCTGAGGTCATCTGAGTTCTTCAGGTGCGAGTACAGGCTGGGGAGCTTGACGCCGCACCGCCGGGCGAGCGCCGAGACGGTGACCTCGTCGAAGCCGACCTCGTCGGCCAGCTCCGCCCCCGCTCGGGTCAGGCGCTCCGGCGTGAGCCCTCGCTTCTCCATGGCCCCTCCCCCAGCTGCCTAGCACTATCAGGTTACTGCCTAATAGTACTAGGACAGCTGCCGGTGCCTGACCGGGGCCCGCTGCCGCGTCACGCCTCGGAATCGCCGACGTCGGGCTTCTCCCCTCCGGTCGGTGACCCGGGAGCCTCCATCGGTCGCCCCCGCCGCCACCACGCGTCGACAAGCGCGACCAGGGCCAGCACCCCGGCCACCACGCTCAGCCCGACCATCGGCGCCCAGTGGGCCAGCGCCGGCGTGCACAGCAGCAGAGCGACCAGTCCGATCGGCTGGGACCGGGACACCCTCCCGAAGATCTCGTACTCCAACCGGACACGGGAGACGAGGAAGAGCATCGGACCGCCGACCACGAACGGCAGCCAATTGGGCCTCGGCCGCCCGAACGGATCATCGATCACCAACTCGTAGCCGACCGCCGTGACGAGCACGCTGAGCACGAGCAACAGGTGCGTCCGTTCCAACGCCGTGCCCAGCCGAGCGGGCATGGCCACCCGGTCCAACGCATCGGTCAGGAGCAGACCCGCGCAGTGGAAATAGATTCGCCAGAGCAGCGCGCTGGTCGCGAACGCGACAGCGAAGGCAGTTGCCCGGTCCGCCGCATAGTCCGTGCCACTGAAAACCACGCCGATGACCAGAATCGACTCACCGAGTGCGATGAGGAACATCTGCTGATACCGGTCAGCGAGGTGCGTCCCGGCGATCCGCCACCGGGCCACCTTCGAGGCCCCGAGCCAGGGCAGCGGCCAACCCAGGGCCCACGCGACGTAGTCGACAGCGACAGCGGCAACCCACAGCGGCAGGCGGAGGTCGTCCGGACCCAGCGCGCCGGCCAACCACAGTGGCGCGCTCGCCGAGGCCCACACGGCAAGCCGGAACGGCACCAGCCGTCGCGGATGGCCACGCAGCGCGGCGGCGATCACCAACGGCCGCACCACCATCACCATCAGGTACGCGGCAGCGAACGGCAGCGCCCGCTCCTCCATCGCCCTCGGCAACGTCACCGCCATGATCAGACCGGCGAACATGGTGCCGACCACGACGGCCTGAATGACCGGTTGCTCCGGTTCGTAACGGCTGGTGATCCAGGCGGTGTGCGACCAGATCAGCCAGAGCGCCAGAAAGAGCAGGAGCGTCCGCCCGAACCCCAGCACCAGCGTCCAGCCGGTGTCCTCGCCGAGTCCGGCGAACCGTTGCGAGACCCGGGTGAGGGCCACCACGAACGCCAGATCGAAGAACAGTTCCAGGAACGTCGCACGGCCCGAACTCGTCGGCGGACGCAGCAGCCCGGCACCCCGCCCCGCCGCCATCGACCGCCTCCATCCGCCCCTGGTCGCACCAACGACGCGGCAGCGGAAGGAGTTGCGTCAGCGGACGCGCACCGGATTGGCCTCACCCCCGACAATCGAACGAGCCGTCGCCGCGAGGCCGGTTCATCACCTCGTGAGGAGAGAAGTCCCCGGATCCGGGGTAAGGGCCAGGCAGCGCGGCGACGAGGGAACACGCGCCGTTCACCTCGCGCAGCCACACCAGGAGGGACAGCCGCATGACCGACCGCAACCGGGCCACCCCGACCATCCCGGACGACGATCCGAACCGAACGCTGACGGTGGCCGACCCCGACGACCCCGCGACCACCTACCTCTCCCTCGCCGGAGGCACCTACGCCATGCTGGTCACCGGCGAGCAGACCCACGGGCAGTACTGCCTGATCGACATGCGGATCCCCGACGGCGGAGGACCGCCACCGCACCGCCACGACTTCGAGGAGATGTTCACCATCCTCGAAGGCGAGATCGAGTTCACCTTCCGCGGGGAGAGGCACCTCGTCCGCGCCGGTTCCACAGTGAACATCCCGGCCAACGCGCCGCACAACTTCCGCAACAGCTCCGGCGCGCCCGCCCGCATGTTGTGCGTCTGCACCCCTGCGGGACAGGACGAATACTTCCTCCGCGTCGGCGACGTGGTTGCCGGTAAAGACGCACCGCCGCCGCAGCTCACCGATGACGAGCTGGCAGAGCGCCGGCGACGCGCGGCCGACCTGGCTCCCGAATACCGCACCGAGATGCTCTGACCGGTCAGCAGTGCGGTGGCCGAGTCCCCCGCGCGTCGTCCGGCCCGCCCCACGTCTGCTCGACCGGCTGCTCGGCGGCTCGCCGCGACCCCATGACGAAGCGACTCAGCGCCGCCGCCACCGCCCCGGCCACCACCCCGGTGAGCACCCCGGTGACGAGACTGGAGAACACCGCCGCCACCCGAAGGATCGCTTCCTGCGCCCGAGGGTCGACGGTGCCGAGTCTCGGCTCGGTCGCGCCGAACGCCTCGTCCCACAGCACCTGGTGACCAACCGCGAGAAGAACACCGTGGACCGCCCCGATCACCACCACCGTCAGGAACGGACGCGGCGGACGCCGCCACAGCACGACGGCCACCCAACAGATCAGGGGTACGACCGCGAGCAGCACGGCGGCTGGCCGCCCTCCCTCCACGACGCGCAGGTCGTGCAGGATCACCCGCGGTACGGCCAACGCGGCGAGCCCGACCAGGGCCGGCCACGAGAACCCGAGAGTACGCCGCGCGGCGCTCATCGCTCGCCCCGTACCGGTGCCGTCTCCCGGGCGAAACGCAGCAGGGCGGTGAACGCCAGCGCGGAGGTCACCGCGCCACCGGCGAGGCGTACCCAGTGGCCGGCGACGAACTCCTCGGCGACCTGGCGCAGATACTCCGGGGAGTGCGTGCCGACCGGGTCGACGAACATGATCTCGTTGCGCGGCCAGAAGAACACCACGGAGAACAGGAACTCGCAGGCGATGAAGACCACCGCGGCTGCCGCGACGTACCACCGCAGTCGCCGATTGCGCCAGGTGAGGGCGGTCGCGGCGAGGCTGGTCAGCACGACCGAGGCGCCCAGCGGTGGGAAGTAGTCGCTCGGGCCGCCGGCGACCAGGAACTCGCGGGCCCGGTCCAGCGAGGCGGGCGCGTCACCGAAGATGTTCGGGTAGAGCATCACGGTCTCGGCCGCGACCCCACCAAAGGACATCATCGCCGCCCAGACGAGCACGATGAGCACGATCCACGTCAGCTTGATACGGGACACAGCGGCACTTCTCCGTCATTTCCGGGCCCTGGTGGGCACGATCGGTGATGTCGCCCTCGACGCTAGGTCGCCGACTCGGCACCGTCTGCCGCGCAGCCGCGCGAGCTGGCATCGCTTCTCGACGTACCTGGCGGGGTGGGGGTGTTGCCTGCGGACGGCAGCGGCGCGGGTCCGCACCGACTTAGGCTCACGGACGTGCCGGCCACCTCACCCACCCGAACCGAGGCGCTGCTCGCTGTCGCCATCCTGAGCCTGGTGACGGCGGCGGTGGTGACCGAGGACGCGTCCGCCGCCCAGGCGGCGTTGGCCGGCGGATTCGGGGCCGGGTGGGCCACCCTGCTGCTGGTGGCCCGGCGTTGGACGGTTCCGGCGCTGCTGGCGACCGCAGCCGGCATCCTCGGCTACTACGCGCTGGAGCTGCCGCCGGTCGGCGTGGCCGCCCCGGCCGCCGCCATCCTCTACCTGGCCGCCCAGCGGGGTCGGGTGCAGCCGGCCGCCGCTGTCGGCGGGGGCCTGCTGGCCGTCTCGGTGGCCGCCCGGCTCATCGAGGGAGACGACATCTCCGTCGTGATCGGTGCTGGTCTCGGCTCCGAGGCGGCCCTGATGCTCGCCGTCATCGCTCTCGGTGACGCCGTGCGCAACCGGCGTTCGCTACGGGCCGCGTTGGCCCGGCAGGCCGCCTCGGCGGCCGAGGAACGCCGTCGGGAGGCCGCCCGGCAGGTCGAGGCCGAGCGGCTGCGCATCGCCCGGGAGGTGCACGACACGCTCGGACACACGATGTCGGTGGTCACCCTGCAGTCGGCGGTGGCCCGGGAGGCCCTTGCCGATGCCGAGCCCGGACAGGCCGAGGCCGCTCTGGCCGCGATCCACGCGGTGAGTGGCAGCGCCATGGCCGAGCTGCGGGCCACGCTGGGCACGCTGCGCCGCGAACCCGGACCGCGCGAGCCGGCCCCCGGTCTCACCCAGTTGGGCCCGCTCGTCGAGGGCGTGCGCAGTGGTGGGCTGGCGGTCGAGCTGCGTCTCGACGGTCCTGTCGACGCCCTGCCCACGGTGGTCGGCAGCACCGTCTACCGGATCGTGCAGGAGGCCCTGACCAATGTGCTGCGCCACGCCCACGCCACCCGCGCCACGGTGACGATCCGGGCCACCCCGGCCCGGCTGTCGGCGGAGGTCGTCGACGACGGCCGGGGATCTCCCGGCGCCGCCGGGGTGGAGACGGGTCAGGGGCTGCGCGGCATGTCGGAGCGGGTTGCCCTGCTCGGCGGAACCTTCGCCGCCGGCGAGACCGCCGAGGGCGGCTTCCGCGTCTCGGTCCACCTACCGCTGGCCGGGGTCCCCGCATGAGCGACGTACGCGTCGTCCTCGTCGATGACCAGCACCTGGTGCGCACCGGGCTCCGCGCGTTGCTGGAACGCGCCGCGGACATCACCGTGGTCGGCGAAGCCGGCGACGGCCGAGTGGGCCTGGCGGTCGTTCGCGAGCACCGGCCCGACGTGGTGCTGATGGACGTCCGGATGCCCGGCGGCGACGGTATCGAGGCAACCCGGCGCATCCTCACCGACCCGACGCTGGCCGACGTCCGGGTGGTCATGTTGACCACCTTCGACGACGACGAGTACCTCTTCGAGGCCATTCGCGCCGGCGCGGCCGGCTTCCTGCTCAAGGACACCCCGCCCGACGCCCTGCGGGACGCGGTCCGCGTGGTGGCCGGCGGGGACGCGCTGCTGTCACCGGCGGTGACCCGGCGGGTGATCGCCGCGGCGGCCCGCACCCCCGTCGCGGACCCGGCCCGGCTGACCGGGCTCACCGGGCGGGAACGCGACGTGCTGGCACAGGTCGGCACCGGCCGGTCGAATGTGGAGATCGGGGCGGCCCTGCACCTCAGCCCGGACACCGCCCGCACCTACGTGAGTCGCCTGCTGCACAAGCTGAACGCCCGTGACCGCGCCCAGCTCGTGGTCATCGCGTACGAGAGCGGGTTGGTCCGCCCCGGCGAGGGCTGACCCCGCGCATTGCGCGCGGGCGCGTCGCTCCGGTCACCGCAGACTCAGATCGGGGTAGCGCCAGTTCAGCCGGTACTGGGCGCGTAGTCGGGGCCGGGGCACCTCCCACTCGTACTCGACCAGACCGTCGCGCTCTCGGGAAGACGGAGTCACGTCGGTCGTCACATCGGTGGTGAAGGATGTCTCGCTGCCCCAGACCGCAGGATGGCTGGAGGAGGGGAACGAGAGCCTGATGTTCAGTCGCCGCGTGGGCAGCCGGATGTCGCGCTGGAGCCAGTCGCCGAACTTCCACTCCGGCACCCGGTAGGCGTAGTGGATCAACGTGCGCTGACCAGGATAGAGCGGGTAGGGAACCCCGTCGCTGCCGAACAGAAGAACGATCTTCAGGAAGGCGTTTCGGCTGCGGGTGACCTTCCACTTCATGGGTTCCGGCTGGTCGACGCCGATCGAGGCCCGGAAGTCGACCTCGTCGGTGCTGAGCGGATGGCGGGCGTGAAACGCCATGGATCGTTCGGGGTCGTCGGGGAACCGGTCGATGTCGATCTGCACCGTGTGCCGGGTGATCGGCTCGGTGCCGACGCTGTGCAGGTGCCGCCAGATCCGGCACTCGTACCAGCCGTCGACGAGGGCGAGGGAGGCCAACTCTTCCTCGATCACCAGGTGCGGGCCAGCCGGCGGCGCGATCGCGGTAGGAGCGGGAGCCAGGCTCAGACCACGCTGCCGTCTGGTGCCGGCGAAGACGACGTACCGCTGCCACACGCGGTTCCCGGTCTCCAACACCGCCTCGACACGGCGGGCGAACTCCTCTGTGGGCTGATGCCGCCCGCTCTCCATGTGGCTGACGTACGAGGGGTCGAACCCGATCCGGCCGGCGAGCGTCTTCTTGGACATCGCGCGGTAGCGGCGCCAGTACGCGAGCTCCCGGACGAACGCCGCAGCGGCCTCGTCCTGAGCGGAGGTGTCCATCGCCCGTCCCCCCATCGAGCTCAAGTCTGACCAACGCGGTGCGTCCGCGCCAGCACCGTGGACCGGGATCGCCCCCGGCGCACCGGCCGCGACCCGTTCGCCTTCCGCTGACGGGCGATCAACTGCTACACATTGCTCAGACGACAGACACGGTTCGTGACATCAAACCCGGGGAGAGTGCATGAGCACTGTGCTGCTCAAGGTTCCGGTCGCCGAGGGTAGCGATGAATACGTGGAGGTGGAGGTGGACCGCCGCGACCTCGCGGGGATCGAACTCGCCGCGGCGGACGACGGCCGGGGCCAGTGGGCGGCGACCACGTTGACCGCGTCGCTGGAGAGGGTGCTGCCCGCGTTGCGTACCGTCATCGGCCGGCTGCGGTCGGCGGCGGCGCCGGATGAGATCTCCGTCGAACTCGGCCTGGCCATCGGCGGAGAGACCGGTCTCATCTTCACCAAGGGAACCACCGAGGCGACGTTCACCGTGAACGTCACCTGGCGGCGGAGTGAGCCCCTGGCTGCTGCCACCTCAACTGCGTCGGGGGCACCGGCGCGGTGAACGCGCCCTCCTCCCGCAGCCGACGGTAACGGGGGACGTCGACAGGCTCCTCGCCCTCGGGCATGCGGTCAGCGTCGGTGTAGACCTTGCCGTTCAGGTGGTCGATCTCGTGAGCGACGCTGCGGGCGAGCCCTCCCGTGAGTACGACGTCTCGCAGGTCGCCCGCTGCGGTCCGATGGCGTACGCGAAGACCGTAGGGCCGTTGAACGATGCCGCGGACGTCGAAGAAGCTCAGGCATCCCTCATAGTCGCGGACCTCCTCGTCGGTCCGCTCCAGCACGCTCGGGTTGATCAGCTCGATGTAGTCCCGTGAACCTGGCACCTTGACGATCGCGATGGCGTAGGCCATGCCGAGCTGAGGGGCGGCGATCCCCATACTCACCTCGGGCTTGAACGAGTGGTACCGGTTGACCCATCCGGCGACGCGGCGCAGGTGCGCGAGCACCCGCCCGGCCAGTAGCCGGTCGCTCGGTGAGTCGAAGTTGATCTCCCGCGTCTTGACCGGCAGCTCCGACGCCCGTCGCCCGCGTGCCGCGCCCCGCAGCTGCCTGATGCCGAACTGCCGAAGGACGCTCGGCGCGTCGGCGCAGACACTGCTGTCCGGGATGCGCTTCCAGAAGAACCAGTCCAGCCGGATGCGACGCTCCTCGGCGAGGTCGTCCTCCTCTGCGGTTCGGTCCCAGGAGTAGATGGTGTGGTCATCCTCGACCCGTATCTGGACGTCCGGCAACGGTTCGAGGTCCGTCTCCGACGGCAGCGAGGTCACGCCCCAGCACTCCGGCTCCAACTCGGTCGGCAGGTGCGCCTCCACCGACAACCGGTCGGTGTTCGGCTTGATGTTGCGCTTGTACCACTGCCCCCAGATCTCGTCACTGACGCGGTACGTGTACTCGACGACAACCTGCTGCCCCGGGGTCAGCAGTTTCGACGCCGGAAAACAGAGGTCGAAGTTGATCTCCTCGTGCCGCACCTTTGTCGGCTTGGCATCCATCGGATGGGATTCACCGTCGAAAACGCACCAGGCCCGTAGGCCGATGTCACGAACAGGGTCGTCAACACTGAGTGGGTGCTGCGCGTGGTGGCGCAGATTACGAACGGCCTCGTCGTTGAGAAAGCGCTGCACTGACACTTTCATCTCGTACTTCGCGCGCGGGGCGGTGCCGCCGTGGTGCAGCACACGCCGTTGGCGCAGGGTGTATTGCGTGCCGTCGTAATGGACCTCGCCATGGTCGTGTATCAGCACCAGACCGGGTCGCGCGGTGGCGACCGCTGCCAACGCTCGCTCCAGCAAGGCGCCGTCGAGCACGAGCACCTCGGCCGAGTCGTCGGTGGTGATCGCCTGGAGCATGCCGAACACCGCGGAGGTGGCGGGATCCCAGACCGGCCCTCCGCTGAACCCGCGCTGAACCCGAAAGACCCGGTGCACCACCTCGTCGACCTGCAACCGGTGTCTGCCGACCGCGCCGAGCAACCGGCCCTGCACATGCCTGCCCAGGTCACGCCCCTGGCCGGGCCCCCACATCTGCACCGGCACGTTGTAACGGTCCTTCAGGTCCGCCCGGATGCGAAGCGGTTCCGCGCCACTGCCGGCAAGGCCCTCGCCGAGCCTGAGCACCGCGACGTCAGCCACGTCGAAGTCGTCACCGGTCGGCAACCACGCCACCACCTCGGCGCTGCGTTCGATCCAACTGTTCGACGCCCCCAGCAGAGCGAAATGCAGCGAGACGCGGCTGTTCTTCGGAACTCTTTCCACCTGTCGGGCGGGACGGCCCAGCGCCACATTCACCACGTGCGCGCAGGTCAGCATCAACCGCTCCCCGACCAGGAAGGCAAGTCCGACGGGGTCGGCCTTCGCCCGGTCGAGAACGAAGGCGATCGCTTGCTCGACCCGGTACATCAGCACATCCTCCGTCGGGAAAGCGGTTCGCCGATCGTATCGGCCAGCATCCTGGCCCAGCCAGGATGGCGCGTTGATTCGTGGCCTACCGAGGAGCAGCATGACCGGCATGGATGAGTGGGCAGTGCTGTTCGACCTCGACGGCACCCTGGTCGATACCGCGCCAATCTGGCGGTCCGCTTTCGTAGCCCTGATCAACGGGCGACAGCCCGTTCCGGCCGGGGCGACTGACGGCCTGCTCGGCCTCACCGCGCTGGAGGCCATCACGACGATCCACCGCCGGATCGGCTGGTCCGAGTGGGACCCGGCGGCAGATGTGGCGGAGGTCGAGGCGGCGGTGCGGCAGCTCTACCGTGACCGGGCGACGAGCTGGCAGGCCGACGGCGTACGCCTGATCACGGCGCTGCGGGCGGACGGTGTGCCCGTCGGGCTCGTCACGTCGAGCAGCCGGTACATCCTCGACGCTCTGCTTGGTCATCCCGGTGCTCCCCGCTTCGACGTGGTGGTCTGCGGCGACGACGTGAAGCGGACGAAGCCCGCCCCCGACCCGTACCTGTTGGCGGCACGGCGGCTGGGTCTGCCGCCCGGCCGTTGCGCCGTCGTCGAGGACTCCCCCACGGGTGTTGCCAGCGCGGTCGCCGCCGGATGCCCGGTGGTGCTGGTCGGTGACCAGGGGCAGCTCGGGGCGGTCCAGGTGCCGAGCCTCGGTCAGCTCACCGTGTCCGCGCTGCGTCAGGTGGTGTCTCCCGCGACCCACGGTGCATCGGGCGATACCCACACGACACCGGGACCAGCGCGCCACCGGCACGGCTGACCCCAGCGTCGTCGACCTTCGTGGTCACCGCGCCGACGTCGTCGGCGTCACTCCGGGCCGAGCGGTGGCAGCGGCGGGAGGCTGCTGGGCATGCTCGTCTGCCCCGAGATGCCGCCGTTGTGACGGCGTAGGTATTCCCGAAGGGTATGGATCATGCCCTCGGTGGTCGAGCCCGAGACACCCTCGATGTGGAGCTGGTCGGTGGCGGAGATACCCATCACCAGCTCGATGGCGGGTCGTCCGGCGACCATGAGCCGCAGCGTCTGCCTGCCGGTCACGTGCACGATGCTCCCGGTGGCGGTGGCGATCGGGATCGCCGTCGGGTTCTGCGGCATCGGCTGGCCGGGGGGCGGCGCCTGGTTCGCCGGCGGGAGGAAGAAGTTCACCCGGTCACTGGCGGTCTCCAGGCCGTCCACACTCTGCAGGTGGTATTCCTTCGTCGCGTCGCTGACCGTCGCGCCGGTCCGCATGTCGAGGATGGACTCGTAGGTCAGGAGCCGATAGTTCGACAGGTAGACCACCAGGATCTTGTAGAGCGAGGCGCGCAGGACGCCGTCAGCACCACGAGCGATCTGGTACGGGATCTCCGGCGGCAGACCGTGGAAGACCAGGAGGTTCTCGCCCCACTTGAGGGTGACTTCGCCCGGGTGCCGGTTCAACCGCCGACGACCGGCGTCCGCCGCGTAGTTCTCACCCTCCTGCAGCCAGCCGTCCATCTGGCTGTCGGTGGCGCGGGGATAGGCCGCGGCGACCGCCGAGTTGTAGGCCGAGTACGTCCCGGCGAGCTTGATCCCACCGAAGACGACGGCGGCACCACCGCCGAGGATGCCCAGGCAGCCAAGACATGCCAGACCAGCCAGGCCGCTGTCGGCGGAGGCACCGACGAGCGACAACAGGCCGACGACCAGGAGCAGGCCGCCGCCGCCGAGCGCGATCAGGGCCCCGACGTACGAGGGCTTCTGCGGCACCAGATTGAAGTACTTGTGTACCAACTCTTGCCGGGTGGGGTTCTGCGTCGTGTGGTTCTGTGTCATGCCACTCATCCCATGGATCGCCGATAGAGGTTGCGCCAGGTCAGACACTCCGTCGCCGGGACGTGGCTGACGATTTCGATCGCGTGGCCGGTCGACACGTGGCTTGTGGCCGGGTCGTAGTGGCCGTCGCGACCTGACACCGGCAGGCTGCGCAGGCCGTAGTAGTCCTCACGGACCAGCGCCAGGAGCGCCTTCGCGTGTGCCGAGCCCGGGTCGAGGCGGCACGCCTCGCCCAGCAGCCGCTCGATGCCGTCGATGACCTCGCCGGAGTGGTTCGCCGGGCGGACACCTTGGAGCAGCACGAGTGCCCAGTAGTAGTACAGATCCGAGCTGCGGCGGTGCCTGCTGTGCAGATCGGGGAGGCGGTCGAGAGCCGCGGTGTAGCGCCGGGCGTCGAGGGACCGCAGCACGGCGACGTGGTCGGGGTCTCCGGCGAGCGGGTCGGCGAGCACAGCGGCGAGCCACGGCGCGCTCCCGACGATGGTGTCGTTGGGAATGATCCAGGCGGATCGCTCCGCGAGCGACCTGTCCGCGCTGACGACCATGCCGACGACGAGTCCCGTGGCAGCGTCCGTGGCGGCACCGCCACTGAACCCGGGCTCGACCCATGCCGTGTGGCCGTGGACGGCGTCGATCTGGAGCCATTCGCCGGTGCGACTCGGGCCTGAGACGCGCGCCTGACTGCGGCGGCCTTCCTGGCCGCGGTCCGGAAGCCCGAAGAGGTCGAGGATCGTTCCCGGAGCGGGTCGGGTTGCCGGCCCCATCGGCGCGACGGCGTCCGCCGGATGACCAGTGATGTCGATCGTGGCAACGTCCGGAACCGGGTTGACGCCGCTGTCAAAGGCACTGGGCACGTCCACCGCACGGATGCCGGGCAGCGAGGCGACCCGGCACTGCCGTTGGCCGGGTGCGATGAGGTGGGCGCAGGTGAGCGCGCGGGTGGGTGTGACGGCGAAGCCGCACCCCGTGCTGGCGCCGGTCACCTCCAAGCGCCACGCCTCATCCACACCGGTCATGGCGTGCGGGTGTCCGTGGAGTCGTCGCGGCGCCAGAGCAGCTCAACCGAGATGTTGCCCTCCACCGCGGAACGGGCGATCACCGCGCCCACCTCGGTCGTCAACTTCACCCCGAATCCGATCTTGATCTCGTCGGGGCTGGACGCTCTGCGCAGGTCGGCGAGGACGGCTTCGGCCGCATCGCGGATATGGGTCAGATTCACCTCGAAGAATTCCCGCGCCTCCCGGACGCCATTCACCCGCCTGCCGGCGGGAGTCGAGCCCCGGCGCTCCTCCTCCACCTCGACAATGACCGAGGTGCCGTCACGGACAACAAATCTGACAAGTTCGGTTTCCGGCATCGTTCCCCCCAGGATTGGGCTCGACCATACCAAGATGGACAGTCGGCAAAGACACCCGAACGTTCACCGTCAATCAACGCACGGTCGTCGCGTCCGAGCCGAGTTACCACATCGGACGGATGGGTGGTAGGAGCTTCATCCGACGCTTCGGGCATGACGTACGCCGATCGACGATGGTGGCCTGGACGGCCCTTGTGGACGACGAAGCCCAGCTCGGCCCGGGTGTCTCCGGCGTCTGTCCTCAGTGACCGGCCGAGGCGCCCGATGGGAAGATGAGACCTTCCGCCAGGCCGGCATCGCGCTGCTCCGGTACGCCAATCAATACGTCGGCCAACCGATTTCCGCTCAGCTCGCCGGGGCCGATGTTCGTGTGTCTTGTTTACGACAGAGGCATTCCGTCGTGCGAGAAGAACGCGACGATGTCGCGGCCGTTGTTGACACCGTCCGGGAAGAGCGGAAATAGATACTCCACCTGTCGCGGTGGCAGGACAGGGAGCCCGGTATGACCAAGGACCAGTTCCGGAAGGCGCGGGCTCTCGCGCCCCGGAAGGCGCACGAGTGCTGGAGTTTTGTTCCAGCGTCACGCCGGCTCGATGGACGAAGCTGAGCTAGCCGGCCGCCACGACGATGTCGCCGACCTCGGTCGCTGGTGAGATCCCCGAGGTCCGGACCGACACGTGCCAGACCCCGCCCGGCAACACCGGGGCGGCGTGGTAACCGTCCCCGGCCAGCCGCAGTGCCGTCGGCGGACCGAGTGGCCGGCCGTGCAGGTCTTCGATGTGCAGCCGCAACGGCAGGTCCTCGACATCGGCGGTGACATGGATGGGGCAGGGCACGCCCGGCCGCACCACCTCGGGGAGTGTCAGGCTCAGCTCCGGTTCGGGGCCGAGCGCGGCGCCGAGGTCTATCCCGTTGACGGCATCGACGAGATGATCCAGCACGCGAGGGTCGCTCTGCAAGCCGGAGTGCCGCACCGGCCAGTACGTCGCCTTGTCAGTCGAATCATGCCCGGCCGGCAGGCAGGAGAACGGGGCGACGGTGCCATCCCCGGCCAACGCCGACACATCGAGGTCGGGGAGGTCCGGGTGGTAGGTGACGCCGGTCGCGTCGAAGGTAAGACTCAGATCCGTCGGCTGCCGGCGCCCGCCGAAGTGAATCATCGTCGGCCCGCCGCTCGCCGGTCCCTCGCCCTGCCACGGGCGGGGCCGCCACCTCACTCTGCCGGTCAGTGTCGGGACATCCACCTGGTCCAGGCGCTTCCGTCCGTCGTCGCCACGCACACAGCGGTACGTCGGCAACAGGTCGGCGACCGACGGAAAGCTCGACGCCAGCTCGGCGAGAGTGTCGTTGAGTCGCGGCACAGCGGGCGCGAGGTGGCCCGTGAAGGCGCGTACCGCCTTGACCGAACCGCTGAACGGGGTGCCGATGGTGATCACCCGACGAGTGATCTCTCGGCCCACCCCGGCGGCGAAGGTGGCGGCGATGAGGCCACCCATCGAGTGGCAGACGAGAGTCACCTTGGCCTCGTGTTCTCCCGGCTCGGAGCGCCACCGTTCCAGCTCACGCTGCACCCGCACCGCGAGCTTGGCAGCGTTGTGGGCAACAGACAGGCGCCAGTCGTACGCGAAGGCGACCACACGCTGCGGCGCGGGCAGGCGGGACAGGCGACGCAGCAGCCGGTGGTAGCCGGCGCCGGCCCACAACCCTGGCAGGACGTGCCACCCCTGCACCAGGCCACAGGGTTCCAGCCGGTGCGGGCCCTCAGGCTCACCGTCGCCTATGCCCTCCGGCAACCGCAGCAGGTGCAGCATCTCGCGGTGGTGCGTGAGACCGGCCCACACACTCGGGGCCGACCTGTTCCACACCTCTCGCTGATCGTCGCGTAACACGCTGCCCATCAGCCCGGGCACGACGACCACGAGGTCATGTCCCATCGACCGATTATGCCGACCTGTCGCCTTTCGCGCGATGCACGCCCCCACCGCACTCAACTATTCTGGCCGCCTGTCCCACCATCATCTGTCGAGGACGGCGCATGTCCGCGAAGGAAGTCGCTGCGACGGGGAACGGATGCATCGCCTCGGTCGTCATCGACGAGTTCGATCATGTGGCTCCGCTGCGGATTCTGCGCCCCGCCGTCGCGGCGGTGGTCGCCGAGTTCGGCAGATTCGGTCTGACCGTCGACCCGTTCGACCTGGCCCGTGATGGTTCCGAGCCGGCGATCCGGCGAGCGTTGGGCGAATGGATACCCAGTTCGGACGAGCTTGTGGTGCTGTACTGGGCGGGTCATGGCAGCACGCACGGCGACCATCTCTACCTCTGGTCGCGGGAAACGCCGATGCGTCCGCGCGACGACAACGCGGTGGCCGGCCGGACGCTGGGACAGTTGCTCGCCGCGAAGAAGGTGAAACAGATCCTCCTGCTCATCGACGCGTGCAGCGCGGCCGGTGGCGTGCAGGACATCGCCGCGGCGTTCCGTGCGGAACTCCAGCGGTACACCTTCGCGGACCCGCGCAGCAAGCCCAGCCTGGCGGTGATCGGATCAGCCGATCACGACCAGCCGGCCAGAGAGGCGGCATTCACCACCGCGCTCGCCCTGGTGCTCCGCGACGACACCTGGTGGACTGAGAACGACCGGTACGTCTACACGATGGACATCGTCGACGCGGTCACCGCCCGGTTCGACGAGTTGGGCCTGAGCCAGGCGCCGCAGCACGACATGGTGGGATCAGTGCGGTTGCCGAACCCGCACTACAACGCCGTGTCCCTGGACGGCAGTGTGCCGACCAAACAGTGGCGGCGGAGAGCGCTGTCGAGCCGTGCCGCCCAGCACTTCGTCCTCAAGTACCGGGGAATCGACCTGCCCGCCGACGATGGCTGGCACTTCGCCGGCCGACGCGATCCCCTGCTGGCGATCGTCGGCTGGCTGCGGACCAGGCCGAACGGGATGCTCGTGGTGACGGGCTCGCCCGGCTCGGGCAAGTCTGCACTCCTGGGCCGGTTGGCGGTGCTGTCGGACCCGTACTGGCGGGGTGTGGCCGTCAGGGCCAAGGCGTTTGATCCGGAGTGCCAGGATGACACCGACCCGGGTGTCGGTGCCATAGACGTCGGCCTGCACGCCAAGAACAAGACCCTGCTCGACTGCCTTCAGGACCTGGCCGACGCCCTGGACCTCCCGAGTCCGATCGGAGGCTGGAGTTTCCCCGGCCGACTCGTCGCCGCGGTCGGCCGGCTCCGGACCCCGCTGACGATCATGCTTGACGCGCTCGATGAGGCCCAGGCCGTCGACCAGTGGCTGATCGTCACCGACCTGCTACGGCCGCTGTCCGAGCTGCCGTTCGTGAAAGTCATGGTCGGCACGCGGCCGCACCGGGCGAATCGGGACGAGGCCGAGGAGCGGGAAGCGCTTCAGGCGCGAGGGCTCGTTGAGGTCCTCGCACCGGAGACCGTCGTTCAGCTCGACGACGATCCCGGGGCCGTCGACGCCGTTGCCGAGTACGTGCGACGACGGCTGCTGCTTGAGCCCGGTTCCGCCTACCGGCAGGACACGCCCGCCGCCGGCATCGCGGCTCAGACGATCGCCGAACACAGCGGCGGTGTCTTCCTTTTCGGACGTCTGATCAGCAGTGCGGTGGCGCACAGCGGCCGGATCGTCGATTTCACGAGTGCCGGCGGGAAGCAGCTGCTCACCGGTGGCGTGGGCGAGGCCTTCGCCGCCGACCTGCAGCGTTACGGTGACGATGCCAGGAGGGTGCGGGAGTTACTGCTTCCGCTCGCGTGGGCGCAGGGTCACGGTCTGCCGCGGCGGCAGATCTGGCTGACCTTGGCCAACGCGCTCCGCGACCGGAGCCGAGGGGCGGACTATCGGGCGGCCGACATTTCCTGGATTCTCGCTCATGCGGGCGCCCACATCATCGAGTCCGGCGAGGACGAACAGACCGTCTACCGGCTGTACCACCAGTCGTACAACGACCACCTGCGGAGCCATGCCGACGTCACGGCCGTGCAGAGCACGATCACGTCGTCTCTCGTCGCGCTCGTGCACGCTGGCGGACGCCGCTGGGACGAGGCGAGCCCCTACCTGCGTCGTCACCTCGCGGCCCATGCCGCTGCCGCCGGACGACTCGGCGAGTTGGTCGCCGACCCGCACTTTCTCTACCACGCCGAGCCGCTGCGCCTGCTGCAGGTGCTGGGCACCGTCGACTTCACCGACCATGTGCTGTGCCGGCTGTACTGGCGGGCGGCCGACGAGATGGCCAACGCCTCCCCGGTCCAGCGGGCCGCGCTCCTGCAGGCCGTCGCCCTGCGTGACGAGCCAACCGCCGTGTCGCTCCTGGACTCACCCGCGGGGCTGCCCTGGAAGGGACTGTGGAGCAAGGGACCGAGTGCGCACTTTCACCGCCGGCTGCCGGGCCACCGAGGCCGGGTGCAGGCCATCGCCTTCGGGGAGGCCGACGGCCGGCAGATTGTGGCTACCGGTGGCACTGACGCGACCATCCGCATCGCCGAGTCGGCCACCGGGCAGTACCTGAGGACGCTCCCCGGCCACAGCCGAGGCGTGGAACAACTGGCCTTCGGATCCATCGCCGGGCAGGCGGTGCTGGCCTCCGGAAGCGCTGACGGCACGGTACGACTCTGGAACCCGGCGACCGGGGAACGCCTCCACACGATCAGCGTGAACTCCGCTGGCGTCAGCAGCCTGGCGTTCTGCACACTTCAGGGTCAGACCCGGCTGATCACCGGTGGTGCCGAGGGTCGCCTGTGGATCTGGGATCCCGCCTCGTCCACCCGGATCAGAGAGTTGCCGGGACACACGGGTGGGGTCCGCGGTCTGGCCGTGCTGGACCTGACCGACGGCCCGATCCTGGCCTCAGCCGGCGGTAGTGACCTGACCGTGCGGCTGTGGGATCTGGCGACCGGGGCGTGCACCCGGGTGATCAAGGGGCACCGAGACTGGGTGAACTCGGTGGTGCTCGGCAGGCACGGACACACAGTCGTGGTCGCGAGCGGTGACAGCAAGGGGGTTGTTCAGCTGTTCGACGTCAGCAGTGGGCAGCTTCGATGGCGGCAACAGATCCGCGGCTGGATCCACGATCTGACGTTCGTCAAGGTGCGCGGCGTCAACCGGCTCGCACTGGCGCGCGAGGGCCTCACGATCCCCCTTTTCGACCCCCAAGACGGCACCAGTTCCGGTGCTCTGATCGGCCACTACTCCGACACGACCGTCCTGGCCACCGCCCAGGTCGCCGGCCGATCGGTGCTCGCGAGCGGTGGGCGCACCGGTTTCACCAGGCTGTGGGACTGCGATTGGTTGACCGATGCCATGACGGCTACCCACGCCGAGACGGCTGGGGTGGTGATCCGCGCGCTCCCGCCCAACGGTGGTCGATCGCTGATCGTGTGGCAGGACGGCACCGGCGTAACCACCGTCGGCGAGGTGGCCACCGGTGAACCGCTGGCCACGATCCCGGCGGGCCCCTTCGACGCGGTCACCGTACGTTCTGACCGCCGACGTAGCCTCCTCGGCCTGGTCGAAAGTGGGCACGTCCACGTGGTGGACGTCGACGGCCGGCGACCCGCCATCAGCTTTCCCCTGCCCCGAATGACCGTCGCGAACCTGGCGCTCGACGAGTTCGGCGACGAGCTGGTCATGGCCGCCGGATCACCGACCGAGCCGGTCGTGGAAGTGTGGACGGGCAAGCCCAACTCCCGGACGTTCCGGCCGTCGGTCACGCTGCTGCCGATAAGTCAGACGCAGCCCAGGTACGGGCCGGCGGGTGCCCGGCTGACGCAGCTCATCCGAGTGGGCCAGCGAACGGTGGTCGTCGCGGCCAGCACGGAAGGGATCCTGCACTTCTGGGACGGCAGGAGCGGTGAAGTGCTCAAGCTGCACAGCCCCGCTTCCGACTACCACGACTTTCGACGCGTTGGCGCGGTAGCGACATACGAGACACCCAGGGGGGCGAGGCTTGTCACGGCGTTCGAGTTGATCGAAATCGAGGCGACCCAGACCGGCCTGGAGATCAGACACGTCAGGGCTCTTCCGTACGACGCCGGCTATCCCACCGCCGTCAATCTCGCCGAGGTGGCGGGTGAAATTCTCATCGTGATCGGCAACGACGCGGGCTGGGTCGGGGTCTGGCACTGGGAGTCCAAGCAGCTGTTGTGGCGGGTGTGGCAGGGCTACAAGCCGTCACATGTCGCGCTCTTCCCCGAGCCGACTGGCCGCTTGCGCCTGCTGGCGTCGGGGTCGGGACGGATCACGACGTACGACCTGAACTACCTGGCTGACGACCGGCCGGGCGCCTAGCGGGAATCCCCGGCCGGGCGGTCGGCTCACCGCGCCGGCTCGGCGGGGAGCCGATGCCGGCGGATCAGCCGCTGCCCGATGAAGGTCCGCCAGACCCGGTCCGCGACTGTCGGTTCGACGATCCAGAGCCGACGCTGCGCCTCGGCGAGGGTGAGCGGCGCGCTGAAGAGGTCCAGGAACAGCCGGCTGCTGCGGTTGAGTGCGAACACCTGACCGTCGATCCGGCGGAACAGGTGCCGGTCGGCCGGCAGCTCGCCGGGGACGCCGTCCTGCTCGTCGGAGCGGATCCGCCGGTACGCCTCCCAGACCTGTTCGTCGTCGCGGTCGACGAAGGAGCCGTTGGCGAGGAACTCGGTCTGGTCGTCGGTGTCGTGCCGGACCCGGTCGTTGGCGAGGACGCCACGCACCGCAGTGCCGTACCGGTCGTGGTAGAAGAACGTGTGCGGGGTGTCGGTGCTGCCCAGCCACGGGCGGTGGTAGTGCCCCGGGTTCAGGCCCGCCTTGGCCTGGGCGACCTCGGCCTGGGCCGCCTCGGTCACCGGCTCGTCGTACTTGAGCATCCGGACGATGTCGGAGCCTTCCACCGGCCGCACGTTGGTGATGCCGAACCGTTCGGGTTCCTTGGCGACGATGGCGCCCGGGGTCAGCATGAAGTCACCGAGCCCGCCGAGGGTCCACAGGTCCGGGTTGTCGCGCAGGAAGGTGACGCTGTCCAGCGCCTCTTCGCGGGTCTCGGTGGGGAAACCGGTGAAGCCCATCATCTGCACGCCGATGTTGGCCTTGGTCATCGCGGTCATGGTGCGGCGTACCTGTTCGGGTTTGGTGCCCTTGTCGATCAGGTCGAGGATGCGTTGGTTACCGGACTCGAAGCCGACCGAGATGGCCACGCAGCCGCTGCGCCGCAGCAGTTCGCAGCGCTCGTCGGACCAGTACTTCTCCAGCCGGATCTCAGCACCCCAGCGGAAGTCCAGCCCTCGCTCGACGACCTGCTCGGCGAAGCGCAGGATGGTCGCGGGGGCGAGCACGTCGACGGAGAAGTAGATGAACTTGGCGAACTTCGACAGCTCGGTGACGTCCGCGACCATGGTGGCCACCGTGTCCTGCCGCCATGGGCTGGTGGGGCCGTCGGTGTTCAGTCCGTAGTCGCAGAACGTGCACTTGTTCCAGTAGCAGCCCCGGGTCGGCGAGTAGTAGACGAACCGCTCCGGGCTGAGGTAGAGGTCCCAGGGCAGGCCGGAGAAGTCCGGCACCGGCACCTGCGCCAGGCGTTCGTAGCGCAGCGGCAGGTGACGTTGGCGGCCGTACTTGGGGTGCAGCCGGACGTTGGGGTGCCCGGCCGGCAGGGTGCCGGCCGCCACCGCGTCCAGGATCTCCGTGTACGCGCTCTCCCCCTCGCCGACCACTATCGCGTCGAAGTCGGCGAGCACCTGGAAGACGTACTCGGGTTTGCTGGCGCACTTCCAGACGTCGGAGATCTCCGTGCCCCCCGCGATGAGGAAGACGTCCGGGCAGGCCTGCCGGACGAGTCGGGCGATCCACAGCGCGAACGGCAGCTGCCACTGGTAGGTGGCGCTGATGCCGATCACCTGGTGCCCGCCCGCGGCGAGCCGGGGAATCAGCACGTCCTCGTAGTACGGCAGGAAGGGCCGGTTGAGCCGGGCGAGCAGCGCCTCGTCGGTCAGCGCGGCCACCGAACCGATCGAGATCATCGGCGGTGGGTGAAGCCGGAAGCCGGCGTGGAACTGCCCGGGAAACCCGACCGAGCCGAGCGCGTCCATCCAGGAGATCACGCCCTCGACGGCGTCCTGGTAGTGCCGGTAGTCGTAGAACAGGGTCGGATCCTGCAGCACGCCGATCGACCGACGCAGCCGCTCCGGATCCGGGTCGGGCAGGCCGAGCTGGTTGGCCCGGGCCATCAGCGCGTCCGGGCCGCTGAGGTCGTCGATCGAGAGCCGGGACAGTTCCCGCCGCAGCCAGTCGTACGCCGACGGGGTGTACGAGTGGTGGAACGCCTCGATGTTGGCGTCGATGATCTCCGCCGGCTGGTGCCCCTGGGCCCGGGCGTACGAGTCGAGGTAGTTCAGGGAGTGGTATCCCGAGGTGGGATCGGTCAGCGGGGGGTAGATCAGTGCCGCCTTCACCGTGCCGCTCATCGACGCCTCCTCAGCCGACCCGGGCCGCTGGACCGGCCAGGGTGCCCTCCTGCGCCCGCGTGCCCACGGTGGGCAGTCGCGGGGAACCGAACGCCTTGACGTACGCGACCAACGGTTCGGCGGCGTACCGGAACGCCGCGAGGTCGACGAAGCCCCGGTCCCACGCCGCCGCTTCCAGCTCGTCGACGGCACAGCCCCACAGCCGGGCGAAACACGCGTCGACGATCTCGGTGCGGAAGTGCAGCCGACCACCCGGGCGGCGACGCCCCGTGGTCCGCGGGACGAGCGTCTCGTTCAGCGACGCCGCGGTTGCCGCGACCTGCCGCGCCGCGGTGAGCAACGCGGGGGTACGCAGCGGCGCCGCGACCATCCACAGCGCCAGGCTGCGGTATGGCGTGGTGCCGAACGCGCGCACCAGCACCCGCAGCACCGCCTCGCGGTCGTCGAGATCCCGTTCCCGGTCGGTCAACCAGTCCCACCCGCTCGCCGGGGCACCGGTCAGCCCGCGTCGGCGGGCCACCTCGCTGGCGCGTTCCTCGACCGCCGGGTCGGTGATGTCGACCTCGGCCAGCCCGGCCAGCACTCCCCGCCGGTGCCAGGTCGGCGACTCGGGATGCAGCAGCATCAGTACCGCGGCGGCCTCCCGGTCGCTGGTCCAGTGACCGCCGACCGATTCGCCGGCGAACCGGGAGCGCCAGCTGTCGAGAAAGCGGGTGTGCAGGTTGTCGATCGGTTGGTCGCCGGGGTGCGCCGGGCACAGCTCGGGGGCGTTGTCCGCCGCCATCGACAGCAGCAGCCGCGCGTCGGCGCCCTTGGCGTCGCTGGGGTCCTGCCGGTGCCATGTGAGGAACCGGTCCACCACGTCTTTCGCCTCGGGTGGCGCGCTGCGCTCCAGCGCCCGGTACGACCGTCGGCGGAAGGGCAGGTCCCGGCCGATGTTCAGCAGCAGCACCGCCTCGGTGTCGCTGAGCACGCCCGCCGCGACGGCGCGGCGCAGCGCGACCCGGATGTTCACCAGCGGAACGCTCAGGGCGCGGTGGCCGTCCTCGGCGGGGCCGTGCACCACGGCCACCTCGTCGTCGCCCGTGACGACCCCGCCGCGGTAGAGCTGGAAGACCTCGCCCACGCCACGCATGCCGAACGGCCACAGCTCGGCGGCGCGCAGTGCGCCCATGCTGGCCGCGCCGGCCACTGTCACGCCACGGTCGAGCAGGTCGAGGATCTCCCGGTGGCGGACCGGCGGGTGTTGCAGGAAGAACCCGTCGATGACGAGGACCCGGTCGCCGGGGGCGACGTCCAGGCGGAGCAGGTCGCCGTGCGCGACGGGGGGCAGCACCACCGCGTCGGGCAGCAGCCGACCGACCTCGTCGGCGGGCAGGCTCGGGCCGATGAAGACGACGTCAGTCACGGGGCACCCCCGGTCGGGTACTCAGCGCCCGCTCGTCGAACATCCGCAGGCCGGGGGCGAACACCTTGCTCACCGCGATGCCGATGTCGTCGTGGGTCAGGTCGACGCTGAACGGCTCGACGCCGGTGACCCGCTGCACCCGGGACGCCAGCTCGCGCAGCACCTGGGTCACGTCCCCGGCCGGTGGTGGATTCCGGCGGACCGGCCGGACTGGCCGGTCGACGGTGGGCGGCGGCACCGGCGGCGCGCCGACATCGTGGTACGCGGTGGCGTCGATGTCGTCGCGGGCTCCGGAGACCATGACGAGGCGCGACTGTGCCGCCTCCGCCATGGCTCGACCGACGGCGATCTCCGGGTCCACGTGGCAGCCGAAGCCGCCGAAGGTGACCGGCAGGTCCTCCGACCAGATCGAGGCGGCGTAGCAGGGCACGTCGACGGCGTTGGTGATGTCGCAGACCTCCACCCAGCAACCGGCGCGTACCAGCGCGTCGTGCACCGTGCGGGTCATCGCGTTGGTGGCGGTGCCCGGGTCGGCGTAGGTGCGCTCGGCCAGCGGCGCGGTGCAGTACGGGGCGATGCAGTCGCGTTCGACGACCTCCAGCAGGGCGTGCAGGCTGGCCTCGGCGAAGGTGTTCCCGGTGGCCAGCCCGTTGCTGCTGGGGGTGAACAGGGCGCGGTCCCAGCCACGCCGGATGGTGAAGTCCAGTTCGATGGTGGCGCGCGGCACCAGGCAGTGCGCCCCGGTCACCAGCCCACGGCCGGCCACCCAGTCGAGTTCGACGGCGGGGGTCACTGGTGACCGTTCCGCCAGGTGCAGCCACCGGACGTCGTAGGGCAGGTCGAGCGCCTCGGCCGGGGACCGGACGACGGTCCCCGGCCGGAGGTTCTCGGCATGCCAGGACTCGATGCTCTCCATGACCGCGCTGACCCGGGCCTGCATCGCCGTGGCGCCGGTGCCGACGCTCACCGCCATGGTGGCTCCCACCGGCCGGTAGGCGACGTGCACCGGTAGGCCGATCTCGTCGAGCCGGGTGATGTCGGCGACCCGGGTGATCCGGAACCGGTCGAGCAGGTGTCCGACCCGCTCCCAGGTCTGCTCCACGGTGGCCGTCCGGTAGGTGCCGGATCGGAAGGCGATGGTCTCGGTCGTGTCAGTCATCGAGGCTCCCGGCGGGGGGTGGGGAACTCAGAGGATGAGGACGGCGATGATGTTGACGTTGTTGTCGGCGATGGGGGCCACGCCGCCGGCGACCGTCTCCAGCTCGGCCTCGGTGAGCTCGTTGAGGTCGACCAGCGGCACCTCGGGCACGTGCAGGATGTGCAGGCCGGGCGTGCCGGCCCAGTCGGCGACGATCTGGTCCTTGGTGTAGAGGGTGGCGGGCTGGGCGCGGTCGACCTCGACCCGGGCGCCGGGGGTGACCGGCAGGCCGGCCGCGGTCGCGTAGCCGGTCGGGTCGGCGAGCAGGCGCTGCAGTTCCTCGTCGCTGCGCCACACTGCGGTGACCAGTTCCGAGTATTTGGTCACGAACCTCGCGCCATATTCCTGTTCGTCGTTGCTCATCGTTCGGTCCTTTCCTCGGGTGGCTGCAAGACGGGGTGTGATCGTCGTGGCGAGAACGCTACGAAGATCGAGCTTCGACAATCAATGTTTCTCGGCTGTCTGCCATCAGAATCTGCCGTGGCGGAGAATGGGCGGCAGACTTCGGTGTCAGGTGCAGCAGCACGGGCAGCAGCAGGCGCAACTGGGGTCCAGGCCGGCGACGACGCTGTCCAGTTCGTCCTCGGCCAATTCCGCCTGAGCCACCGGCAGCAGCGACGGCACGAAGAGCACGAACGTGCCGGTGCTGCCGGCCTGTTGCCAGGACTCGACCTGCACCTCCAGGTCCGGATCGGCGTCGGTGATGTCCCGGACGACCCGGACCTGCACGTCCTCGGACAGTTGGAGCCCGTAGCCGGCGAGGAAGCCGCGCGGGTCGCGGTCGAGCGCCTGCTCCTTGGCCGGGTCGGCCCAGACGTCGGCGACCAGCCGGCTGTACGCGGCCACGAAGACCGCTCGATCGACAGGTGTCACACCCTGCTCCCTTCGATGGTCGGCCGCCGATGGCGGCGACAGGCAGCGCGGGAGGGTCCGGGCCGCCGGTTTCGCTTCATCGTGGGTCACCGGTGGATCCGGTCGGCTCAGCGAGCGGGAATTTCACCGAATGTGGCCGCGAAAAGGTCGCGCTGCGGCGAAAGCCGGGTAATTGGGAATCAGCGAGTTGCGGCGGATGGTGATCCTAATGATTGTCACCACTGTGGACAAGTAGTAATTCCTCGCCTTTCACCCGCCCGGTGCCCGCACTTACGCTGCGAGCGGCGGACCGCCCAGCGTGACAGCGGTTCGACGGGGTTGCCGTGTTCCGTCACCGAGTGCTGCCGGAGGCCACCGTGACCATCGACGAGCTGACGACGACGTCCGGCGCTCCGGTCGGGTACAGCGTGGAGGAGCTGGCCCGCAAGGTGGGGATGTCGCCGCGCAACATCCGAGCCCACCAGGCCCGGCGGCTGCTGCCCCCGCCGGTGCGCCGCGGTCGGGCCGCGCTCTACGACGACACCCACGTCCGCCGACTGGACGCGATCCTGGCCCTGCAACGACAGGGTTTCAACCTGGTGTCCATCGAGGCGATGCTCGGGGTCCGGGCCAGTGACGACGCGCCCGACGGGCTCACCGCGATGCTGCAACGGCTGACCGCCGACCGTCCCGCGTTGGCCCACGCGTTGACCCGGCACGGCGTGATCGGCCGGACCACCGACGGCACCGTCCGCACCGTCCGGCCGCGTCCGCTGCGCGCCGCCCTGGACCTGCACCGGGTACGGGTGGGCACGGTACCGGCACTGCAGACCCTCAGCGAGGTGCTGGACAGCCTCCGACCGGTCGCCGACGAGCTGGTCGCCGCCGTCACCGCCCGGCTGCTGACCCTCGCTCCGGAGCTGGTACGCAGCGACGCCCGGTCGTCCTGGGCCGATCTCGACCGGGAGACCCTGTTGCTCACCCAGGGCGTGGTCAACGTGCTCACCGAGGCGTTCCGACTGGCGGTGGAGAACCAGTCGGAGGCACACATCGCCGAACTGCTGGAGAACCACCTCGACGCGGACGTGTGCCTGGAGGACAGCACCGTCATCGACAACGGCTGACCGGACCGTCAGCCGGTCGCGGGCTGACCGTCCGCCTGTCGGCTCTCCGGCACCGCGGGGGAGCGTTCCGGTTCGGTGAGCAGTTGCCGCCGCGCCAACCGGTGGAACAGCCCGTCCTTGTCGCCCATCAACTCGTCGAAGGTGCCCCGCTGGACGATCCGCCCCGCTTCGAGGACCACTATGGTGTCCGCCGCGCGGACCGTGGACAACCGGTGGGCGATGACCACCCGGGTCGCGGCCAGCGCCGCGGTGCTGCGGCTGACCACCTCCTGGGTGCGGTTGTCGAGGGCGCTCGTCGCCTCGTCGAGGAAGATGATCCGGGGTAGCGGGGCCAGCGCGCGGGCGATCAGCACCCGCTGACGTTGCCCGACGGAGAGCGTCCCGCCGCCGAACGGCACCATCGTGCTCATCCCCATCGGCAGCGCCTCCAGGTCGTCGGCGAGGCCGGCCATTCGCGCCGCCTCCCAGACCTGGTCGAGTCCGAAGCTGCCGGCGCCGCAGATGTTGTCGCGTACCGAACCGGCGAAGAGCTGACCGTCCTGCAGGACCACTCCACACTGCCTGCGGACCGCGTGCACGTCGAGTTCGGAGAGGTCCTGCCCGTCGTAGAGCACGGCGCCCTGCTGCTGGCGTTCAAAACCGAGCAGTAACCGCAGCAGTGTGGACTTCCCGCAGCCGCTCGGCCCGACGATGGCGACGAACTCACCCGGGCGGATGTGCAGGTCGATGTCGACGAGCACCGGCGGCTCGTCCGGCTGGTAGGCGAAGGTGAGCCGGCGCAGCGCGATCTCGCCGCGCAACTCGCCCGGGTCCACCCGGTCCGGCCGCGCCTCGGGGTCAGCGCGCAGGATCTCCCGCAGGCTGCCCAGCCGGGGCACCGCCGCGATCACTTCGACCCCGGCCGACACCAGCACCAGCAGCCCGCCCAGCAGCATCGCGAAGCCGACGTTGAGGATGAAGAAGTCGGCCGGCGCGACCCGGCCGGCGAGCGGCCCCATCAGCACGGCGAACAGGACCAGTTGACCGGCGACCGGCAGCACGGTGCCGAAGGCGACCAGGCCCGCCTGACTCTGCCGGACCCGTTGCAGCGCCGCTCGGGCCGTCGCGGCCACCTCCGACCAGCGCGCGTGGGCACGGGTTTCGGCGGCCGCCAGTTTGATCTTGACGATGCCGCCGAGCAGTTGGTTGGTCATCGCCGCCGCCCGGTGCTCGGCCGGCAGCGCGGACCGTTGCTGGTGGACGATCAACACGGCGAACCCGCCGAAGGTCAGCATGGTGACGGCGACGATCCCCGCTGCCCAGAGCCCGAGCACCGGCTCGACCACCAGGAGCATTCCGAGGGTCACCGCGACTGTCGCCGCCGCCGTGACGAGCTGCGGCAGCAACGCGCTCAACGCCTCACCGACGAACGAGATCCCCAGCATCGAGTTGGCGATCTCGCCGCTGCTGCGACCGGCGAAGAACCGGGCCGGTAGCCGCATCAGCCGGTCCCAGATCGCCAGCTGCGCCCCCGACTGCATCCGGCCGTCCAACCGCAGCAGACGCAGGTTCTGCACCACACCCACCAGCCCCGCGACCACCGCGGCGCTGAGCATCAGCGCGAGGAAACCGACAAGGCCGGTCACCTCGCCCTGCCGGGCCAGTTGACCGAGCACCTCGCCGGTGGCCAGCGGCACGCCCAGGCCCAGCACCGCCACGCAGGTGGCGGCGAACACCAGTCCCCGTACGTCGCCGGACGCACCGACCAGCCCGGCCCGAAGCAGGTGGCGCATCCGAGCGGTCGACGGCAGCGGCGCCTGCACCTCGGTGGCCTCCGCGGCGAACGTGGCGGCCACCGTCGCGTCGACCGGGCCGTACGCCCTGGTGTCCGGGTCGACGTGGTGGTAGCGGCCACGGCGGAACACCAGCGGCACCGCGACCGCGCGCTGCGGGTCGTCGCCGGGCCGCCACCCCACCAGCGGCCCCAGGTCCCGCCGCCACCACCGCTCCGGCAGCCGCACCTCCCGCAGGAACAGGCTGGACGCGCGGGTCACCGCGTGCACCGCCGCCCGGTCGTCCAGCGGCGCACGGCTGCGGTCGGCCGGCTCGTTGATCGGGCTGCCCATCCCCTCGGTGACCACCCGGAGCACCGAGGCCGCCCGTCCGTACCGGTCGAAGCCGGCCTCGCCGTCGGGAAGCGGAACCACACCGCCCGCACCGCCGGCGCCGATCACCCCGATCGACCGGCGGGCCGCCGCGGCGAGCACCGCGGCGTCGGCCTCCCGACGCCGATGCACGGCACCCAGCACCGCCGCGTCGGCCTCCTCGATCCGGATCTCCACCATTCGCAGCAACCGGGCCACATGCTGGTCCACCGCCGACCGGAGCTGACCGTTGACCAGCAGGTCCCAGCTGCCGTGGCTCTCCACCGCGCACGCCGACTCGGCCACCACCCAGTCCCGCTCGGCGACCAGCAGCAGCTCCCGCTCCCCCGACATCTCCGCCGGACCACCGTCGTTGCGTCGCAGTTGCCCACCGGCGCTGCGCAGCCACCACGCCCCGCCGGTGGAGGTGACAGCACTCCCCTGCGCCAACGAAATGATCTCGCGTCCCTGGAGGGTGGACGCCTGCCGGGGCGCCTGCCCGCGACGCAGCGCGTCAGCGACGGCGACCAGCACCAGATCCACCGCCGCCACCAGCTCCGTCGCGGCGACCCGCGCCCGCAGCGACGCCCCCTCGTCCGCCACCCGGCCGAGGCGAACATGCCGTTCCAGCACCGACAGGTGACGTCGGGACAACCCGCGCAGCTCCGTTCCGGGCAACGGCACCAGGATCAACTGCCACGCACCGATCGCGGTGGACGTCGGCACCAGGCCACCCGCCGGCAGCCGGGCCACGTGGTGCCGACGCGAGGGGCTCATCCCGGCCCGGCGTACCGCGAAGAGGTCGGCCTCACCGCCGGTGATCAGCCAGCCCGCCGCCGGGCCGTCCAGGCGACACACCTGGCGTACGCCGTCCGAGCAGAAAGCGCTCAGGCCACCGGCCGGGGCATCCTCCACCGCGCCACTCATCAGCGTCTCCTCGGATCGTCGTGGTCAGTGGTCGCGGACGAGGCGCGCGTACGCCCCGTCCTGGGCGACGAGCTGCTCGTGGGTGCCGCGCTCCACTTCCCGGCCGCCGTCCAGCACGACGATCAGGTCGCAGTCGCGGACCGTGGACAGGCGGTGGGCCACGATCAGGCAGGTGGCCCCGCGCCGACGCAGGTGCAGGTCGATCCGGCGTTCGGTCTCGGCGTCCAGCGCGCTGGTGGCCTCGTCCAGCACCAGCACCCGGGGGTTGCGCACGAGCGCTCGGGCGATCTCCAGCCGCTGCCGCTGCCCACCCGAGAAGTTGCGGGCGTTCTCCCGCACCGGGCTGCCGAGACCACCTGGGCGGGCCGCAACCTCGTCGTAGAGGCACGCGTCGGTCAGCGCGGTGACGACGTCGTCGTCGGCGACAGTGAGGTCCCACATGGTGACGTTGTCCCGCACCGTCCCCTCGAACAGGCGTTGGTCCTGGTCCACCATGGCGACGGTGGCCGCCCAGAGACCGTCGTCGGCGGCGGCCCGCTCCAGACCGTCCACCGTGACCCGCCCGGTCCAGGGCCGGTAGAGCCCGGCGACCAGCCTGCCGACCGTCGACTTGCCGCTGCCCGACCGCCCGACGAGCGCCACCCGGGCGCCCGGCGGCAGGTCCAGGCTGAAGTTCTCCAGCAGTGGACGGCCCAACGGGTTGTAGCCGAAGGTGACCCCGTCGATGCGCAGGTGCCCCTCCATCGGGGCCACCGGACCGGCGGGTCGGTCCTGGACCGTGGGCAGTGGGTAGCGCTCCACGTCACGCAGCCGGTTGAGGTCGGCGCTCATGTCCTGCAACCGGGAACCCAGCGCGGTCAGATTGCCCAGCGGGCGGTTCATCGCCGCCGCCAGGCTCTGCATGCCGACCAGCACACCGACGCTCATCGACTCGGCCACCACCTGCCGGCTGCCCAACCCCAACAGCACCGCCGTGGTCGCCGAGGCGAGCAGCGCCGGCAGGACCGAGAGCACCGCGGTGGGCACCCCCAGCCGTTGCTGACGGGTGGCGACGGTGGCATGGCGCGCGGCGAACCGGGCCACCGCCCGTTCCTCCTCGCCGCCGGCCTTCACCGTCTCGATCATCTGAACCGTGGTGTACACGGTGGTGACCAGCTTGCTGCGGTCCGCCTGCAGGCCGACGACGGCGGTGGACCGGGTCGAGGCGACGTAGCGCAGCACGCTGACGTTCAGCCCGGCGAGGACCACCGCGCACAGTCCGAGCAGCAGGTCGTACTGGCAGAGCAGAGCCCCGTACGCCAGCACCAGGCCGGTGTCCACCACGGTGGTGGCCGTCCGGCGGGTGAGCACCTCGGCGACCACCTCGTTGCCGCGGACCCGCTGGCTGAGGTCGGCGGCCTGCCGCTGGTCGAAGAAGGTCGGCGGCAGCCGCAGCAGATGTCGGAAGAACCTGGCGGCGCTGGCGAGGGCGAGCGCCGTCTCCGCGCGTACGGTCAGGCGTTGCTGCAGCAGGCTGGCCAGGAAGGTCAGCACGGTGGCCACCGCCACCGCCGCCACCAGGCCGGCGAAGGCGGCCCGATCCTCCTGCAGCAGCACCCGGTCGACGAAGACCTTGGCCATCACCGGGATGGTCAGACCGACCACGGCGATCAGCAGGCCCAGCAGCAGCATCTGCGCGATCGCCGAACCCGGGCCGCGCCACCGCTGCGCCAGCGCCCGCACCAGCCGGTAGCGGGTGCCGCCGGGCTGGAACTGCGGGCCAGGCTCCATGGTGAGCACGATGCCGGTGAAGGCGCCGTCGAACTCCTCCCAGCTCACCGCGCGGGGGCCGGTGGCCGGATCGTTGATGTGGACCTTACGGCCGAGCCCTTCCAGCACCACGAAGTGCTCGAACCGCCAGAACAGCACCGCCGGCAGCGCCACGGTGGCCAAGCCGGCCAGGTCCATCTGGAAACCCTTGGCCACCATCCCGTACCGGCGGGCCCCCTTGAGCACGGTGGCCGCGGTGGAGCCGTCCCGGCTGACCCCGCACACCCGGCGCAGCTCCTCCAGGGGCACGTGCCGACCGTGGTGCGCGAGCAGGATTCCCAGCGCGGCGGCACCGCACTCCACCGCCTCCATCTGGATCAGGGCGGGCGTGCGGACCCGGCGACGCCGGATCCTGGGCAGCTGCGGTGTGCCGCTGGCGGCTGTCGTCGGCGCGCTCATCGCCGCAGCAACCAGTCGATCGGGTGCTCCCGGTCCACTGTGAACCAGGCGGTGACCTCGCTGGCCGAGTTGAGCTGGAACGGCGGTGGGGACTTGGTCCAGCGCAGGCCGCCCGGGGCCGCCGGGTCCGGTTCCAGGGCCACCGTCACCCGTACCACGCTGCCGCGGGCGAGCAGTCGCCGGACGTCCGGCCCGGTGCCCAGAAAGGCGCGCAGCGAGGCCTCGGTCTCCGGGAAGGCACCGACAGTGGTGACCTGGCCGGCCAGGGTGCCGAACACGTTGCGCGGCGCGGCCGCGGCGGCCACCTCGACGGAGACGCCGGGTTGCAGCAGCGGCGCGGCGACGGCGGGGGCGTAGACGACGGCCTGCAACGCGTCCCCGGCGGCGTCGAGCCGTTCCAGGTCGGCCAGGTGAGTCCCGGGGGTGACGATCTCGCCTTCGGAGACCAGCCAGGCGACGACGTACGCGTCACCCGGCGCCGTCTCCACCCGTACCTTGCCGTCGGCCGTGCGCAGGCTGTAGAGAGGCGTGCCCTTCGGCACCCGCTGGTGCGGTGCCGCCCACACCTTGGTCACCTGGCCGGCGTCGAGCGCGTCGAGCGCGGAGATCCCGTTCGAGTGGATCAGCACCCCGGCCGCCTCGACGGTCCGGGGCACCACAGTGCGTACCGACCAGACACCCGCGGCGACCACGACGATGACCAGAGCGGTGGTGGCCAGCCAGTTCGGCACCGTGGTCAGCCGGACCGCCCGGTCCAGTTGCTCGGGCGCCTCCAACTGGCGCAGCGCCTGCCGCCGGAACTTCATGGCCGGCCCTCCCCGGCGGCCGGGCCGGTGGCGCGACGCGAGCCGAGCAGGAAGTCGGCCACGCTGGGCTCGACCAGCGGGTCGAGCCCGGACAGCTCGGCGAAGGCCTGCGAGTCCCCGGCGCCGAGGGCGCACGGCGCCAGCCCCATGGCGGTGGCGACGAGATACATCTGCTGGGTCAGCACACCCGCGTCCTTGAGAATCATGGCGTAGCTCATCCCTTCGTACTTCCACATGAGCCGCTGCACGCGGGCGGTGACGACCAGGACCGTCTGCGGCGGCCGGGGCAGGGCCCCGGACGCCCGGGCGTACGCCAGCAGCCGGTCGGCGGCCGTCCCCCAGGCGGCGACCGGCTCCAGCCGGTGCCCCACCGGGTCGTAGTGGTAGAGCCCGGGATCGAGCCCGGCGCAGCGCGCCACCAGCGGATAGATCTCCAGTTCGTAGACGCCCCCACCACCCGGGTAGGGCCGGTGGCCGACCTCCTGCCCGCCGGCCTCGCCGACGGCGGTGGTGTGCTGCGACCGGTACAGGAACTCCGCCAGCCGTTCCAGCGGCAGCGGTGCCGCGTCGTCGTGTTCGCGCACGCTGCGCCGGTCCGCGACGACCTGACTGAACGAGGGTTCCTCCTTGGCGATCGTCGCCAGGTCCGGCAGCGGCAGCTCGACCGCCCGACTCCCGTCGTACGGGCGGCGCAGCGGTTGCGGGGTGAAGCGCTCCCGCATCCGGTAGGTGCCGCCCACCGGCAGCGCGTGCCGGCCGGCGCGGGAGCGGTGGTGCAGCCGCAGCTCCTCCGGCGACCAGTAGGCCAGCGGCGCCTCGTCGCATTCCGCCTCGAACTCGGCGTCGGTGACCAGGACCCGGGCGGTGGTCAACTCGTCGAGCACCCGGCCGGCGACATCCGGCGGCACGCCGAGCGTACGGGCCACCACGTCGGGTCCGACGCCCGGCGCGGCGGCGGCCAGCACCGCGCCGAGGGCGGCGTCGGCGCAGCCGACGACGAGGGTGCTCAGCGCCGACGCGGCCACCAGCATGTCCCGGTCGTGCTGGAGGGTGGCGAAGCGGGAGAGCCGGTAGCGGACCCCCGGGGTGTGCGGGCGCGTCTCCGGCAGACTGCCCCGGCCCAGGCCGGTGGGCACCAGGTCGAGCAGCGGCCGATCGTCGACCTGGACGCGGCGCTCCAACCAGGAGTGGGCGAGCAACCGGCGCAGCAGCAGCTGCGCGGGCAACACCCGGTTCTCCCCCTCCAGGCCGCTGATCAGCCGACCGACCTCGACGTCGTTGACCCAGTCGGCGGCGAGCCGCAGCAGCAGCGCCCGCCGGCCCATGCCCGGTTGCTCCAGGCTGAGCTGGAAACGGGTCTGCCGCAGCGTCAGCGCGCCGTCCGCACCGATCCGCAGCTCCGCGTCACGGCGCAGCCGGTACGACTCCTGTATCGGCGGACCGCCGACGGAGCCGCTCATGACGGTCGCCGACCGACCGGGTCCATGACGGTGGTCATCCCCACATCCTTCCCGCGGTCCCGGTGGGCCCGGGATCACCGGCTAGAAGAAGACGTTCAGCGGATTGGCCGACGTCTCGTCGACGGCCAGTGGGCTCCGGGCAAGGTGGGCCGGCACGTCCCACAGCCGGCCGGGACCGAGTCGACGCCAGAAGTGCCGCAGGCCCGGAACGACGACTTTCACCACCGCCAGATCGACGTCCGGTCGGGACTGGTCGACGACGATCACCTCCAGGCCGGCCTGCTCGGCCCGGCGTACGCACCACCGCACGTCGTCCCCGACGTCGCCGGTGGTCAGCGGCGGGTGGTCCGCCGCGGTGCGCGGCGGCCGGCTGGGATCCGGGGCCAGCCACTGCTGCTCGGCCACCCGTACGGTGCCGAACCAGCGCGCGGTGTCCGGGTCGTCGACGCCGTACCGGTTGCGCCCGGGGCCGGCGACGGCGGGCAGGAACTGGTTCACCTCGGTCAGCGCCCGGGTCAGCGCGACCCGCGCGTCCAGGTGCGCGCCGAAGCCGACCAGGACGTCCTCCGGCCCCCGGTCGACGCGACGGGACACCGCCGCGAACGTGGGTACGCCCAGGTCGGCGGTCAGGTCGAGGGCCCACAGTTCGCGGCCGAGGGCGGTGGCGTGATGGTCGACGCAGGCGGCCGTCCACGGGTCGGCGAACGAGGTCAGGTCCACCCCGGGCATCCGGGAGCGGTGGTACCACCACAGGGCCACGCTGTCTCGCTCCACGAGTTCGCAGAAGCCCTGCAGGATCGCGTCGGACAGGTTGCCGCCGGCCGCGCAGCCGTTCGAGTCGGCCGAGCACACCCCCAGCCCGGTCAGCTCCGGATGCCCGTACCAGCAGTGCGCTGCGGGCAGCTCGCGCGGTGTCTGACGGGTCAGCGACCAACCCGTGGTCCAGTCCAGCTCCACCTCGTCGGGCAGCGGGCGGGGAACACGGTGCAGGTGCCCCAGGTCGCGGTTGAGCCGCTCCCGGTCGGCGTACTGGCGTTCCGAGAACAGCAGCAGCTCCCGCAGGTGCACCGCGCGTTCCGGGCCGAGCTGCCGGTAGGTCGCCCGGTGTACGGGCCGGTCGCCGCGCCACACCCCGCAGTAGCGCTCCACCGCCTCCCCGAGCGCGCTCATCCGGGCCTGCAGGTCGGTCCGGCCCTTGCCGCCGCTCTGCCCGCGCAGGTTGCGGCGCAACGCGGCGAGCTGGCGGGGCTGGGCGAAGTTGTGCCCGGCCGAGTAGGTGTGGGTGACGCCGTTGTCGGTCGCCTCCAGCGGGGTCAGCCGGCTGACCACGCCCAGGTACCGGCTGACGTGGTGGACGAGCGCGGCGTACGCCTCGGCGGGTTGCCCGGTGCGGGAGTCGACGGTCCGGCTGGGCTGGGCGCCGCTCGGTGGCAGGTCGATCCGCGCATCGGCCTTGCGGACGAGGTCCGGGTCGCCGCAGGCGGGGCACTGCGGCTGGCGTACCAGTTGGTGGCTCTCCGTGCTCAGGTCCCGGGTGTCCAGGGCGACCATCCGGCCGGTGAGGCGGGGCGACGCGCCCCGGACGGCGAGCACCGCGAGTTCGGCGGCGAGCAGCCCGGCCGCCATGGTGGCCAGACCGGGCAGTACCGCACGGCCGGGCTGCGGCAGCGGACCGGCCAGGTCCTGCCCGTCGAGGAAGGCGTTCACCTGCTCGTTCTCCTGCCAGCGTTGCCGCAGGCAGGCCCAGCAGCCGGTGCGGCCCGGCACGAGGTGCGGGCCGAGGAAGACGACGTTGCCGTGTGGCCGGGCCAGGGTCCACGCGCGACCGGCGGCGAGGTGCCGGTCGTTGATCAGCGCCAGCCGCGGGTCGAGCATCGACGACGGCAGCACCAACACCTGGTCGGTGGCCGCGCCGGGGTCCGGCGCGTCCGGCCCGACGACCGTCGGGGCGAGCCCGAGGGCGCGCAGGGCGTCGGCGGTCTCGGCCACCCGGGGCGCGCCCAGGTCCACGATGGTGACCGCTCCCCCGGCCATCCACCGTCGTGCGGCGTCGGGCGGGACACCCCGGGCGTCCCAGCCTGCGGCCTCGGCCGGCGTGGTGTGCGTCGGACCGGACACCAGCAGGCCGTGGTCGCGCAGCCGGGCGAGGGCCGCGGCGACGGCGGCGACCGGGTGCCGGGTGGCCAACCGGGCCACCACGTCGGCCAGCGGCGCGGCACCGTCGAGCTGGTCCGCCAGGTCCGCGGCGACCGGGTCGTCGATGAGCAGGCTGCGGGTCTCCCCCAGCACCACCAGCGGGCCGTCGGGCAGCCGCACCGGCACGTAGTCCGTTCGGAAGCGCGGACGCCACATCTGGGTTCCTCCCGGGCCTGGTGACCGGACCGAGCGGGGCCCGCTCTGATCACGGCTGCTGCCATCGTCGCGGTCCGGCGCGCCCCGATCCGAGCGATGCCACCGGTTTCTGCCGTCGCCGGTGCCGTGGCAGCGGGGCGGCGGGGTCAGCCGGCGGTGACTGTCAACGCGGTGTCGTTGAGCCCCAGCACCGAGGTGCCGACGGTCTGCGCCGGCACGAGCAGCGCGAAGGTCTCCACCCGGGAGACCCGGATCGACTTTCCGCTGACCGCCGTGCGATGACCGGTGGCGATCAGGTCCGGGCTCTGCGGCTCCAGTCGGACGGTCGCCGGGCCGCCCGGCGCCGGACGCAGCGTGTCGGTGGCGTGGATCGTCAGAAAGGTGAGCGTGCCGGTCGGCACGGCGACCGCGCAGTCGGACCACTCGGCCCGGTCCATCGTCCGTCGCACCGCCCCGCCGACACCGGCGAGCTGCTGCCCGTACACCTCCCAACCGCCGGCGAACTGGCCGTCGAGCAGCGGACTCGACGCGACGAGGGAACGGTTGCCCGTCGTGGACCCGATGCTGCGGGCGAACACCTCGGCGGCGAGGGCCCGGCGACTGGTCTCGTCCAGGGCGGCGCCGCCCGCGGTGGCCGGTCGGCCGTCAAGGCTGCGGGCCACCACCAGCGAGGGTTGGGTGACCTGAACGTTGTGGCTGAGCTTCCACTGGCCATCGGCACCGCGCACGAACTGGCTCACATCGGTGGGAGCCAGCTCCGATCCGGTCAGCCGCAGCGTGGCGGTGGCGAGGAAACAGGACGGTTCGCCGGGTGGCACCGCGAAGGCCGGGTTGATGTGCTGAAAGGACGGTTGCGGACGCTGGTTGTACTCGGCCCGCCGCACCGCGGCGATGCTGAGGTCCAGCGAGGGCGACACCTCCTGGGTCCGCAGCGCCTCGACGTCACCGGCCACCGAGGCGGCCGAGTCTGCCTGGTCGAAGGCGGTGAGCACCAGCGCGGCCCGGTCCCGACCGAACGCGGCCGAGCCGTGGGGCGCCGGGGTGGCCGCGTCCACCGGCTCGCCACCACAGCCGGTCAGCACCAGCAGCGCCACCGTGGCGGCGGCGAACGGGATCGCCGGCACCGGCGCGGCGAGGGTACGCGGGTTCCTGACGGACCTTCTGCGCAGCATCTCGTCCTCCATCCACCACCGGCGCACGGGAATCGCACCGGATGCAGTCGAGTATGTGAGCGGCTGTCGGGCTACGACGGCGGCGGCGCTGCCTCGTGCTGCCCGGCCTGTCGACGTTGCACGAAACGACGTCATCCGGCCCGGGTCGTGGTCACCGATCGGTGTCATCGAGCCGAGCGACCCAGGCGACCAGAGCCGATCGGGAGGCGACGCCCGCCTTGCGGTAGATGCGGGTCAGGTGCGCCTCCACCGTGCGGGGGCTGATGTTCAGCTGCCGACCGATCAGTCGGCTGGTGGCCCCGGTCGCCGCCAGCCGGGCGATGTGCCACTCCCGGTCGGTCAGGGCGGCGACCTCGCGCGGACCGACCGGACGGGCCAGTCGCAGGCCGACTCGTTCCGTTGCGCACCACCCGGCCAGTTCCAACGCCCGGCGGCGGGCCCGCGCCGCCAGGCCGGTCTGGTCGGCGGCTTCCGCCGCCCGGGCCAGGGAGGCCAGCGCAAGGCTGCGCCGCAGCACCATGCCGCCGGTACGGAACAGGTCGGCAGCGGTCTGCAGGTGCGGCAGCGCCGCCCGGAACTCGCCGCGGGCGAGCAGCACCTCGCCGTACGCCGACTCGGCGAAGCCCCGCTGCCCACGCAGACCCACCTGGTCCGCCTCGGTCATTGCCAGCCGCGCCTGCCGCTCGGCGTCGGCCATCTCGCCGGCGGCGAGCGCGGCGGCGCACAGCAGTTCGTACCACCGGGGCCGCAGGGACGTCTGGAGCCGGCTGAGTCGGCTGTCGCCGCCGGCCGAGAGCACCAGCTCGGCACAGGTCGCCGGATCTCCCGACAGCAGCGCCGCGGTCGCCAACGCCGTCGCGGCGGTACGACCACACCAGGTGCTGAGGTCGGTGGCGATGCCGACGGCGCTGCGGGCCAGCGCCACCGCCCGGTCGTCGTCCCGAAGCCCACCCCGCCACGCCGTCGCCTCGGCCTCGAACGCCAGGGCGAAGCTCAGCAGGTGGTGACTGCCGATGCGCCGGGCAACGATGCCGGCCTCGGTGGCCAGTGCGATGGCGGTGGTCAGCTGCCCGCCGTGGTAGGCCACCTGGCTACGTCCGAGCAGCAGCTGGCACAGCCCGTCGTCGCGGTGCGAGGCGCGGACGAGCGTCAGCCCGCGGTCGAGGTGTCGTGCGGCATCGGCCTGCCGTTCGAGGTACAGCTCGCTCAGACCGAGCGCGGTGAAGCAGTCGGGGTGGTCGCGCATGTCCCGGTCCGGCAGCGCGTCGACGATCCGGGCACCGGCATCGAGCAGGCCCCGGGCGTCGTCGAGCGCGCCGTCGTGGGCGGCGGCCAGGCTGCTGACGGCCAGCAGGCTGGCCCGGTCCGCTCCGGAGCCACCGAGGTCTCCACTGAGCATGTCGGGCAGCCCGGTCACGGGGTGCCCGGCCAGGATGCCGGCGACGCCGATCTCGGTGGCGAGTCGGTAACCGCCGGCGGGTCCGGCACCCGCTGGCAGGGCGGCCAGTTCCCGCCGACTGATGGCCGACGCCTCCGCGTAGTTGCCGAGCAGACGTTCCACCCGCGCCCAGAGAGCCACCGCCCGCGCCCGCCGCCCGTCCGCGTCGACGGGGAACAGCGGCACGATCTCCTGGAGCAGGGCCCTGCTCTCGGCCAGATCGCCCGCCTCCCCGGTGATCTGGGCCAGCGCGAGCGACACGTCCTGGCGACGTTGGGTGAGCCCGGCCGTCGGCCGTAACGCACACAGCGCCAGCCGCAGCCAGCGGATGGCCAGGTCCGGCGTCTCGCGCCGGACCTCCTGCGCGGCCCGGCAGAGCACGGTGACGCAGCGGTCGACCCAGCCACCGTTCGGCAGGGAGAGCAGGCGTTCCGCGTAGCGGGCCCGGTCCGTTGGTGGCGCGCCCAGTTCGACGAGCGCGGTGAGCGCGCGCACACACGCCTTCACCTGCCACGCCGGGTCGGTGTCCTGAGCGACCGCCATCCGCAGCACCGGGTGTCGGAAGGCGAACCGTCCCGTTCCGGGTACGCGGCGGATCAGGTCCAGCCGGGCCAACCGCCAGCTGGCCTCGACCGCCACTGGCGGCGGGACCTGCGCGACCTCGGCGAGCAGGTCCGTGGTGAAGGGCGCGTCGACGATCGCCCCGGCCCGCAGGCAGGTCAGCTCGACGGGGGGCAGGTCCACCCACTCGCGGCGCAGCACGGCCACCGCCGCGTCGGCCAGCCGGGCGCCCTGTGCTTCCCGGATTGGGTCCGCGCTGGTCGAGGTGGGGCCGCTGGGCAGCACCGCGAGGTAACCGGGGTTGCCACCGCTCAGGTCGTACCGGGCGCGCAGCTCCACCTGGTCGACGTGGGGGTGCAGGAGCCCGACCTCAGCGACGCTGAGCGGGTGCAGTTCGATCCGATCGTGTGACGTCGGTTCCGCGTCGGCGTGCTCGGCGGGAACCGGTGGCCCGAAAGGCATCGGCGTCGCCATCTGCCGCGGTCGGTAGACCAGGACGAGCAGCAGCGGGGCGGGCACCGGGTATCGCAGCAGGTGGGCGATCAGACCGGTGGAGGAGGCATCCGCCCAGTGCAGGTCGTCGAGGACCAGCACGAGACCGTCCCGGGCGGCCAGACCGATCAGCCGGCGGGCCAGCTGGTACGTCCGGAACCGCCGGGCGTCCGACGCCCGCGCCGGCGCGGCCGGCACCGCCGCGACCGACTCCGCCCAGGTCGCCTCGGTGGGCTGCCCGGCACGCACCTCGTGGCGAAGTGACTGCCCCTCGGTGAAGGCGTGTCGGAACACATGGAACGGAACTCCTCGTTCGTCCGGCGAACAGGTCCCGACGGCCCAGGGGATGGTGGGCCCGCACCGCTGCAGAGCCTCGTGGACGAACCGGGTCTTGCCGATGCCCGGCTCTCCGACCACCTCGCACACCAATTGCCACCGTCGGCTCAGCACAGTCGCCTGGGCTCTCCCGATACGCTCCAACTGTGGTCGCCGCCCAACGAAGCGCGGGCTCAATGATGCGCTTTCCAGCCCAGGTGTCATCACGCAGACCAGACGCCTTCCGGCACACTCAAGGGGAATTGATCGCACTATACCGAAGCACCGCCGAATGTCGAAACATACCGATGCCAGCCACTCCCATTCCAACAGTTGGCGTCGCGGTGCAGGTTCTTTCCGACATCACCTCACAAGCCGCAGAAAAGGACCGGTGGCCAGAAGCGCGGAACAATATCCCGGAAACCCCTACATCGCCCGCGACCTGCCGGTCTCGGGCTACGACCGTCAACGACCCGCGACGGCTGCCGGACTGCGCTGTGACCATCCGGGCACCTGGTCAATCCCGCGTACGGCCACGTCTAATCTGATATCACCACGATCATGGCCGGCTATGGTGAATCACCCTAAGCGGTCATATTCCTGCCTTCGCCTTCACCCTGATGCCCGTCCCACTTGGTGAACCATCGGCGCGGGTTCCCACTGCGGACAAATGGCCGCAATGCCGCGCCCAGAATTGGCCGGCTGTCGTCGGCGTTCAACATGCGATCCGCAACATGCAGACGCGGCACGAACGGAGGGAAAGTCGCAGGCGATCCCGCCCGCGAAAAACGCACCGCGCACCTCTTCACTGCGCCACCTTCACCGCCGCTGAACGAACTGGCCACCGGACGGGACGGCGGTACGACATCCTCCGATCCCGAGATCATCGAGACGAGCGGACCATGGTGGGGCCGACGACGCCGGCGGTAGCGTGAGGCCAATCCGTGCCACGCCTCAAGGAGCCGACGGTGGACAACGCCATCCAACTGATCAGCGACGGCGATGGCCTGGCGGTCATCGGGCATCCGGCGGCTGTCGATCGTTTCCTCACCGCGGAGCGACTGCCGTCGAAAGACCTCGGGCTGCAGCGACTCAGCTCCACCCTCCGTACCGGATCGACCATCGCCAAGGGCGGCGCCGAGATCGCCGACCATTCCGGCCGCTGGGTCCGGTTGACCGCGGAGTCCGCCGAGGCGATGAAGAAGTACAACCTCATGACGGGCTCGGAGAGCGGTGTCAGCCGGGCCGTACTGACCGACCACGGCAAGATCACCGGTCTGCTCGAAGTGGTTCGGACCCCCAGCGCGATGCTGACCAACCCGGCGATCCTGACCGGCGCCGCCGGACTCATGGCGCAGCTCGCGATGCAACAGACCATGGAGGAGATCACCGACTATCTCGCCGTGATCGACGCGAAGGTCGACGCCGTGCTGCGCGCGCAGACCGACGCCGTGGTGGCGGACATGATCGGGGTGGAGTTCGTCATCGACGAAGCCCTGACCATCCGCGAGCAGGTGGGCCGGGTCTCCGAGGTCACCTGGTCGAAGGTGCAGGCCACGCCGGTGTCGCTGGCCCGGACCCAGGTGTACGCGTTGCGGCAGCTCGACGCCATCGCCGAGAAGCTGGAGACCCAGACCAAGGTTGGCGACCTGGCCAAGGCGGCCAAGGAGGCCGAGAGCAAGGTTCAGGAGTGGCTCGCCGTTTTGGCCCGCTGCTTCCAACTCCAGGACGCGGTCGCCGTGCTCGAACTCGACCGGGTGCTGGACACGTCCCCGGGAGAGCTGGAGGAGCATCGCGTCGCCATCCGGGCCGCCCGCCGCAACCGCCTCGACCTCATCTCGCGCAGCACCTCGCGCCTGTTGTCCCGGATGGACGCTGCCGCCGGCACCGCCAACGCGAAGGTGCTGCTGAACCCGAGCACATCCCGTGCCGTGGTGCACTCGACCAACCACGTGGCGACCACCGTCGTCGACTTTCACGGGCGGCTCGGCCTCGAACGCGACCGACGGTCGTGGGATGCCAGGCGGTGGCTGGACGCCGCCGTGGAAGTGCGTGACAAGGTCCTCGAAACGGGGACCGAGGTACGCGACAAGGTCCTCGACACCGGAACCGGGGTGGGAGAGAAGGTTCTGGAGACCGGGGCGGAGGGTGTGGGCGTCGCCAGCCGGTTCGGTGTGGCGGCCTTCGGCCGGGCCAGGTCGATGATGGGCAGGGCCTCCGGCGAGATCGCCGAGCGGGCGCAGCGCCAGTTGGGCAGCAGAGAGGAATCCTGATCGGCGGGCGTTGTCGTCCCTGGTGCGAGCATTCCGCGCACCCCCGCCGCCGCTTGACTTCTTCTGCCGACCGGCCGCGAGCACATGGACGATCTGGTCCATCAAGTCGCCAGTGCGGCGAGGCCCGTCGGACCACCTGGCGCCGCCGTGTCGGACGGCAATCGCTGCTGGGCGCACTCGCCGACGGTGAGCAACGTTTGCCGCCAGCCAGCAATCGGCTTACCATGGACGAGATGGTCCAGTTACTGATGTCGCGATCATGCGGCCGCTGCTCTGGGAGGGGCGCATGGCAGTGATTTCACGCGGTTTCGGTGGCCGCCGACGCGACGACACCGATCTTCCGCCCGGCCAGTACCGCACTGACGACTTTCCGGTGCTGTCGGCGGGGCCCACACCCCGCATCGGGCTCGACACGTGGGAGCTCGCCGTCATCACCGAGATTGGCGAGCGGAGCACGTGGTCATGGGCGGAGTTCACCGCCCTTCCCGCCGACGAGACAACCGTCGACATCCACTGCGTCACGCACTGGTCGAAGCTCGGCACGCGCTGGCGGGGCGTCTCGGTGGACACGTTGCTGGCCGATGTCGAATCCTCGGCCGAGTACGTCGTCGCCCACTCCTACGGCGGCTACACCACGAACATTCCGCTTGAGGACCTTCTCGACGGCCAGGCCTGGGTGGCGTACGAGTTCGACGGCGAGCCGCTGGCTGCGGTGCACGGCGGTCCGGCCCGCCTCCTCGTTCCGCACCTGTACTTCTGGAAGAGCGCGAAGTGGCTGCGCGCCCTGGAACTACGTCACGACGATGAGCCTGGGTTCTGGGAGACGGCCGGCTACCACAACTACGGTGACCCGTGGCGCGAGCAACGCTACCTGGCGGACTGACCTGGCGGCCGGCGACCGTCGCGGGCGCCAGGGCGGAGACCGCGACGGCGCGGACGGTGGTCCTCGACGTCGACGGCTGGGTGGGTCACGTGCCGGGCCAGCACGTCGACGTCCGGTTGACGGCTCCCGACGGTTACACGGCGCAGCGCAGCTACTCGATCTCATCCGCCCCGCTGGCCGACCGGTTTGAGGTGACAGTTCAGACGGTGGCCGACGGTGAGGTCTCGCCGTACCTCGTCGATGTCGCGGAACCGGGTGACCAGCTCGAGATCCGTGGGCCGCTCGGCGGCTGGTTCGTGCGCCGACCCACCGATCCGCGCCCGGCGTTGTTGATCGGCGGCGGATCCGGCGTGGCGCCGCTGATGTCGATGGTGCGGGCGGCGACGGCTCCGACCAGGCTGCTCTACTCGACCCGGTCCCCGTCGGACGCGCTGTTCACGGCTGATCTCGCGAGTGCAGAAGCCGCAGGAGGCGGTCTTGTCGCCGTCACCCACGTGTACACCCGGGTGGCGCCCGCCGGCTGGCCGGCCCCACCTCGACGACTGGACGCGGACACCCTGGCCCGCGTCGCGTGGCCCCACGACGCCGACGCCGTCGCGTTCGTCTGCGGGCCCACCGGATTCGTCGAGACCGTGGCCGACCTTCTCGTCACCATCGGCCACAACCCGGCGACCATCCGCACCGAACGCTTCGGACCCACCAAAGGATGATCATGTCGACCACCACCGTCGGAGCAGACGACCCACACTGGGTGGACGGTAACGCCCTCGCCGGCCCGCTCGGCGAGATCATGGGGGCCGACCTCACCGTTGCCGACCTCACCTGCGCCGGCTGCCTGATGACCCGTCCGCTGGCCGCGATGCGCGTCTTCGACCGGGCGCCCGGCCTGGTGGCCCGCTGCCCCGGCTGCGGGGACGTCGTCATGCGCCTGGTACGCACGACCGCGCGGGCCCTGGTAGACCTGCGTGGATCGCTCGTGGTCAGCCTCCCGCTGCCGCGGGTCTGAGCACGAGATTCGAACAATCGCGACGAAGCGGGATTCAGGAGACATTGTGGCGAACAACGCCGAAGACATGATCGCGTTGACCAGCGCCGAGCAGGACTCGGGCGACTCGACCCTGCCGCCCGCCGGCCCGGCTGACGCGGAGGACTTCGTCATCACCAACAACAGCGCGGACGGCATCTACGAGGCCACGGTAGGGGGCCGGACAGCGGCAGGGCTCGTCTACAGCACGGCCGGGGACCGCGTCATCCTGTCGGCGACATCCGTGTTCCCCGAGTTCCGGGGGAAGGGAGTGGCGAGCAGGCTTCTCGGCGGCGTCCTCGACGAGCTGCGCGGGCAGGGAAAGACCGCTGCCGTGACGTGTCCGTTCGCGGCAGCGTTCGTTGATGCTCATCCCGAGTACGCCGACGTGCTGGACCAGACATTCCGGTCACACCCCGGCCAGCGAGGGCATTGAGCACCCGTCGGCACGCCTGAACGCGCCCCGACCGCTGTCCCCCGAGTCCTTACGAGCGAACGCGGATGATCGTCTTGCCGGTGGCCCGTTCGGTCGGGTTGAGGGCGGCGACGGCGTCGTCGAGGTCCGCGACCTTGCCGATGTTCGTCAGCAGTCGCCCGTCCCGTACCCGCTGGACGATTTCACCCAGTTGGGCGCGATCAGACGTCACGACGAAGTCGATCGTCAGGGCGTCCGCGGGTCGCACATCGGGCGGCCCGACGACGGACACCAGGCTTCCGCCGGCGCGAATCAGGCCTGCCGACCGCTTTCCGATGTCACCGCCGATGACGTCGAAAACCAGATCGATTCCACCGACGTCTTCCAGGACGTCGTTCTCGAGGTCGACGAACTCCTGCGCGCCGAAGTCGAGCGCCCGCTGCCGGTCGGCGGCGCGCCCGGTACCGATGACGTAGGCGCCGAACTCATGGGCGAGCTGCGTCACCATCGAACCGACAGCGCCGGCCGCGCCGTGCACGAGGACGCTCTGCCCCGCCCGGAGGCGGCCGTGCTCGAAGAGTCCCTGCCAGGCGGTCAGGCCAGAGATCGGCAGGCTCGCGCCCACCGTGAAGTCGACGTCGCCGGGCAGCGGTGCGAGGTTGCGCGCCTCGACCGCCACGTACTCCGCCAGGGTGCCGTCTCGGCTCCAGTCAGTGAGGCCGAAGACCCGCTGCCCCACTGACAGCCCCGTCGTGCCGTACCCGAGTGCGCTGACCACTCCGGCCAGTTCGTGCCCGGGTACCGACGGCGTTCGGTCCCGACCGAGGCGATCGGTCCAGGTCGAGGGCCACGTCAGCTCGGTCGGCACAAATCCCGACGCGTGAACCTGGACAACGACGTCGTTGATGGCAGGTTCCGGCGCAGGCCGGTCCACCAACGTCATTCCGGCCGTTCCGGCGGCCTCGTCGGTCACCACGATCGCCTTCATCAGATACCTCCTGGATTCCGCCCTCGCCGCACTGCCACGAGAAGCACTGTTCGTTCCCAACACCGGCGGCGCCACGCCTCGGCGCCGTGCCACACCACGCCGACCGGTAGCGACCGGAGTGCGATGGGGTGTCGGCGGGAACGCCTGTCGACCTCGATGCCGACGGGCGAGTCGGCCAGCTCGTCGGCCGTCCCGAACCTAGCCATGGCAAAAGTGGTCTGTCAAGTCCAGTATGCGACCGTCCAGTCATCGCCGCAGCCGCAGTAATTGCAGTTCAGGACCGTTATAACGAGACCTCTTCGGGCGAGGAGGGAATTCTGCTTGGACTTTGGCGTCCAAGTGTGACGACGGCTGCGGGAATACGGCCGGCCCGGAGATTGTCTGTACCTGCGAGTCCAGGTGCGCTCCGCCTGGCTCCGCAGCTGAGGCCACGAAGGGAGAGCTGTGCACCAGCAGACCCAGTACCACAGGAACCCGGAGGCCGTTTCGCGGCTCAACCCGGAGCAGTACCGGGTAACCCAGCAGGACGGCACCGAGCGACCGTTCGCCAACGCCTACTGGGACAACCATGAGCCCGGCATCTACGTCGACGTCGTGTCCGGCGAGCCGCTGTTCGCGTCTGTCGACAAGTACGACAGCAACTCCGGCTGGCCGAGCTTCACCAGGCCGATCGCCAGGACGAACGTCGTGGAGCGCCAAGACTCGAGCCACGGAATGATCCGGACCGAGGCCCGCTCGTTGCACGGAAACAGCCACCTCGGCCACGTCTTCACTGACGGTCCCCCCGAGGAGGGCGGACTGCGTTACTGCATCAACTCGGCGTCGCTGCGGTTCATCCACCGCGACGACCTGGAAAACGCTGGGTACGGCGAGTACCGCACCCTGTTCACGAGTGACACCAACACGGGCACGACATCAGCCAAGGAGACGATGTGAACACCGAGAAGGCAATCCTCGCCGGCGGCTGCTTCTGGGGCATGGAGGAGTTGTTCCGCCGCCAGCCCGGCGTCGTGTCGACGCGCGTCGGGTACAGCGGCGGCGACGTCCCGAACGCCACCTACCGCAACCACGGCACCCACGCGGAGTCCATCGAGGTCGTCTACGACACCGACAAGACCGACTTCCGGGCGCTGCTCGAGTTCTTCTTCCAGATCCACGACCCGTCGACGAAGAACCGCCAGGGTAACGACATCGGCCTCAGTTACCGCTCGGCGATCTTCTACACCAGCGACGAGCAGAAGCGGGTCGCCGAGGACACGATCGCCGATGTCGACGCCTCGGGCCTGTGGCCCGGCAAGGTCGTCACCGAGGTCACCGCGGCAGGAGACTTCTGGGAGGCCGAGCCGGAGCACCAGAACTACCTGCAGACGTACCCCAACGGATACACCTGCCACTTCCCCCGCCCGGGATGGAAGCTGCCGAAGCGGGCGACTGCCTGACACCCCCGGCGCGCGGACCCAGGGTCCGCGCGCCGGTCCGTACCCATCCGGGTCTCTCACCTCGGCTCTCGCCGGAGTGCGGCGCCCGAGGCGTCGCGGTACAACACCGGAAACCCCATTTTCAATAGGACCAAATAGTCCATAAGAGCCGCCTCTAAAGATGTCTGGCGGTGCGGAAACACGGTCATTGGGGCGACGCATTGGGTGAATGGGACGTGACACGAGATGGACTCAACCGTCCCATTCGCACGAGATCATCTGGCGCGCTGGATACACTTGACAGATGAGCGACGAGCAGGTGGCTGCGCCGACGAATAGGCGGAGGATCAGTCAACGGGGCATCGCGACCCGCGAGCGGATCCTCGACGCAGCGAACCGGCTGATGCTCGTGCGCGGAGTGAACGCGACGACCCTCGACGACATCCGCGAGGCAAGCCAGACGAGCAAGTCCCAGCTCTACCACCACTTCGCCGACAAGCAGGAACTCGTGCGCGCCTTGGTCAAGTATCGAGGCGCGCTCGTGCTTCAGCGCGAGCGCGCGGGGCTCGAACGACTGAGATCGTTCTCCGGGCTGGTTCGGTGGCGCAACGCGCTGGTCCAGGCCAACTCACTCAACAACGGCAAATACGGGTGCGGCCTCGGGTCGATGGCCCTTGAGCTGTCCGATCAAGATGAGCAGGCTCGATCGTCGCTGTCGGAGACGTTCGCGGCATGGGAAAAGTTGATCAGTGATGGTCTGCACCGGATGCGGGACAGTGGTCTCCTGCGCCCGGACGCCGACCCGGAGAAATTGGCCACGGGGTTGATGGGCGCACTACAAGGCGGCTACCTGCTGGCGAACGCCGCGCACGACGTCGCCCCGATGGAAGTCGCACTGGACATGGCGCTGGACCACATCAAATCGCTCCTCGTGCAGCCGTCCGGTGAACCGACCCGTTAATTGGCCCCATTGGTGGTGATGAGGCTGCTCGCGGTGGGTGCGAGCAGCCGGAGGTCGATGAGGGCGTCATCGTGAGAGCGAGGCGCCCCAGCTCGCGCAACCGCCGCCGGCATGATTGATTCCGCCGTCGATCGACGCTGACTCCCGCCCGGCGGGCATCCAGTTGCAGCCGCCACACCAAAGGGACCTGTAGGTCCAATTAAAGCCTTGGCATCGCTCAAGCCAGCTCGGGACATGATGTCGCGTGCCACCAGTTGACCCAGCTTGGGCTGCCAGCTGTCGAGATTCACCCGCCGAAGGCGGCTCTGAGCTGACTAGTCGATTGGACTATCTAGTCCGCGAAGGCTAACCTCCGGACGTACCGGCCCCGGGCTGACACGCCTGGCCACGGCCCCGCTCCGACTGCGGCGCGGCTGCTGCCGGCTCGGTATCCCTGGACCTTCACCACCGGATGTAGAGGAAGGCACGGCTGATGGAAACCACCCATGATCATGTCGTCGCATCGGCCCGCGTTGTCCTTCCGGCCACCGAGCGCCGACGCACCGACATGACCACCCGCGGCTTCACCCTCGTCGCCGACGAACCGCACAACGGCGCGATCGGTGACGGCCCCACCCCGACCGAGTACCTGTTGATGGCGCTCGCCTCGTGCACCGCCCAGACGCTGCGGCAGTACGTCGACTACAAGTACGACACCGCCGGCGATATCACCGTCGAGATCAACTACCACGAACCCGAGCAGGAAGGCGCGGAGCGCTACCTGCAGCGCACCATCACGCTCAGCGAGGACCCTGACCCCGACGACCTGGCGGTGATGCACGAGATCGCCGAGAGGTCCCCGGTGACCCTGCTGATCCAGTTCGCGTGGAGCGTGCGGACCGAGTTCGTCGGACCGCGCTGAGCACACTGCCGGCGACGGCTACGGCCGCGGGAGCCCTCTCTCGTGGATGTCGCAGGGGAGTGCTCCAGCTATCCGTGCTGGCTCGGTCAGCACGTCGAAAGGTGACGGGTGACCGAGACCAGCACCAGCCGAACGCTCCGGAAGCGGCACCTGAGGTCACCGCTGCGGGCATTCCTGCGAATCTGACCAGCCAGGCCCACGCCGGGCGGATCGACAGTGACATCGACTCCGCCGACAGCAGCGGCGTGTCCGGCACCCCGACGTTCTTCATCAACGGCCGCCGCCACTACGGCGCCTACGACATCACGGCCTTGACCGAGGCCGCTCCGCAAACCCCAGAAGCAGAGGTACGACCCGGAGCAGGCGGTTAATACCTCGGGTCCCGCCGCACCGATATGGACATCCCCGGCACTGGTGTTGTCGTTGGGACGTGGAGGAGGTCACCGCGTGGATACCGGTTTTCAGAACGTACGGCTGAACGCCACAAACGAACACCTCATGGCGCTGGCGAATGCCGGGGCCGCAGCGTTCGGCCACACCGCCACCCTGCGGGTGGACCGGGCCCTGGCCCAGCTTCTGCGGTTACGCGTCGCGCAGCTCAACAATTGCAGCTACTGCCTGCTGGTGCACCACGCCGCCGCCCGTACCGCCGACATCCCGTCCGCCAAGGTCGAAACCCTCACCGCGTGGTGGGAGACGCACCTGTTCACCGAAGAGGAGCAGGCCGCGCTGGCCTACGCCGAGGCGTTGACCCGGGCCGCCGACGCCACCGTCAACACCCGGCTCCAGGAGGCGCACGACAGGATGGCCGCACACTTCACCGAGGACGAGATCCTGGAGATCGTGGGCGTTGTCATCAACATGAACGTCTGGACGCGACTCAAGCTCGCCGAGGGTGCCGTGCCCAGCACGGCGACTCCCGGATGAGGCGACGTCATCTGCGGCCAGCCGCCCACGGTGTCGAGCCGGGACGGGCTTGTCCCATCCCCGTGCTCTAATCCCGTCATGCATGTCGTCGTCTGCGGCGCGCTCGTCACCAACGGCGCGGTCCTGCTGGTCCATCGCAGCCCGGCCCGCCGGGCGTACCCGGATCTGTGGGACCTGCCCGGAGGGCACGTCGACGCCGGCGAGTCGGAGCTCCAGGCCCTCGCGCGTGAGATGCACGAGGAGCTCGGGGTGCACATCGTGGCGCGGTCCTCGTCACGGTTGGGCGACCTGCGTGCCGGCAGCGGCGAGGACGCCGTCAACGTGGGCGTCTGGCACATCGCTGACTGGGTCGGCTCCCCCACCAACCGGGCACCCGAGGAGCATGACGACATCGCCTGGGCCACGCTCAGCCAGATGGCCGAGCTTCCGCTCGTGTTCGACGCCCTGCCGGCATTGCTTCGATCGCTGCCGGAGGTCGGCCTGCTGGCCCGCCACGACGAAGACGGTTAGCGTCCGGCGGGCTCCGATTCACCACCACGCCCCGGGCACCACAACCGGCGCACTCCACGATAGACATCGCCGAACTTCGATTAATTCGGCTCTGTGTCTGGTGGGTTTCCGTAGGACTGCTCTACCGTCGACACATGGTCTCGCGTCGATCTGTTCTGCGGGCGGTGCCGCTTGCCGCCGCTGCCCTCACCGCCGCCCCAGGTCACTCCCGTTGGCTCGGCTCGTCGTCGACCTCGACGGATGCGGCCCGCGTACCACCGGACCCGGCCACGATGCAGGCCGCCGCCACCGCGGTTCGTGGCTTCACGGCCGACCTCTACCGCACACTGGCCTCGACTGAGGCAGGCGGAAATGTGGTGTGCGCACCGTACTCGGTCGGGCTCGCGCTCGCGATGACCCGGGCGGGCGCCCGCTCGACGACGGCCGACGAGATGGACGCCGTGCTCCACGCGCCGCACCCGCGTCCCAGCGCGCTCGACAGCGGGCTCAACACCGTCGATCAGACGCTCGCCGAGCGCTACCAGAACGGGGACGGAACCAAGCAGCCTCGGCTGACCACTGCCAACGCGTTGTGGACACGACGCGACCTGTGCCTGCGGCCCGGGTTCCGGGACACTCTGGCCGGCTACTACGGCGCCGCGCCGCATCCGGTCGACTTCGGCGGCAACCCGGAGGGAGCCCGCCAGGAGATCAACACCTGGGTGTCCGATCGGACCAACGCGAAGATTCCGGAGCTGTTGCAGCCCGACGGCGTCAGCCCCGACACCCGCCTGATCCTCACCAACGCGATCTACCTCATGGCGGCGTGGAAGTACCCGTTCACCCCCACCGCCACGGCGCTGGGGCCGTTCACCCGGGATGACGGCAGCGTCGTCGACGTCTCCATCATGCGCGGGCCGTTCGACCGGATGGGCTACCTCGAGGGCGACGGTTGGCGCGCGGTCGACGTGCCGTACGCGGGCGACGGGCTTGCCATGGCCATCGTCATGCCGACCCGGGGCGACCTCGCCGCGGTCGAGGCGAACCTCGACGCCACCTGGCTGGGCGCGTTGCTGACCGGGTTCCAGGTCACCGACGTCCAACTACGCCTGCCCCGATGGAGGTTCCGTCTGCCAGCCGAGCTGGGAGCCGCGCTGGGCAGCCTCGGCATGCCCACGGCATTCACCGCACAGGCCGACTTCACCGGCATGAGCACTGACCCGTCCCTGTGCATCGACGACGTGGTGCACGAGACGTTCATCGCGGTGGACGAGAAGGGCACCGAAGCCGCGGCCGCGACGGCCGTCGTCGTCCGGCCGCCGTCGATTCCGCAAGGGCCGCAGTTCTTTGTGGACCGACCATTCCTGTACGTCATCCACGACCGCCTCACCGGCGTACCGCTGTTCCTCGGCCGGGTCCACGACCCCTTGGTCACCAGCCGAGCCTGAGCGAAAGGCGGAATTGGCGTCTCCCTGCCCAAAGGCGGCCTTCCACAACGTGAGCGCAGGGCGAATCGGCTGGCGCAGGCAGAGCAGAATGGACGGCATGGGAGAAGCACAAGATCGAGCAGTCGCTATCGTCCAACGTGCCGCCGGAAACACAGTGGCACCTGCGGTTGCAGCTCTCCTGACGGTGGCAGCGGCGGTGCTCAACAGACCAGAACTCGGCGTCGCAGCCGTTCCCGCCAGCGCACTTGCGGGCTCCGTCGTGGAGGAGTCGGTGTCGTTGGTTTACCGTCTCTGGGCTGCGGAAGGTGCACAGCGCTTTAGCGAGGCCGTTGAGTCGGAGAGCGGATCAACTGTCGATGACCTCGCTGCGGGAGAGCAATCCGATCGTAAGACCCGGCAGTTGCTGGGCGAGGCCGTCGGGGCCTCAACCACCACAGCCGACGAGTGGAAGATCAGGGTGCTCGCTCGGACCTTTGTCGTGGGCGCAAAAGACAAGTCCAGAGCTGACGAGATGCGCATGCTGATTGCACTCTTGGAGGATTTTGAAGGGGTCGACGCGCGATGCTTGTCAGTGATAAACAAGGCACCTGAGCAGTTCCGCGTAGAAGATATCGCCAAGCGAGACAGAGGCATCGCCCATGTTGCGCCGATCCTCGTCCAGAAGTTGGCAAAGTTGACCTTCATCGAAGCGGCCCCACGTAGTCAACAACACCTGTCCGGCGAGGAGAGAGATGAGTTGCGGGACGCGCAACAGACGATGGGCGAGCCTGAACCACGGTTGCCGACGAACTACCGGCTTACGGACTTGGGACAGACGGTCGCTCATCTCCTTGGCCGTATAGGTGCGCTCCCTCGTCAGCACCCTGCCGAGAGCGCTGACTGAGGAAGCACGACAACAGTTGCCTGAACTCCTGCGGGTGTTCGATCGCCGGCACGTGCCCGCATCGGCCGAACACGTGCAGACGGACGTCGGTCAGGTGTTCGAGCAGGGGCCGGGTTGCCGTTTCGAGCGGAGTGATGCGGTCCTCGGCGCCGTGCACGAGCAGCACGGGCGCGCTGATCGCTGCCAGCGTTCGCGCCGAGAGGGTGAGGTCGTCGACCCATCGTGCCCGGGGTGGAGGGAACAACGACGCGAAGGCCGCCTCCCCCGCTCGCATCGCGGCCGCCCGGGCGTCGACTGCCGATTCGGTCACGAGCGCCTGGTCGAGCACGAGGCGACTCAGCATGTCTCGTGCCCCGAGCTTGCCGGCGGGGGCGGCCCAGATCGCGTCGAGCCCGGCGGACAGGGGCGCGCCGGGGGCGCCCATCGTCGCGACCGCCACGACCCGGGTGACCTGTCGGGGGCGTGCGGCCGCCAACGCCAGCGCCACGGCACCGCCCATGGAGTGACCCACCACGGCGTAGTGCTCGATACCGAGAGCGTCCATCAGGCCCGCGGCCTGCTCCGTCCACAGCCGAAGCCCGCCCGTGGAGCCCGCCGGGACGGGCGTACGGCCGAACCCCGCCTGGTCAGGAGCCACGACGTGCCAGGACGTGCCGAGCGCCTGCGCCGTCGCTGCCCAGGCGCCGGACCCGGTCGTGCCGGGTCCGGAGCCGTGCAGCATCAGCACCGCGGGTCCGGTGCCGCTTTCCAGGACGTGGACCGGGGAGCCGTCGACCGTGACGGTCCGAAGTGCCGTCACGGGCACAGGCCAGCTGTGCTCATGCGGATGCGGGGTTGACGGACTTCGAGAAGACCTCCATCATCGCCCGGCCGAACTGGGGCATGTCGGGCCAGCCCCGGCAGGAGACGAGGTTGCCGTCCACGACGTCGGGAGCGTCGATGACGGTCGCGCCGGCGTTCTCCATGTCACCGGTGATGGGCGGGAAGCAGGCCGTCTTGCGGCCCTTCAGCAGCCCGTACACCGCTGGCACCTGCGCTCCGTGGCACACCAGCGCGATGGGGAGGTTGCGGGCGAAGAAGTGCTCGGTGATGCGCCTGACGTCGGCGTCGACCCGGATCCATTCGGGGGCGCGGCCGCCGGGGATGATGAGGGCGTCGTAGCGCTCGACGTCCACGTCGGCCCAGGGCACGTCGACCGGCAGCTTCCGGCCGTTCTTCTCCACGTAGGCGTCGGAGTTGGGGTCGAACTCGTGGATGACCAGTTGCACGTCACGCATCGTCCGTGACGAGACGTCCACGTCCCAGCCGCCCTCCTGCACGCGGTAGTAGGGATACATGGTGTCGAGTTCCTCGGCGGCGTCGCCGGTCAGCAGCAGCGCTCTGGGCACCTGCTTCTCCTCGCGTCTGGGGGCGGGTGAGGTGGTGGATCCGATCGAATCCAATCCGATCTGATTGCGCTAGCATTCCCCGGCCCGGCCCGCCCGTCAAGCGTCTGCCGCCATCCCGTCCGCGTCCCTGACGCCGTCGAACAGTCGCCGGAAACGCTCGCCGGAGCGCAGGATGTGCCGACGCATCGCGTACGCGGCGGCGTCCGGGTCACGCGCGGCGATCGCGGTTACCACGTCCTCGTGCTCGGCCATCGCCAGGTGCGTGACCTGGGTGTCGTGGTGGAGCCGGAAGAGGTGCACGTGGCTGTGCAGGCGAGCGAGCGCTTCACGGATGACCTGGTTCTCCGCGCTCAGGGCGACGAGATCGTGGAAGGCGGCGTCGCGTAGCCCGAAGGCGCCGTACGCCGTGGGCCCGTTGCCCCCTTCCAGCTCCGCCATCTCCTCCAGCATTCGTCGCAGACCGGCCACCTGCTCCGAGGTCGCGCGTTCGGCGGATCTGCGCGCCGCCGCCGGTTCGAGGAGCAGGCGGACCTCGAGCATGTCCTCGAATCGCTGGCGGGTGATGTGCGGAGGGATGCGGTAGCCGGCATGGGGCACCCGCACGACCAGGCCCTCGGCCTCCATGCGGTTCAGCGCGTCCCGGATCGGCGTCTGCGACACCCCCAGCTCTCGCGCCAGGACGTCGATCGTGACGCGGGAGCCGGCCTCGATCCGTAGCGACATCAGCTGTCCGAGCAGCGTGTCGTACACCTCGTCGGCAAGCCGGCCGCCGGATCTTCCCGGCGGCGTTCCGCCCGCGACGGCCCTACGGCCCCGCGCGATCATCGCTTCGTCGTCCATCGTGACGTGAGGTCCTTTCTTGCGCCTTCGGGAACCTGTTGACATCAGTCACAACGCTGCGACATGCTGACGCCCCACACCGGATCGTATAGGAAAAGCGCTGGATGATCTTCATTCTGCGCCATCGCGGAACCGCCCGCCATCGCACCTGTGACGCCAGCCCGCGGGTCGGCACCCCGCGACAGCCCGGCGGCGACACGCCTGAGCAACCCCGCAACTGCACGGCGAAGCACATAGCGAGGCCTTAGAAGTCCCCACCCCAGAAAGCAGGCCCGAAGATGCGATATCAGAAGCGAACAGGACGATTGTCCGTTCCCGCCCGGAAGGTGCAGCTGGCGACGGCAGCCATGCTGCTGATGGCCACGACCGTGGCGGCGTGCGGCGGCGACAGCAAGGACGACGGCGCGAAGGCGAGCGCCCCGAAGGCGCCGGCGGCCATCCCGGAGCTCACCAAGGACCCGCTGACCCTCAGCTTCATCTGGTTCGACTGGCCCCCCGCCCAGGCACTGGAAGCCTTCGCGAACGCGGAGTACAAGAAAGAGCGGCCGAACGCCACCATCAAGGTCAACACCGTGCCGAACGCCAACTGGCACGACGCGATGTTCACCCAGTTCGCCGCGCGCAAGACCGACTTCGACATCGCGATCCTGGACTCGCAACACATCGGCGAGGCCGTGACGAACGGCAACATCCTCGACCTCACCGACTTCGTCAAAGAGAACATCGACGTCAACGCCTACAACCCCTACCTCCTGGCGGCGTACGGTCAGTTCCCCCAGGCGGAGACCGGCAAACGCGACGAGAACGCCAGCCTGTACGGGCTGCCGCTGCTCGGCGACACCTGGACGATGATCTACCGCAAGGACCTGATCGGCGACAAGCCACCGCAGACCTGGGACGAGATGATCTCAGCCGCCGAGAAGTGCCAGGCGGACAACCCCGGTGTCAGCGGGCTGGCCTTCCACCAGGCCAACGGCTCCGACGCCGCGGCCGTCACCTACAACACCGTCAACGGCGTCTACGGCGGCAACCTCTGGGACCCCAAGACGCGCAAGATCGACGGTGTCCTCAACGACGCCGCCGGCCAGGAGGCGATGGACGTCCTGGTCAACAAGATGAAGCCGCTGACCGCGAAGGGCTCCGGCAACTGGTTCATCGACGAGGTGAACGCGGCTGTCGCTCAGGGCAAGGCCTGCATCGCGTTCAACTGGATCGCCGCGAGCGGCGGCCTGCTCGACCCGAAGCAGTCGACGCTCGGCACCAGCCGGGAGCAGATTCTCGACAAGCTGGGCTTCGCCACCCTGCCGAGCCAGAAGACGAACCTGGTCCCGCTCGGCGGTATGGGGATGCACATCTCGGCCTACTCCTCGAAGGCGAACCAGGCGGAAGCCCTCAACTTCATGAAGTGGTTCGAGCAGGCTGACGTCCAGAAGAAGTGGGCCGCGGCCGGTGGCGTGCCAGCGCGTACGGACGCCCTGGCGTCGCCGGAGTTCCTCAACGCCGGGCCGTTCAACAAGGTGTACGCCGACTCGGTACCGCGGATGCGGGACATGTGGAACGTGCCCGAGTACGCGCGCCTCGTCGACATCGAGAACACCAACGTGAACGCGGCGCTCAACGGCGCGAAGAAGCCGAAGGACGCGCTCGACGACATCGCCAAGGAGCAGCAGAACGTGCTCGACTCCAGCAACCGCAAGGGCGGCGGCGGACTGTGAAAGACCCCGCACCGCTGACCACCGACCACCCCGGGCAGGTGGTGTCTGTGACGCCACCTGCACCGGGGCGGTCCCGGCGGCTGAGCGACCGCTGGCTCGCCGTCACGTTCATCTCCCCCGCGATGCTGCTGTTGCTCGGCATGTCGGTGTTCCCGCTGCTGTGGGCGTTGTACCTGTCCTTCACCGACTACTCGGCCACCCGCGGCGGGCCCGCCAACTTCATCGGGTTCGGCAACTACACCGCCATCCTGACGTCGGCGCAGGTCCACACGAGGGCCCTGACCACGCTGATCTACGTGGTCGGCGCGGTCGGCCTGCAGACGGTGCTCGGCTTCGGCATCGCCTACCTGATCTCCCGGCGCACGCGCGGGCGGGGAGCGCTGACCACCCTGTTCCTGGTTCCGATGATGCTGTCGCCGGTCGTGGTCGGGCTGTTCTGGCGGTTCATGCTCGACGCGCAGTTCGGCGTGGTCAACAGCATGCTCGGCTCGGTCGGCCTGGGGCAGGTGGAGTGGCTCACCCGGCAGCGGACGGCACTGGTCTCCCTGATCGTCGTCGACACCTGGCAGTGGACGCCGTTCATCATGCTCATCGCGCTCGCGGGCCTCACCGCGGTGCCCAAGTACCTCTACGAGGCCGCCTCGATCGACCGGGCCTCCGAGTGGTTCCGGTTCCGCACGATCACTCTTCCGCTGGTGTGGCCGCTGCTCCTCATCGCCGTGATGTTCCGGGCGATCGAGGCGTTCCGGCTGTTCGACCTCGTCTACATCCTGACCAGCGGAGGTCCGGGTGTCTCCACCGAGACGTTGTCGTTCCACATCTACAAAGTCGCGTTCCTGGGCTTCAACTCCGGAACCGCCTCGGCGTACGGGATCCTCATGGTCCTCGTCGTCATCGTCCTCACGCAGTTCTACCTGCGCTACCTGAACAAGCTCAAGGAGGACTGATGGCCGTCTCCGTTGACGAGGCCGTGTCCACCGGTCCAGCCCCGGACCACGGGCCCCCCGCGCGCCGCCTCGGCGGTCGGGGCCGCTCCGTGGTGGAGATCGCGCTGCTGACCGTCCTGGCCGTGGTGATGCTCTTTCCGGTGCTGTGGATGCTCGAGACGTCGATCAAGGAGAACCGGGACGTCTACGCCATCCCGGCCAAGTTCTTCGACTTCGCCGTCACTCTGCAGCATTACAAGGATGTGTTCGTCGCTCAGGGCGACGGCCGCACGCCGGTGTCCGTCAACTTCCTCAACTCGGTGGTGGTCGCCGGAGCTTCCACGGTGCTGGCCACCGTGCTGGGGGTCCCGGCGGCCTGGGCCTACTCACGCTTCGCGGTGAAGGCCAAGAAGGACCAACTGTTCTTCATCCTGTCCACCCGCTTCATGCCGCCCGTGGTGGTCGTGATCCCGATCTTCCTGATGTACCGGCAGATCGGCCTCTACGACAACAAGCTCGGCCTGATCCTCATCTACACCGCGTTCAACGTCCCGTTCACGATCTGGATGATGAAGGGGTTCGTCGACGAGGTGCCCGCCGAGTACGAGGACGCCGCCATGCTCGACGGGTACACGCGCCTGCAGGCGTTCTGGCGGTACACCCTGCCGCTGCTCGTGCCCGGCATCGCCGCGACGGCGGTCTTCGCCCTCATCTTCTCGTGGAACGAGTTCGTGTTCGCCACCTTCCTCACCTCCAGCGACAGCGTGCGGACGGCTCCCCCGGCCATCGCCGGCCTGATCGGCGGTACCACCACGGACTGGGGTCTCGTGGCCGCCGCCTCCGTGGTGTTCGCCCTACCGGTGCTCGTCTTCGCGTACCTGGTGCGCAAGCACCTCATCGCCGGTGTGACGCTCGGGGCGGTGCGACGCTGATGGCGGGCATCGAGGTGACCGCGCTGCACAAGCGCTACCCCGACGGAACGGTAGCGGTCGAGCACGTCGACCTGTCCATCGGCCACGGCGAGCTGTTCGTGATGCTCGGCCCTTCGGGTTGCGGCAAGACGACCACGCTGCGCGCCATCGCCGGCCTGGAGAGGCAGACGGCGGGCGACATCCGCATCGGCGACACGCTGGTCAACGACCTGCGGCCGGCCGAGCGCGACATCGCCATGGTGTTCCAGTTCTACGCTCTCTACCCGCATCTGCGAACCCGCGACAACCTGGCGTTCCCACTGCGGGCCGAGGGCCTGCCCAAGCAGGAGGTGAACGCGCGGGTCGAGGAGGCCGCCCGGCTGATGCGGCTCGGTCCGCTCCTGAACCGACGACCGCGCCAGCTGTCCGGCGGGGAGCAGCAGCGTGTGGCGCTGGCTCGCGCCCTGGTACGCCGACCGCGCGCGTTCCTGATGGACGAGCCGCTCACCAACCTGGACGCGGAGCTGCGGGCGGACATGCGCACGGAGATCAAGCACCTGCAGGGAGAGCTGGGGGCGACGATGGTCTACGTCACCCACGACCAGGTCGAGGCGATGTCGCTCGGTCACCGGATCGCCATCCTCAACAAGGGCCGCGTCGAGCAGATCGGCACCCCGCTGGAGGTCTACGACCGTCCGGCGAGTCTCTTCTGCGCCGCGTTCATCGGCTCCCCGCCGATGAACCTGATCGAGGTGGAGATCGCCGACGGGCGGCTGCACGCTCAGGGCGGGTTGGTCCTGACGCCACCGTCGGGTCTGCCACGCGACCGTCGTTTGGTCGCCGGCGTCCGGCCGGAGGCGCTGGAGGTCACCGCACCGGGGGCGGAAGGCTCGATCCCGGCCCGGGTGGTCTCGGTGGAGTGGCTGGGCGACGAAATCATCTACGTGGTCGACCACGGCGGCCAACGTGACGTCCGGGTCCGGATGCCACCAACTGTTCGTTTCGCCGCTGACGCGAAGGTCGGGCTGCGGCACACCGGCGGAACCCCGGCGGTCTACGACGTGAGCACGGAAGAGCTGGTGGCCTGATGGGAACCGTTGCAGCACAAGGGCTGCGCAAGTCCTTCGGCAAGGTCCAGGCGCTGGACGGGGTGACGCTGGACGTGCCGGACGGCTCGTTCTTCGTCGTACTCGGGCCCTCCGGGGCAGGCAAGACGACGACCCTGCGGGCGATCGCCGGCCTGGAGAGGCTCGACGCGGGCACGGTACATCTGGACGGCAGGGACGCGACCGGCGACGCCCCGGCCGCACGCGACCTGGCCATGGTCTTCCAGAGCTACGCCCTCTACCCGCGACACACGGTGTACGAGAACATCGCCTCGCCGTTGCGGGCACGCCGCTGCTCGTCGAGCGAGATCGCCGCCGCCGTGCAGAAGATGTCGAGCCTGCTGCACATCGAACGCCTCCTGCAGCGTCGTCCCGCCCAACTGTCCGGCGGTGAGATGCAGCGTGTCGCACTGGCCCGGGCACTGGTCCGTAGCCCGCGCGCGTTCCTGATGGACGAGCCGCTGACGAACCTCGACCTCAAGCTCCGGGTCGAGATGCGCACCGAGCTCACCCGCATCCACCGCAGCCTCGGCGCCACCTTCGTCTACGTGACCAACGACCAGGTCGAGGCGCTGTCCATGGCCGACCAGGTCGCGGTCCTCAAGGAGGGCAAGGTGCAACAGGTCGGAACGCCGACCGAGGTGTACGAGCGTCCCGCCAACCAGTGGGTCGCCGGATTCGTCGGGAGCCCGCCGATCAGCCTGCTCACCTGCCGCGCCGAGGGAGATCGTCTGGTCGGCGCCGACGGCTGGACGCTGCCGCGACCCCGCTGGGCCACGGCTGAGGACGGTCAGGCGCTGCTGTTGGGCCTGCGCGCGGAGGACCTCTCCGTCGAGCAGCGTGGGGACGCGTCGTTGTCGGGCGAGCTCTACGGGCTTGAGCCGCTCGGTGACCGAACGGTGGTCGACGTCCGGGTGGGGACGGAGATCGTCAAGGTCAAGGCACGACCCACCGTCAGCGGTACGCCGGGCGAGCGACTGTCGGTCACCGTCGACCTGGACCGTGCGCACCTGTTCGACGCGGGCTCCGGGCTGTCGTTGTCCGAGGCGGGGCGGTAACCGCGCCCGGCGGCGACGGCACCACGCGCCAACGAGTGGCAGCCGGGCGCCGGCGGACCGTCAGCAGTGCGTACGGCCTGACGACGCCCGGCCGGGCGCGGCCCGAGAAGACGACCGGTGGCGTCGGTCCGTGCGCACAGCCGCGGTCGCTGAGCCACGACGGACATCACCAGGAAGATCACAGGAGGCGACGGAATGAGTGATCCGATGAACGTCCTGGCCCCGGAGCACCGGCGGCTCCGGATCGGCGACGCCTGGCGCGACGCCGCAAGCGGAGCCACGTTCGCCGTCGAGGACCCCGCAACCGGCAAGACCATCGCCGAGGTGGCGGACGCCGACGTCGGTGACGGACTCGCCGCGCTGGACGCGGCGAGCGCGGCGATGGCGGAGTGGGCGGCGACCCCACCGCGGAAACGGTCAGAGTTGTTGACAGCGACGTACCGGGCGCTGACCGGGCGATCCGAGGAGGTCGCCCGGCTGATCACGCTCGAGATGGGCAAGCCGCTCGCCGAGGCTCGGGCGGAGGTGGCCTACGGCGCCGAGTTCTTTCGCTGGTTCGCCGAGGAGGCGGTGCGCGTCGAGGGCCGGTACAACACCGCTCCCGCAGGTGGATATCGCATCCTCACCGTGCCGAAGCCGGTCGGGCCGTGCGTCTTCGTGACGCCCTGGAACTTCCCGTTGGCCATGGGTGCCCGCAAGATCGCTCCCGCCCTGGCGGCGGGCTGCACGACGATCACCAAGCCGGCGGCCCAGACGCCACTCACCATGCTGTTGCTGGCCCGCATCATGGAGGAGGTCGGCGTACCCCCGGGGGTGGTCAACGTGGTGACCACCAAGCGTTCCGGCGCGGTGGTCTCCGCGCTGCTGGCCGACGGTCGGACCCGCAAGCTCTCGTTCACCGGGTCGACCGAGGTCGGGCGCGTGCTGCTGCGACAGGCAGCGGACAACGTGCTGCGTACCTCAATGGAACTGGGCGGCAACGCGGCCCTGATCGTGTGTGCCGACGCGGACCTGGACGTCGCGCTCGACGGCGCCATGGTGGCCAAGATGCGCAACATCGGGGAGTCCTGCATCGCGGCCAACCGGATCTACGTCGAGGAGCCGGTGCGCGAGGAGTTCACGGCGCGCTTCGCCGAGCGGATGGGCGCGCTGTCGATGGGCCATGGTCTCGACGACGGCGTGACCGTCGGGGCGTTGATCGACGAGGTCTCGGTCGCCAAGATTGACGAGCTCGTCGCCGACGCGGTCGACCGCGGCGCCCGGGTCCTGGTGGGCGGTGAGCGTCCGGATGGGCCGGGCCACTTCTACCCGCCCACGGTCCTCGCCGACGTGCCCGACGATGCGCGGATGCTGCAGGAGGAGATTTTCGGCCCGGTCGCGCCGATCATCTCGTTCACGTCCGACGACGAGGTGATGGCGAAGGCCAACGACACCGAGTACGGCCTGGTCGGGTACATCTTCACCCGTGACCTTCAGCGGGCGCTGCGGTTCGCCGAAGGGCTGGACACCGGGATGCTCGGCATCAACCGTGGCCTGATATCGGATCCGTCAGCTCCGTTCGGTGGCGTGAAGCAGTCCGGGATCGGCAAGGAGGGATCACACGAGGGAATCCTCGAGTATCTCGACGTCACCTACGCGGCGATCGACCTGCCGTGACCGACCTGCCACCCCGGGCACCCGCCCCGCACATCGCCGCCGACGTTCCGGAGAGGCACGGACATGCTTGAGACCGTCCGCGGACCACGCCAACTGATAGTGGGCGAAGGGGTCGCGCAGAACATCCCACGAGTGGTGGCCGAGAGTGGCTCGCGAGTCCTCGTCGTGACCGACCAGGTTCTTCTCCGGCAGCCGGGGGTGGCCGAGATCGTGGCCGCCGTGCGGGAGAAGGTCGAGGCCGTCGAGGTGTTCGCCGACGCGACTCCCGACGTGCCGCTGACCGATGTCGCACTGGCCGTCTCGGCCGCCGCCAAGGTGGACGCCGACGTGATCCTCGCCATCGGGGGCGGCACGGTGATCGACCTCGCCAAGATCGTCGGCGTCATCCGGTGCCACGGTGGGACACCACGCGACTTCTACGGCGAGTCGAAGGTGCCGGGGCCGACGATCCCTCTCGTGGCTGTCCCGACGACGTCGGGCACCGGCTCGGAGCTCACCCCCGTCTCGGTGTTGACCGACCCGGACCGCGAACTGAAGGTCGGCGTCTCCAGCGTCCACATCGTGCCCGACTTCGCCATCGTCGACCCCGAACTCACCTACTCCTGCCCGGCGAGCGTCACCGCCCACTCGGGCATCGACGCGTTCTGCCACGCGGTGGAGAGCTACACCGCGCGGCCCCGCGCCCACGGACCGCGCGACCCGGTGGAGCAGGTCTTCCTCGGTCGTAACCCGGTCACCGACCACTACGCGCTGCTGGCCGCGGAACGGATCGCCCGTAGCCTGCGTCGTGCCGTCAGCAACGGAGGCGACACGGACGCCCGCGCGGACATGTCCTACGGGTCCATGCTCGCCGGGATCGCCTTCTCCCACGCGGGCAACGCGGCCCCGCACGCTCTCCAGTACCCCATCGGCGCGGCCACGCACACGCCGCACGGCCTGGGCGTCGGGCTGTTGCTGCCCTACGCGCTGGACGCGGCGAGGGACGCCATCGCCGACCGGTTGGCCGTCCTCGCCCGGGTGTGCGGGCTCGACGTCGCCGACGCCTCCGACGCCGAGGCCGCGGAGGTGTTCCTCACCTGGCTCGACGGGCTCCTTGCCGACATCGGCATCCCCCGCACCCTGGCCGACATCGGCGTGGCCCGCGCGGACCTGCCGCGCTTCGCGGAGATGGCCAGTGGCGTCACCCGGTTGATCCAGAACCATCCGGGCCCGACCGACACCGCCAGCCTGACCGCGATCCTCGAAGCGGCCTGGACCGGGGACCGGACCCGACACGTCCTGACCCCGAGCACAGCCAGCGACCTGCCTTTCCCCTGACGACGACCGTCCCGGGGGCCCGTACCGTCAGCCCCCGGCACACGTCGTGAGCAGCGCGGCGTCGGCGATTCCCGGCACGCCGACGTGGGCGGCGGTTTCATTCGCCGGCCTTCCACTCGAAACCGTCAGGGTCGGTGAAGGTTCCGGCGCCGCTGCTGCCGATGACGAGCCGGTGTGATCCGGTGCCGTCGGGCGAGACGCCCGCGTCCTTGGCGGCGGCACGACGGCCGTACAGCGCCAGCTTGATGTTCGACGTGGCGAACTCGACGTACTTGCGGCCGAAGCTCTTGGCCACGGTGAGACCGTGGTCGACGTAGAACCGTTTGGTCGCGGCGACGTCGTCCACTCCCAGCAGGAGCACCATCTCGTCGATGTGCCGGTTGGCCGGTCCGGTGTCCTTCTTCGCCGATGTCGCGATCTTCCAGATCGTGCCGTACGGGTCACGCAGTACCCCGCCGTAGCCCCAGAAACTCTTCGCGGCCGGCTTCAGTGTCGTCGCTCCGCCGGCAAGGGCATCGCCGAAGAGGCTGTTGACGGTGCCCGGCTGGGACACCACGAGCGAGACGGCGAAGCCACGGAAACCGGTGGTGGGTGCGTCCGACGCGCCGACGCGCAGACGGGGACCGAGGCCGAAGGCCGCGGTGTAGAAGTCCTGGGCGGGCGCCGGGGCCGGCACTTCGAGCGTGACGGAGTCGATGGTGAGCATGAGTGGTTCCTTTCGGGCTGTGCGGTTCTCGGTTGCCGGACCGCGAAGGAGTGAAGGCGGATCGGGGATCTGGCGGTGCTGATCGCGACGGCGGCTCGGACGAGCCCTGCCGCTCACCTGTCCTGAAGCAGTCCCAACAGGTTGCCGTCGGGATCGGCGACGGTAGCCACGAGGCGGCCGCCGCCGACATCGTGTGCCGCTTCGGTCACCGTGGCGCCGACGGCGCTCAGCTCGGCCAGCTTCGCTTCGATGTCCGTGACGTGCCAGTAGGTCAGGGGCGCGGTCAGGCCCTGCGGTCCACCGCCCGGCACCAGGCCGATGTGCTGGCCTGCCGCGTTGAAGCCGACGTAGTAGACCGATTCGTCCGTCGGCGGTACGCCGAGCAGCGCCTCGTACACCGCCGTGGCGCTGGCCAGATCCGACACCGGGTGCAGCACGGTCCGGATGCCCTGCGTGGACGAGTTCGCCATGGTCACTCCCTAGGTCGCGGGCCGCTGCCGGCCCGGTCGGTTGCGTGTCCACAGCATGTCCTCCGGCATGCCCGGCGCGGATCCGTGGCGACCACGGAGTCGACCACGGAACCGGCACACGGAGAGGCGTACGACAGAATGGGGTGGTGGTTGACGTCTCCCCTCGGGAAGCCGAGGTGCTTGCCCTGCTCGGAGACCATCTCAGCAACGCGGAGATCGGCGCACGACTCTTCATCTCGGTCCGTACCGTGGAGACACACGTCTCCTCGCTGCTGCGCAAGCTGGAGGTCCCGGATCGCCGTGCGCTCGCCCAGCGGGCGCGTGAGGTGGCCGGCGGTGGTGCCGCGCCCCAGGCGCCGGTTCTGCCGGCCCCGCTGACCTCGTTCGTCGGTCGGGTGAGCGAGCGAGCTGAGCTGAGCGAGCTGATCCGGGCTCACCGTCAGGTGAGTGCGGTCGGGCCGGGCGGAGTGGGCAAGACCCGCCTCGCGCTGGCGGTGGCCTCGCACGCAGGTGGTGACTACCCCGACGGTGTGTGGTTCGTCGATCTGGTTCCGGTCGCCGACCCCGACATGATCGCGGCTGCGGTCGCCGTGGCGCTCGGTCTGGGCGAGCAGCCCGGTCGGGACATGACCGAGTCCGTTCTCGCCGCGTTGGCCGACCGCCAGGCGTTGCTGGTGCTCGACAACTGCGAACACGTACTGGACGGGGTCGCGGTCCTTCTCGAGCGGCTCTTGGCGGCGTGTCCGGCAGTGACGGTGCTGGCTACCAGTCGGGCACGGCTCATGGTGCCGTTCGAGCGGGTGTATCCGGTGCCGCCGCTGTCGCTGGGTGTCGACGGCGAGTCGGACGCGGTCGCGTTGTTCATGCAACGGGCGGCAGCGGTGGGCTGGCCGCTGGATCCTCCGCTGCGCGACCAGGTCGCCTCGATCTGTGAGCGCCTCGACGGAATGGCGTTGGCGATCGAGTTGGCTGCCGCACGCTATCCGATGCTGGGTCTGGATGGCATCACCGCCGCCCTGTCCCATCCGCTCCGAATGCTCACCGGCGGTGCCCGTACCGATGACCGGCACCGGTCGGTGCGCGCCACACTGGACTGGAGCCACGCCCTGCTGGAGCCTGCCGACCGGGCGCTGCTGCGCCGGGTGTCGGTCTTCGTGGCGCCGTTCACCACTTCGGCGGCGGCGGAGGTGGCCGAGACGGAGGAGGGCATCGTCGCCGACGGGCTGGCCCGGCTCGCTGAACAGAGCCTGCTGGTGGTGAGGACGTTCCCTGGTGGAACCGAGTACCGGGCGCTGGAACCCATCCGCCAGTACGGGACGGAGCGGCTCGCCGAGGCCGGCGAGCTGGTGGAGTCCCGTCACCGGCACCTTCGCTGGTGTCTGGCCACTGCCGCTGACCTTGCGGTGGTGCGGGCGGATTGGCGTGCCCGGTTCGACCCGGTGGCGGACGAGCTTCGCGCCGCGCTGTCGTGGGCGGTCGACCGGCCGGAGCAACGCATGGACGCCTATCACCTTGCCCGCCAGCTGGCGGAGATGGCCTTCATTCGTAACCTGGTCGGCGAGTCTCAGCTGCGGTATGAGCAGGCGGCCGCGCTCGCTGTCGAGCCCGCTGCCGAGGCGTCGATGCTCCGGCACGCCGCTGCCGTGGCTGGATGCCGCATGCGCGGTGACGACATGCACCGTCTTTGGCAGGCGGCCGCGCAGGCCGCCCGCCGAGCGGGAGATGCCGCCGGTGCCGCCTCCGACCTGGCGACCGCTGCCACCAACACCTACCGGTTCTGGAGCAGGTTCGAACTACTTCCGCCGCCGGAGGAGTCGATCGCGCTCATCCGCGAGGCACGAGAGCTGGCCGGCGACGACCCGGCCGCCCAGGCCGCGGTGGCGCTGGCCGAGGCTGGGGTGCTCAGCGACGCGTTCGGCGCAGCCCAGGGCCCACCCGACAACGCGGTACCCGAGACGATCGCGCGCGCCGAGCGGGCCGTCACACTCGCACACCGAACGCGCGACCCGCTCGCCGAGGCCGCGGCGCTCGATGCGCTCACCGGTGCCCAGTGCTGGGCCGGCGAGACGTTCACCAGCGCAGCCACGGCGCGACGCCGGGTCGCGCTGCTCTCGTCCCTACCAGCTGCCCCGGCCAACACCCATGAACTGCTCGACGCCCTCGGCAACGCCACCGAGGCCAGCCTTGGCGCGGGCGATCTGCCAGCCGCCCGCCGGTTGGCACGGCAGATCGCCGACCACCCGCTGCTCGTGGAGGTTGGTCATCGTGCCACCAGTTGGCTGCTGGTGGCCGACGCGCTCGCGGGTAACACCGACGACGTACTGGCCGGCAGTGTGCGGTTCCTCGACGCGTGGCAGCGGGCCGGCAGCCCCGCCAGGTCAGTCCTCGGTCCCGCGGCAGCCGGCGTTGCGATGATCCATGGTCTCCGTGACGATCGGGAGGCCCAGAGCGTCTGGACCGCGGTCCTGAAACAGCTCGGCGTCTCACACGAACAGACCTATGGCTACGGACCGGTCTTCGACGCGATGCTGCTGCTGCACCGGGGGCAGGCGCCAGAGGCGCTGGAACGGATGGCCCCCGAGCCGGGCGCCGTGTGGAAGTCAGTCACCTGGATCTGGTTGCACTGGTATGTCGCGCTGCGCGCCGAGGCCGCGGTGCTCGCCGGGGGCCCGGGCGCTCGTGACCATCTGGCCGAGGCCAGGACCGTCGTGGCCGGCAACGTCGTCGCGGAGGCCATGGTGCAACGAGCGGAAGCGCTGCTCGACGGCGATCAACAGGCGCTGCTCGCTGCGGCAGGTACGTTCGACGCCGCCGGCTGCCGATACCAGTCCGCACGGACCCTGGTGTTCGCCGGTGGCGGCCATGCCCGGCGGGGCGCGGCCATACTCGGCGACCTTGGGCTCGCCCCCATGGTCCCCTGCCGACTCCAGATCACCTCGACCTGAGCTTCCGCCGATCCGGTGCACCGCCATGACCGCCTCGTCGCTGGTCTGCCGGCCTCCACAGCTGCTCCGCTCATAGTGCGGACGGCCGGGCTCGACGTCGGGTCACTCCTGCGGTGCGATCAGCGTGTCGTCGGTGGCGTCGCGGACCGTGATCGCCTCCACCGGGCAGGAGTCGGCGGCGTCGAGGATGACCTCGGCCGGGGCGACGACGTCGGCAAGCGGCGCGGACTGGCCGCCGACCAGGCGGAAGTGCTCGGGTGCGGTACCGGCGCAGATGCTCGTGCCGATGCAGCGGCGCGAGTCCACCCCGATCCGCCAGGCGGCACTCACCAGGCCACCGGCATGCCGAGCAGGCCCCGGACCAACATGCCCCGCTTCCACTGCAACTCCTCCTCGGGTACGGCGAGCCGCAATCCGGGCAGGCGGGTCACGAGTGTGGCGACGGCGACCTGCAACTCCATGCGGGCCAGCTGCGCGCCGACGCAGTGGTGAACGCCGTGCCCGAAGCCCAGGTGCGGGTTCTGCTCGCGGCCGAGGTCCAGCCGGTCCGGGTCGGCGAAGACGGTAGCGTCCCGGTTCGCCGACGACAGTGAGCCGAGGACCGGCTCACCGGCCCGGACCAGCACCCCGCCGACCTCGACGTCCTCCTTGGCGTACCGGGCGAAGGAGGAACCGACGCCCAGCGGCACGTACCGCAACAACTCCTCGACCGCGGCCGGCACCAGCGACGGGTCGGCCCGTAGCCGAGCGAGCTGGTCCGGATTGTGCAGCAGGACGTACACGAAGTTGGGGATCTGGGTCACTGTGGTTTCGTGGCCGGCCGCGAGCAGCCCTCCGGCCAGCTCCACCAGCTCGGTCTCGCTGAGCCGATCCTCGTTCTCGTCGCGGGCGCGCACCAACGCGCCGAGCAGGTCGTCGATCCCCGGCTCGCGGCGGCGCTCGGCGACCAGATCACCGATGTAGCCCCAGAGATTGTTCAGGTACTCCTGGATCGTCTCCATGGGCAGCGAGGTGGTCGAGACGATCGCCTCGGACCAGGTGTGGAAGCGGTCGCGGTCGGAGTACGGGACGCCGAGCAGCTCGCAGATCACCTGGATCGGCAACGGTGTGGCGACGTGCTCCACCAGGTCGGCCGGAGGACCGAGGCGGACCATGTCGTCGACCAGCGTGTCGGCGATCTCCTGGGTGCGGGGGCGCAACGCCTCCACCCGGCGGGCCGTGAACGCCTTCGCCACCAACCGGCGCAGCCGAGTGTGATCGGGTGGGTCCATGGTCAGCATGCCGCTGTACTGCTGGCGCGGGGTGAGCCTGGGCTCGTCGCGCTGGACGGCCGGGGCGCGGCCGAACCGGACGTCGCCGAGGACCGTACGGACGTCCTCGTACCGGGTGGCGAGCCACGCCTCCTCACCGTAGGGGAGCTGCACCCGGGTCATCGGCTCGCTCTCGCGCAGCTGGCCGTAGGTCGGGTCGACGACGAGGCGGTCAGGAACGCTGAACGGGTACGCCCGCGCGGGTGGAACGGTTCGGCTCTCGGTGGTCGGCGCGCTCTCCGTCATCCGGATTCCCTTCGTCGAGGCGGCGTGATCCTCAGGCCGGCGCCGTGTGGTGGCGGCGCCGGACTGCCAGCGTCCAGAACCTCACGACAGCACACACATCAACGCTCGGTGACATGTCGATGTCGGATCGTAGCGATAGATGGGGATGATCGCCATGGCGGCCGGTCCGCGCCCGTACGGGGAACTCATCCCACGGTGAAGTGTTTGTCCCCGCCCGGGCTCTCGAGTTCGTCGAGGACGGCGACGGCAAGGTCCTCCGCCGAGATTCGGGACGCGCCGTCGGCACCGGTGATGAGCGTCGCGGTGCCCCGTCGGTACGTACCGGTGCGGGTTCCGGGTTCGAGGATGGCGGGCGGGCTCAGGTAGACCCAGTCGGCCCGGTGCGCCCGGCAGGCGTCGAGTTGCGCGATGCTGGCGGCGGCGATGCTTCGCCAGGCCCGCGGCACGTACTCCGGGCTGTCGAGGACGAGGCGGTCGGGATGCCCGGGGGTCCGCAGCGGGGCGGCACCGCCGACGACGACGATGCGCGTCCGGGCCGCCTCGGCCGCGTCGAGCAGCGTCGTGGTGGTCGCGGCGACGGTGTGTTCGTACCCGGGGGCGGGACGGATCGCCGCCACTATCGCGTCCGTGCCGTCGAAGAGGCGGCTGAGCCGCCCGGGATCGTCAGTGTCGCCGGCGACGGCGGTCACGCCGCGCGGCAGTGCCGCCGGCCTCCGCCTTCGGACGATGGCGATCGGGTCGTGTCCCCTGCGTGCGGCCTCGTCGACGACGCGCGAACCGACCATTCCGGCGGCTCCGACCACGGCGATCTTCATCGAGTTGCCCCTTCCGGTACGAGTTGGGCGCCCGGGTGGCGCGGGCGGGTCGGCGCGGGTAGCTGCCCCGCGACGATTGCGGCCAGTGCGAGCCCGAAGCCGAGAAGCTCGATCGGGCCGAGCGTCTGATCGAGCAGGACGGCACCGAGCAGCGCGGCGACCAGCGGCGACAGCAGACCGAGGACGGCGACGGAGGTCACCGGCAGCGCGATGACGCCACGGAACCACAGCACATACGCGCACAGGCCGCCGACCAGGCCCAGCCAGAGGTAGCCGAGAACAGCGGGCGGGTCGATCGCTGGTGGTGGTCCTTCGACGAGGAAGGTGACGGGCACCAGGAAGAGACCGCCCGCGCTGAGCTGCCAACCGGCGAAGGCCATCGGGCTCACCCCGGCGGGACGTTGCCAACGCTTGGTGAGGGTCACCCCGAGCGCCATCGTGGCCGCGCCGAGGAGGCCGGCCACGATCCCCACGGCGTCGAACGTGGCATTCGGTCCGATCACCACCAGACCGACGCCCAGCACCCCGGTGACGCCCCAGACGGCGCGCCAGGCGGAGAACCCCTCCCGCAGGAGCGTCGCGGCCAGGACGGCGACGACGAGCGGCTGCACCGCCCCCAGGGTCGCCGCGACGCCTCCCGGCAGCCGCTCGGCCGCGACGAAGAGCAGCGGGAAGAAGAGCCCGATGTTCAGTATGCCGAGCGTCGCCGCTTTCCCCCACCACGCGCCGCTCGGCAGCGTACGGGTGAACGCCAGCGCCACCAGTCCGGCGGGCAACGCGCGCAGGAGTCCGGCGAACAACGGGTGGCCGGGCGGAAGAAGCTCGGTGGTGACGACGTAGGTGGTGCCCCAGGCCAGCGGAGCGAGCGCGGTCAGTGCGGTACGCGGCAGGTTGCTGGAGAAGCCGGCTCCGCCGACGGGTCTCTGCGCTCCGGAACGTGTCATGTCAGAAAGTCTCGTCGCGCGCTCATTGATGAGTCCAATGCATGTTTGTCATCCGACCGATCTACAGAGAAGATGGATCGGTGGAGCTTCACCAACTGCGCTACGTCCTCGCCGTGGCCGAGACGAGCAGTTTCACCAGGGCCGCCGAACGGTGCCTGGTCGTCCAGTCCGCGTTGAGTCACCAGATCGCGCGGCTGGAACGGGAACTCGGTGCGCGGCTCTTCGAGCGGACCAGCCGCCGAGTGCGGCTGACCCCGGCGGGCGCGGCGTTCCTCCCCGCCGCCCGCCAGTGTCTGGACGCCGCCGAACGCGCGGCCGCCGAGGTCGCGGCGGCGGTGGGAGAGGTACGGGGACGACTGAGGGTGGGTCTGATCCCCACGGTTGCGGCCGTCGACATTCCGGCCACCCTCCGCGCGTTCCGCCAGCGGTACCCGTACGTTCGCGTCGGCCTCCGTGTCGGCGGGAGCGACGCACTCGTGGAGCAGGTCAGGCAGGGCGTCATCGACGTGGCGTTCCTGGGGCTGCCGGAAACGGTGCAACCAAAGGGCGTCGACGTGCACGAATTGGCCCGGGACCGGCTCGTCGCCGTGGTCGCCCCGGACCATCCGCTCGCGGAGGAACCGGCAGTCGACCTCGACCGGCTCGCCGCCGAGGTCTTCGTCGACTTTCCGGTGGGCAGCGCCGGGCGGGCCCAGACCGATCAGGCGTTCTCCGCCGCCGGCCTCGCCCGCGACGTCGCGTTCGAAGTGACCGCCGCCGACCTGATGGCCGACCTCGTCGCTGCCGGTCTCGGCGTCGCCATGCTCCCCTCCGCCTACGTGCCACGACTCAATGGGGTGACCACCATTGCGGTCGCCGACGCGCCGGCCCGGGTCGAGCACCTCGTCTGGAGTCGCCTGGGCCGGACCCCCGCGGTAAACGCCTTTCTCGCTGTTCTGAAGATCCCGGGCGGGGCACACCCGGAGCGGCAGCGACCCGGCCGGTAATCACGACCCTGGCGGACGTGCCCGGCGGCTGGCGGTGAATATGTGGCGGACAGGTCGTCCCTGGCGATGATCGAGCGGGGACGCGTCGTCACCATCTCCTCGATCGTCGCCGCAATGGGCTTCCACCGCTTGATCGCGCACCGGGTGACGACTCCCGGGCGGGAGGTATTCACTCATCAGCTGGCCCACGACGTGGGACGACGCGGCCTGACGAGGAGCGCAGTGGTGCCAAAATGACCAGCGCCTTCGCGTGGCACACGCCCGGAACGCATTAATGGGCGACGTCGATCGGTTGCGTCGGAGGTATTGACGAAATGACGGCGACCGTCGCCTACCTACTCCCCCAAACCGCAGCGGGCCCACCAGGTGGATGGCGATTCCCCCAGCAGATTCGCGGCGGAATCAGATCCCTGCGACTGTTACGAACAGCACGAGAGGTGGGCCGCGTCGGTTCAGGTGGCCGCCCGCCGAGAAATGCGCAGAACAGTTCCTTCGCTCGGCCCGGACCTCACGGTGCTGTGCATTAACGACGCCGCGATAAAATCGTGGTCCGCGCCTACTCCCACGCCTGGGAAAGAGACTCGAAGGTCTCCGGATCGGTGTGACACGGAATTACGCAGACGAGATGGCCACCCGGGGCCCGCAGGGTTACGCACTCCAGCCAGCGACCGACCTCGACGGCGCCGTGGGCGATCAGTCGGCGGGCCTCCGCCTCGACGTCGTCGGTCTCGATGTCGACGTGGTAGCGAGCCTGGTCATCCACTGCCTGCACCGCCAGCACCAGCCCGGGCAGTGCGCCGTGCAGGGAGGTGAACTGCTGCTCGTCGGGGACCGTACGGGCAGGCACGCCGAGGGCCTCCGACCAGAAGGCGGCAGCTGCCGGTGCCTCACCTCGGGGTACGTCAATCAGGATCGTCGAGAGTCTGCTGCGATGCGCCACGATCAATCATTATCCACATCCATGCGGAGATTCGCCGCCATCGCATGACGGCCAAATAGGGCAAACAGGAGCCGTCGCGACCGCCCCGACCAGGTCAGGAAGCAAGCGAACCAGCTCAATGCCGTCCATGCCGGATTCGACGACCCACGGCAGCCGGTCGCCGCCAGCGACTACCCGTAGTAACCGTCGATCCGCAGCGACACTGGCGCACAGCGGCGACGCCTCGCGGTGGGCCGCCACTTTCACTGACGCCTATTCGTTGATCTTGCCCAACGGGCGGAGATGGCGCTCGATCCCGCCCACTCGCTTGTCACCTGGCGCAATACTCCCGCAAGGCAGCTGAGGCGCGGTGTCCGGGCGGATCCGACGACCACATTGGGCTGGACGTGCGCTGCGGATCCGGCGTAGCATCCTGCTCCAGAGAGATCGTCAAGCGATCGCCGCTGGTGAATGCAGCCAGCGGATCGGGGGGAGTAATGAACTATGCGCTGCCGCTGCAATACCACTTTTCCTGCGCTGCCATAGCGCCACATCCCTGGATTCTTGCCACTGCGCCAGAGGAATGCGGCGAAACACGATGACAAGGCCAGTGCCGACCTTCACGAGCCTATTGGCGTGATGTCGGCTGGTGCGCGCCAGCCTCGGACCGCACTGCAGGCCGCGACGGCCCGGCAGGCATTCCCGCCTTCACGGCGGTCGGACGGCGATACCAGCAACGCCGCCGGCATCGCACCCGGCGGCGTGTCCAAGGCCGGGAGCCCGCGTCGGTTCCGTCGCTCGTCGGGCCGGCCGGCCGGGCCAGGCGCATCAGCAGCACCTTCGACCGTCTTCTGCACACACGTCGCCCTCACTCCGCCGGGGACGAGGAACGCCCTCGCGCTGCGGTTCACCGAGCCGCGCCGCGGCGTCCCCGCGCTGGCTCAGCCTGCGAGCCGGCGGCACCAGCGGGTGTGAGACGACCGGCCACCTCCCTCCGCACAGTGGCTACGTGCTGGCCGATCCCGATCGCCGGCGCGCCACTGTCCGGAGCGATTGTGCCGACTACTGGAGCAGCAGGTCCGTTGAACGGCCCGATGCACACGGGGCACCAGATGAGAGGGGTTTCGCGAACCGTGGTGACAGTGGATATCTTCGGTCGCTGCCAGTCATACACCGAGAGCCAGGAGGCTCGCGCAGCCAACGTTTACCCGTACTTCATTCCCTTCGAGGGGCACGACGCGACAGTCGCGCAGACACTCGACGGCGACATCCTCATGTGCGGCTCGAACAACTACCTCGGGCTGACCTCCGACCCGCGCGTGAAGGCCGCGGCGCAGGCGGCGATCGAGGAGTACGGCACATCGCGCACGGGCTCGCGCCTGCTCAACGGCAACACGCCGCTGCACGACGCACTGGAGCAGGAGCTGGCCGACTTCCTCGGTATGCCGGCGGCACTGGTGTTTCCGACCGGCTACCAGGCGAACGTCGGCGTCATCGCATCCCTGCTGTCGCGTCACGACGTGGTCATCCTCGACCGTGAGGCGCACGCCTCGGTCTACGACGGCTGCGGCATGAGCCGGGCCAAGACGCGACGGTTCGCCCACAACGACATGGACGACCTGGAGCGGCAGTTGGCAGCCAGCCCCTCGGACGCCGGCCGGCTGGTCGTCGTGGACGGGGTGTACTCGATGGCCGGCGACCTGTGCCCGTTGACCGAGGTCGTACGGCTGTGCCGGCAGTACGGGGCCCGCCTGCTCGTCGACGACGCACACGGCATCGGCGTACTGGCCGACGGCCGGGGCACCAGCGCGCACTTCGGCGTCACCGACCAGGTCGACCTCATCACCGTCACCTTCAGCAAGTCGCTGGCGTCGATCGGCGGTGCCGTGGCCGGCCCGGCGGATGTGATCGAGTACCTGCGCCACCACGCGCGCAGCCTCATCTTCAGCGCGTCCGCCCCGCCGGCCAGCCTGGCCGCCGCGTACGCCGCGCTGCGCATCCTGAAGGCGGAGCCGGGGCTGTGCCAGCAGGCGGTGGAGAACGCGTCGTACGTGCGTCGCGAGCTGATGGCCCTTGGCTACGACCCGGTCCCGAGCGAAACGCCGATCGTGTCGGTACGGCTCGACGGCGTACCGCAGACCCTGCTCGCGTGGCGCAACCTGCTGGACCGGGGCGTCTACGTCAACGCGGTCATCCCCCCGGCCGCCTCGCCCCGGCTGCGAGCGAGCTTCTCCACCACGCACACACCGGAGCAGCTCAAGCGCGTCGTCGCCGCGTTCGCCGAGGTCGGCGACCTGATGTCAGTGGAGGACCAATGACCGTCAACCAGCTCGAACCCGCAGTCAGGACCTGGGACCTGGTGGTTGCCTGGGCGCGGATGTGGCGCCTGCACTTCGTGCCCTTCTCGCTGTCGGCAGGTCTGGTCGGCATGACCGCACCGCCGGCCGGGGCCAACGCCGCGAGCATCGTGATCGGGCTGCTGTTCTGCACCCTGGGATACGGCGTCGGCGTGGTCATCAACGACTGGTTCGACCGCGAGGCCGACGCGGTCAACGCTCCGGACCGTCCGTTCGTCACCGGGCTGATCAACCCCCACATCGGCTTGGCGTTGACGCTCACGCTGTCCGCTGCGCTGATGGTGGTGGCGATCGTGGTCGCACCGACGCTGGCGCTGTGGAGCGTCATCGCGATCGGCGGGCACCTGGTCTACTCGTGGACCAAGCGCATCCCCATGCTGGGCAATCTCGTCAACGGCGTCGACATGGCGCTGTTCACGGTGCTCGGCGCCGTGGCCGTCCGACCCGACGCGGGATGGCTCGAGATCCCGGCGGTGACGTGGTTCCAGACGGCACTGGTCGCTGTCACGTTCAGCGGCTTCTGCCTCGTCGGGTACTTCAAGGACATCGAGGGCGACCGGGTCGCCGGCTACCGCACGCTGCCGGTGGCCATCGGCACCAGGGCCTCCAGCCGGATTGCCGTGATATTTCCGGTCGTGGCGGTGATAGCGGCGGGCACCGCCGCCGTGGCGGAGGCCGACAGCGCGAGTGCCTACGCCGAGATCGTCTGCTGGGTGCTGCTCATCGCGTCCGCGCTCGGGTTCACGCAGAGCCTCGTGACAATCAACCGGGCGCCAGAGACCCGGGCGTACGAGGCACTGGTCTGGTTCATCAGGGCGACCACACTGTTCTTCCTGTCGCTCGGCGCGCTGCACCGACCGACGCTCTTCCTCATCGTCGGCGTTCCGATGATGGTCTACCTGGAGCTGACGCTGCGGGCGACCCAGTCCTCCCGGCAGGCGTGACATGACCTCCACCGCCCGCGAACGGTTGCCGCTGAGCGCGGCCGAGAGCAGCCTGATCATGGCGATCCGCGAGCGCATGACCCGGTCGCCACGGCAACTCAACAACGCCTTCGAGGCCGACGCCGAACTCCTCGACCTGGGCGCCGCCGGGCTCCTGGCGGTCACCGTCGACACCTTGAACGACGGAGCCGAACTGGCCACCGCCACCACGCCGTACGCGAAGGGCTGGTTGACCACCACCGTCAGCGTGAGCGACCTCGCCGCGGTGGCCGCCGACCCGGTCGCCGTGCTGATCTCCTGCTCGCTGCGCCCGGACAGCTGGACCCTCGAGGAGGCCCGTGAATTCGGGCGCGGCGCATCCGAGGCCGCCGAGCGGTACGGCTGTCACATCGTGGGTGGCGACACCAACTGGGCCAACGAGGAGAGCTTCACCTCGTGCGCCCTGGGAACCGTCCCTCGCGAATCCATCCTGAACCGGATGGGTGCCCGGCCCGGCGACGCGCTGTACGTGACCGGCCCGATCGGAGCCGGCAACGCGGTCGGGTTCCGCGCGCTGGCACTGGGCGGTACGGGCGCGGGCGAACCGTGGCTACCTGAGGCGCGGGTGACCGCGTGCGAACCGCTGCGCCGCTACGCCCGGGCGTGCATCGACACCAGCGACGGTCTGTTGAGCGCGGCGGTCAGCCTCGCCGAGGTCAACGGGCTGGGGGCCGAGGTGATGCTGCACGACGAGGTGTACGCGCCGATCGTCTCCGCCGTCGCCGACTCGGCGGGCCTCCCCCGGTGGTGTTCGGCTGCCGCCGAGTGGGGTGAGTTCGAGCTGCTGTACGCGATCGATCCCGCCGACGCCCAGGCGTGCTCCCAGGCGCTCACGCAACAGGGACTGCGTCCGTTTCATGTCGGACACCTCGTCGCCGGTCCGGAGCTGCTGATGGTCGACGAGTCAGGCCAGCGCCGTGAACTGCGAAACCTGCTGACGCGCATGCGCGCACTCGACCCGGCCGGGTCGCTGCTCACCGACCTGCGGGCCCTGCTGGCGGAGGGTTCGTGATGGGGTCGGGTCTCGCTCTGGTGACCGGCGTCACCGGCTGCGTCGGCCGCGCGGTCGCCGCAGCCCTGCGGGAACAGGGCTGGTCGGTACGCGGGCTGGTGCGGGCACCCGCGCCGGACGACGCGACGTACTCGGCCCACCGTGGTGACCTGACCGACCCGGAGTCGCTGCGCGGCTCCTGCACGGACGTCGACCTGGTGGTGCACGCGGCCGCCGATCTGACCGACTGGCGACCCGGCCCACGCATCTGGCAGGTGAACCGGGACGGCACCCGGGCGGTGCTGGACGAGGCGCGGCGCTGCGGCGTCTCCCGATTCGTCTACCTGAGCACCGTCGACGTCTTCGGTTTCCACGCCAGGAAGGTCATCGACGAGGCGTCGCCACGGCGGGTGCCGCGCTACCCGTACCCGCTGTCGAAAGCTGCCGGCGAAGACCTGGCGTGGTCGTACCACGGGAATGGTCTCGATGTCACTGTGGTGTACCCCGCCTGGGTCTTCGGCCCCGGCGACCGCACCTTCCTGCCCGAGCTCGTGCGCGGGCTGCGCGCCAACCAGCTCGTCCAGTTCGACCGTGGGCTACCGCCGATCGAGTTGACGTACAGCGCGAACCTGGCCGACGCGATCGTGCTGGCCGGCACCACTGCCAGCTGCGCCGGCGGCCGGTTCATCGTCGGTGACTCGTACGGCCTGACGTTGGGGCAGCTGTTCGCCTCGGTGGCCGAACGGATCGGGGCACGGCCGCCGACCACCTCGGTCCCCTTCGGCGCTGCCCTGGCCGCGGGGGCCGTGTCCGAACTCGCCGGGATGGCCGGCATCGGCATCAGATCCGGCCGGCCGCTGCTCACCCGTTACGCGGTTCGGTCCGTCGCCGGAGGCATGCGGTACGACGTCGGCCGGATCCGGTCGATCGGCTATTCACCCCGGTACGGCTTCGAGGAGGCGCTGAGCCTCGCCATGGCGGAACTGGAATTGGAGCAGGCGCATGGCAGCCGATGAGAACGACCCGGTCGTCTGCATCACCAACCCCGCGTCCGGTGTCCAGCGCAGGGACACCATCATGCGGCGGATCGCCACGGAACTGCCCGAGGCGCGGTGCTGGTCCACGCGCTATCCCGGGCACGGCATCGCCCTCGGGCGGCAGGCGGTCGAGGACGGGTACGCCACAGTGGTGGCGATCGGCGGCGACGGCACGCTGTCCGAGGTGGCCAACGGGGTGCTGGAGGCGGGCGGGGAGAAGGTGCGGCTGGCGTACGTGCCGGCTGGCACCTGCAACGACTTCGCTCGTGGCCTGCGGCCGGTCACCGACCTCGGTGACCTGCTCGACCGCACCCGCGACCGGGAGACCGACGTCGGAACGGTGACCTTCACCCGGCCCGACGGCACCCGGGACCAGCGGTACTTCCTGGTCAGCTGCACGGTCGGGCTGATCAGCGTGATCGGCCAGCGGTTCACCGAGAAGACACCTGTCAACCGGGTGCTCAAGCGACTCAACCTCCAGCTCGCCGAGACGGCGTCGAGCATCCGGACGCTGGCCCGCTGGCGGCCGGTGGCGGTGCGGTTGGAACTCGACGGCGAACCGTCGCACCAGAGCATCAGCAATCTCGCCGTGCTCAAGGTGCCGTACTTCGCCGGTGGGCTGACCTTCGGCCGCACGCAACCCCCGCCAGCGGGCTACCTGGACGCGGTGCGGGTGTCGGGTGTCGGCCGCCTCGGCGTGGCCGGGCTGATGTGGCAGGTGTTCCGCGGGGCCGCAGCGGGACATCCGGCGATCCACCGGCAGGAGGTCCGCACCGTGTGCGTCGACGCGGACAGCCCGCTGCCGGTCGAGGTCGACGGCGAGATCGTCGGATACACCCCGGCCGAGTTTTCGATACATCCGTCCTGCCTGACGACGGTGGTATGAACCCAGCGAGGGAGCGACACGTGAGTGCCCCGACCATGTTCCACATCGGACTCGTGGTTCCCGACTACACCGGCCAACTCAGCCCGATGGCCACGCTCGGCAGAGAACTGCTCCGGCGGGGCCACCGGGTCACCCTGATCTCCCTGCCGGACGCCGGAACGAAGTCGTTCACGGCCAGGTTCGCCTTCGCACCGATCGGCGAGCGCGAGTTTCCGGTGGGCTCACTGGCGCGCTTCTCCGAGGAGCAGGGTCGGCTGACCGGCCTGGCCGCGGTGCGTTTCATCGTCCGGGGGTACGTGCGCGAGGTCGAGGTTCTGCTGCGGGACCTGCCGGTCCTGGTGCAGCGGCACGGCATCGACGCGCTGCTGGTGGACCAGGTCTACGGCGCCGGCAACACCGTCGGGGACCACCTCGACATTCCGGTCGTGAACGTGTGCAACGCGCTGGCGCTGAACACCGAACCCGGTGTGCCGCCGTTCATGACGGCGTGGCCGTACCATCCCTCGCCGCTCGCGCGGGTGCGCAACATGGTGGGCGACCAGGTGATCGCCTGGGTCATCCGGCCGGTGCTGCAACGGATCAACGACCGTCGTGCCGCGTGGGGCCTGCCGCTGATCAAAAGTGTGAACGACGGCTCGGATCTGGCCCAGATCACCCAACAACCGCCGTTCTTCGACTTCCCCCGCACCCGCCTGCCGGACTCGTTCCACTACACCGGGCCGTTCCACGACGAGGACAGCACCGAGCCGGTGTCGTTCCCGTGGGAGCAGCTCGACGACCGCCCGTTGATCTACGCGTCGATGGGCACCCTCCAGAACCGCCTCCCGCACATATTCGAGGCGATCGCCACGGCCTGTGCCGGGCTCGACGCGCAACTGGTCATCTCCCTCGGCAGCACCGACGTCGAACCCCCGACCGGCCTTGCCGGAAACCCGATAGTGGTCCGGTACGCGCCCCAGCTCGATCTGCTGGCACGGGCGTCTCTCGTCATCACGCACGCCGGCATCAACACCACACTGGAAGCGCTCGCCCATGGCGTGCCGATGGTCGCGCTGCCCGTGGGCAACGACCAACCGGGCGTGGCCGCCCGACTCAAGTACCTCGGCGCCGGCGAGTTCATCCCGGTGCACAAGGTGACTCCGGCGCGGCTGCGGGCGGCCATCGACACGGTGAGCGGCGACCCCGCCTACCGGGCGAAGGCGCAGCACTACAAACGCCGGATCGCGGAGTTGGACGGCGTACGACGGGCGGCCGACATCGCCGAGGAGGCGTTCCGGACACGCCGGCCGGTACGCCGAGAGATGTCCGAAACGACGGAAGGTGGCCGCCGATGACCCCGCAGGCGGGACGGATGGCCCGGCAACTGCCGACCCTCAACGGTCTGCGGGGGCTCGCCGCGGTCACTGTCTTCTTCTCGCACACGACGTTGTTCGGCTTCTTCGCCGACGAGCGGATCGACGACTGGTGGTACCTCGTTCTCAGCCGTACCGGCTCCGCCGCGCTCGGCTTCTTCTTCATCCTCAGCGGTTTCGTCCTGACCTGGTCGGCTCCCGACCACGAGCCGAATCGCCGGTTCTGGCGCCGCCGGGCCGCCCGGATCCTGCCGAACCACCTGGTCGTCTGCGCCGTGTTCATCCTCCTACTGATCCTGGTACGGGGCGGCGCGCCGCTGTGGCCGACGGTGGCGAACCTGGCCTTGGTGCAGAGCTGGATCCCGAACGAGTTCATCTTCAACGGGGTCAACCCGCCGAGCTGGTCGCTGAGTTGTGAAATCTTCTTCTACGCGTCGTTCCCGTGGGTGCTCGCCGGCATCCGACGGCTCAACGCCACCTGGCTCTGGTCGCTCGCGGGTGGCATCGTCGCCGCGATACTCGTCGCGCCCGCCTTCTCCCTGGCGTTTCTTCCGGCCGAGCCGACGTACACCTACGCGGACGCGGCATTTCCGCAGTTCTGGTTCGTCCAACAGTTTCCGATGATCCGGATGCTGGACTTCGTCCTCGGAATCGTCATCGCCCAGCTCGTCATGCGGGGGCTGTGGATCAGACTGAGCCTTCCCGGCGCCGCACTTGTCACGCTGGCCTTCTACGGCCTCTCCGAGGTCGTTCCGCTGCTCTACTCGGTCGTCGCGGCGATGGTCATCCCGCTCGCGTTGCTGGTGGCCGCTGCGGCCCGGGCGGACGTCGAGGGCCACCGCTCACCGCTGCGCGGGCGGGTCACCGGCTGGCTGGGCGACACGTCCTTCGCCTTCTACCTCCTGCACATCCTGGTGTTGTACGGCGCCGCCAACATGGCTCCGAACGGCTTCGGCGTCGCCGCCGCGCTCGGCGTGATGATCGGTGCCTACCTGGTGACCCTCGGCCTGGCCTCGCTGCTTCACGTCGGCGTGGAACGGCCGATGATGCGCCGGTTCGCCAAGCCCCGCAAACCGGCGGCTGCCCCTGCGGCCGCCGCGACGCCGGCCGCTGAACCGCTGCCCGTCGCGACGGGTGACGGGACGCGGGTCACGTAGCGACAGTCGGACCCGGAACCGAACGGCGCCCTGGCTGATCCGGTCCGGATCAGCCAGGGCATCAGGTCACCTGACGGTCAGCGTGGCCCGGACCGCGCCGGCCGGACGCAGCGTGACCATTGGTACGACCTCCAGCCGCTCGCCACGCGTGTCGACCCGGTATCGGGTGAGCAACGCGCTCAGCAGGACGGTCATCTCCAGCAGCGCGAAGTGTTCGCCGATGCAACTGCGCGGGCCGCCACCGAATGGGAAGTAGGCGTAGCGCGGTCGGTCCTGCTGCCCGAGGAACCGGTCCGGCGCGAAGCGCTCCGGGTCGGGCCAGAATTCCGGATGCCGGTGCGTGACCCAGGGGGCGACCACCACCTTGGTATTGGCCGGAATGCGGTGTCCGGAAACCACGACGTCGGTTTCGGCCATCCGCTCCATGCTGTACACGGGCGGGTACAGCCGCATGCCTTCCATGATCGCGGCCCGCACCAGCTCCTGGTCGCCGGTGCCGGCCGCTGCCGCGACCCGTTCCTGCACCTCCTGGTGCTGACCCAGCAGATGCATGGTGAAGGCCAACCCGGCCGAGGTCGTCTCGTGCCCGGCGAGCAGGAACACGAGCATCTGGTCGCGGATCTCCTCCATGGACAGGGTCTGCCCGGTCTCCGGATCCTTGGCCGCGAACAGCCGGCTGAGCATGTCCTCGGTCTCCTCGCCGCCGGTTCGCTGCCGGGCGGCGATGATGCGGTCGATGATGTCGTACTGGGTCGCGCGGACCTGCGTGATCCGGCGCGATCGTGGAGTCGGCCAGCTCAGCGGCAGCTTGACGACCTGTAGGGCGCGTGCCAGCGCCAGGTCGCCAAGGATGGGCATGAGCTCCTGTAGCCGGGGAACGACCTCGTCGATGTCGTCACCGAACAGCGCCCGGCCGACCACCCGCATCGTGTAGCGCTGCATGACCTGGTAGAGGTCCACGACGGACCCGGCGGTGACCGCCATGTCGTCGACGACGCGGGCCGCCTCCTCGGCCATCAGCTCGGTGTAGCGGGCCACCCGGCGCGGCGTGAACAGCGGTTGCAGCGTCCGCCGCTGATGCAGCCAGCGGTCTCCGTCGCTGGTCAGCAGGCCCTCACCGATGAACTCCCGAAGGATTTCGTACGCGCTCGCGCGACGGCTGAAGACCTGGGGCGTGGTGAGGACCTGGTGGATGCCGTCCGGGTGGTGCACGTTCACCACGTCGACGCTGACGGCGCGTGGCCCCCGTGGCAGCCCGACGTGGTAGGCCACCACGTCGCCGTACCTGTGGAAGCCGTTCAGGATCGATCCCAGCAGGTCCTGGCGGAGTTCCGGCAACATGCCGAGGAGCGGATGACCGGTCGGACCCGGTAGGGCGGTGGCCTTGGACAACTGTGTCGTCACGGTGATCCCCGTTCAGTCGATCGACGGACGTCGACTATATTTCCACGCGCCGTACCCCTTTTTCAGCACAGAATCCCGGCAGCCGGCAGCGATGGTTGCCACTGTCGCCGTCGCCAGCAGGCAAGAGGTCGGCACCAACCGACGCCCCGCCGGTCGGTCGCGCAACGACAGCCGGGCGTGGCACCGCTGGACGGCGCACGCCCGGCTGTGCGGGGCGACGGGCGCGGCGGGCGCGCTCGCGTCGGCGGGTGCTCACCAGTGGCGGTACGACGCCCAGTCGAAGTCCGCGTAGACGCCCTCGGCACCCAGGTCCTGAACCCACAGGCCGACGAACGCGCCGGTGAAGCCCCAGCCCTCCGGCTCACCATCGACCAGGGTCGCGGCGTACTCGTCGGACAGGATGGTGGCGTCGAGCTCTGCCGGCAGCTCGACCCAGCGCGCCTCGCCGGCCAGTTGATAGGCGAAGGTCAGACTCGGGCCGTCGAAGGTGGCCCGCAACGTGATGTCGCCCGCGCTCGGCAGGTCGACGTGGCACGCGTCGTGCATGACCCGCCGGCCGTTGTCGCACGACATCACCTCGAGCACCGGCTGGCCGTCGTCGTCGGCGGTCACGTAGGCGTAGTGCCAGTTGCGGGTGTTGTAGTAGGCGGTGACGCCGGCGAGCTGGCGGTAGTTGGCCGGCTCGAAGCGCATGGCGGCCGTCAGCTCGCACTGCTGCGCGGTGACGCGACGCGCGACCAGGCTCGGACGGTGCCGGCCGACCGGTGACTGGCCGCCGTGAATCCGCAGGATCGAGGGGTGCGAGGTGAGATCCACCCAGTCCGCGGTGGCGGGACGGCGCAGCGTCGACCACTCGGGGCCGAGCACCGGCTCGGTGAAGTCGTCGCGCTCCTCCGGCAGATCCGCCGCAGGCTCAGCCTCGCCCGGCACGGGCACGAGCACCGCCGGTATCCCGTCCTCGATGCGCGGCCACTCCCCCTCCGGCCAGTGCACCTCCTGGATCGCGGTCTCCCGGCCGAGCACGCACCGGCCGAGGGGGGTGTACGGCCGGGCCGTCAGGTGCGCCAGGTACCAACGCCCGTCCGGCGTGGACACCAGGCTGCCGTGACCGGACTTCTGCAGCTCCAGCTCGGGACGGCCCTGCGAGGTGAGCAGCGGGCCGTCCGGATGGGCCTCGTACGGCCCGAACAGGCTACGGGAGCGAGCCATCGTCGCCTGGTGCGTCCAGGAGGTGCCGCCCTCCGCGGTCAGCAGGTAGTACCAGCCGTCCTTCTGGTACACGTGCGGTGCCTCGGTGACGCCGGCGGTGGTTCCCTGGAAGATCGTCCGCTCGGTGCCGACCAGGCGACGGGCCTCGCGGTCGTACTGCTGGATCTGAATGCCCGCGAACCGATCCCGGCCCGGCCGCCAGTCGGCGACCATCGACAGCATCCAGGTGGTGCCGTCCTCGTCGTGGAACAGCGACGGGTCGAACCCGCGCCCGTGCAGCACGACCGGGTCGGACCAGGGACCGGCGAGGTCGCTCGCGGTCACCAGATAGTTCTGCGGATCCCAGTATCCGCTGGCGAAACTCGCCACGTCGGCGTACAGGAGATGAAACTCACCATCCACATAGGACAGATCGGGCGCCCACACGCCGTTGGAGTCGCCCGCTCCGCTCAGGTCGAGAAGCCGCCGCTCGGTGATGACGCCACCGAGCGGGCGCCAGTGCACCAGGTCGGTCGAGTGGTGCAGCCGGACGCCCGGGTACCACTCGAAGGTTGACGTGGCGATGTAGTAGTCAGTGCCGACGCGCAAGATCGACGGGTCGGGGTTGAAGCCGGGAAGGACCGGGTTTCGGATCAGCCGGCCAGGCACCTCGCCGCCGTGGGGCCCGGCCGCTGCCGGACTCTTTGTTGCGGTCGTCATTTCGCTTCTCCGTAACGGTAGCCTCGTCGAAAGTTTCGACGAGGTTCGATCGCCTGATCGGCACAGACTAGCCGCTATTACACCTTAGTGACAATGGCGTTGGCCTGTACAGCCGCGTCATGTCCACTGTCGCTTGCTTCCGGAAGTTGCTCCGATAGTTCACCTTCACCACCTTCTTGCAGGCTTCGTAATTAGGGGCCGGGCGGCCCACTCCGGCACCGCTGACAGCCGGCCGGATCCGGTGGTGAGGCGACCTGCCGACCAGAGGTGCGGGCGGGCGGCGCGGCACGGGACACGGTGGCCGGTACGGCCACCGGGCAACCGCCACCGGTGCTGTCGCGTCCGCTCCACGACACCCCGACAGCGGTGCCACCGCCCCGACAAGGTGCCGAAGCGGCGGTCGTGGTGTGACACCCGACTGGCTGCGGTTTCACATCATTCAGCGGCGCAGGAATTGCGTGGCCCCGGCCGCCGCCACCGTTGTCAGCCGCCTAATGCCGCCACGATCTGCTGCCCTCTCACCGGCACGCCCGGACGGCATCCAGGAAACTGCGGGCGTAACGCGGGGGTGGCACCGGACGGCGGCAGACGTACGCGCTGGTGATGGCCCCGCGCAGCCGCGGATGGGATGTTTGCCCGGTCCGAACGGGATGCGAGGCTGAACGTGTGGCCTCCCGATCGGCGTACACGTGAACAACCCTTGGCCGTCCGGCGGCCTGGACGGAACCGCGCTCCCCCTGCGGCAGCCCGACGACATTCTCGCCACGGCCGCCCACCGGTGACGCCCGGATGAGCCTGGTGTCGGCGTTCGTACCGATCTGGATTCTCACCGCGGTCGGCTACGCGGCCTGTCGTTGGGGCCCGCTGGGCGAGGGGGCGGCGTCGGTGCTCGGCCGGTTCGTGTTCCAGCTTGCGATGCCGGCCGCCCTGTTCCTGGCCCTGTCCCGAATGCCGCTGTCCGTGTTCGACGGCCGCTCGCTGCTCGCCTTCGCAGTGAGCACCGTCGCGGTCGTCGGGTTCGGGTGGGTCGGCGCGAGCTGGCTGTTTGGTCGCAGGCCCGGCGAACGGCCGATCTGGGGCATGGCCGCCGGGTACGTGAACTCGGCGAACCTCGGCATCCCGATCGCCACGCAGGTCCTCGGCAACGTGTCGTTCCTGGCGGAGGTGGTGCTGCTGCAGGTGCTGGTGGTGACGCCCGTGATCCTGGTCGCCCTGGACCGGCACAGCGACCCGGCCGGGCGGGTACGCGTCCGCCGTATCGCCTCCCTGCCGATCCGTAACCCGGTGATCCTGGCGTCGCTGCTCGGCGTCGCGTGCTCGGCCGCCGGCCTGCGACTGCCGTCGGCGGCCGGCGCGTCGCTCACCCTGCTCTCGGCAGCCGCCGTTCCGGCCGCGCTGGTCGCGCTCGGCGCGTCGCTGCACGCTCCGGCGCCGACACGAGTAGAGCCGACAGAGCGGGTAGAGCCGGCGGAGCGGGTGGAGCCGGCGGAGCGGGTGGAGCCGGCGGAGCGGGTGGAGCCGGCGGAGCGGGTGGAGCCGGCGGATCCAGCCGGGCTGGCCGAGCTGGCCGTGATCACCGTGCTGAAGCTCGTCGCACAGCCGGTCGTCGCGTACGTGACCGGGCTGGCCCTGCACCTGTCCGCGCCACAGTTGCTCGCCGTGGTGGTGTGTGCGGGCCTGCCGACGGCGCAGAACACGTTCATCTACAGCCAGGAGTACGGCGTCGGCGAGGCGGTGACCAACCGGGCGGTGCTGGTGACCACGACGCTGTCACTGGCCACAGTGGCCGCGGCGGCGACGCTGCTCGGCTAGGGCCTGAGCTGACCCGTCCAGCATGCGTCTCGGTACGGCGAGCGCCCGACCCGCTGGCCGCCGTCGTCGACGACCAGCGGGACGGCAGCACGGGTGCCGATGGGCCGCCAAGGCGCCGAGCGCGCATCGGCGGCCCACCCCCTCAGCCGTTGTCGATGAGGCTGGCGATCTCGTTGTAGATCAGGTGCGCCTTCGCGCCCTGGTTCGACGGACAACCGCCGAGGTGGTGCAGGGCGATCACGCGGTGGCTGGCGTTCAGCACCGGTGAACCTGAGTTGCCACCGGAGGTGTCACAGCTGTAGCTGATGTTCCAGGTGTTGTAGTTCGCGTTCCGGACGGCGCAGGTCGCGCCGTTCTGGGCGTCCTCGTAGATCGACAGCCGCTTCGGGCTGCCGTCGCCGTGCCCGGGGATGTAGATCCGGGTGCCGTTGCTGGTGGCGGTGGTCGCCAGGTACAGCGTGCCGAAGCCCTGGATGGCGGCGAAGTTGTTGACCGAGAACAGGGTGTAGTCGAGTTGGCTGGAGCCGCCGCTGCTCACCTTGTAGAGGGTGGCACCGCTGACCTTGGTGCCAGCGCTGGGATTGGCACCGCCACAGGTGGCGCACTGGTAGTTGAACTGCATCTCGCTGCCGCTCACGGCGGACTGCGTCGAGAAGCAGTGCTTGTTCGTCAGCATCCGGTTGGTGTTGCCGACCCGCCAGGTGGTGCACATTCCACCGCCGCTGATCAGCAACCGCGCCACCGCCCTGCCGCGGGCGTACTCGGTGGGGTGGCTGTTCTGGTAGCACACCACGTCGCGGCGGGCGTCGGTGCTGCACACGGACTGGGTGGAGAAGTTGTGCGCGGCGACCTCGGTGCGGTCGTATCCGCGCCAGAACCGGTCGATGGTGGCCGCGCTGCCCCGTGCGGGGCGGCTGCTGTGCAGTGTCACCACTGCGGTGTCGCCGTCCACCGACATCGCCCAGAAGCCCGGCTGTCCGTCGGTGGTGTAGTCCGAACCGGTCGCCCGGTTCAGGTGGCGGTCGTACCGGTAGCTCTCCTTGCCGTCGCGGCTCGACACGGTGACGTAGTCGCCCTCGGCCAGTCGCAGTGAGCTGAAGTGCACCTTGATGTAGGTGGCGCCGGGGTGCTGGATGACCTGTGTCCCGCCGTTGGGGGCGTAGGACAGCGAGCTGCCGACGGTGCGGAGTTCGCCGATCGTGGTCACACCCTCTGCCGAGAACTGGTTCGATTCCGGTGCCCGCTCGGATGATGGCGCGAGAGGGGCAACCGAGTACGCCTCGGCGGCGGGTACCGACAGTAGGCTCAGCCCGAGTGTGCAGGCAGCGAGCGCGACCGCCCCCGTTCGTAGGCGGTGCAGGGCATGTTTCATCTGTCGCTCCTTCTCAGGAATCAGCACCGAGACGTGCCTTCGGTCTTCCTACCTGAGATGACGCAAGAGATATAATCCCATCTATGTCATAGCGGTGCCGCTAGATCAGCCGGCGCCGTATTCGCCACACCACCACACCGATCAGGATCGCCGCGACGGCGACGAACACCGCCGCCTCGATGAGCTGGAACGTCCAGAACCGGTCGGCCGGGTGATAGACCCCGAATCGCTGGATGCCCCGCGCGTGCAGGAACTGGTTGAGGTTCTCGCCGGCCCGGTTGGCGGCGCCCTCCAGCTCGTGGTACTCGGTCCCGCTCAGCCTGCGCCCGCTGGCGTCCACGTAGCCGCGTTCGATCACCCAGTCGGCGAAGCCGGGCACGGCCCGGCGCCCCGCCTGGTCCGTCGTGCCGCCGACTCCGACCGGCTCCGTGGTGGTGAGCGGCGTGGCGTACGCGGGACGGGCCAGCAGCGCCACCGCCATCCGGGCGGCGAGGAACGCCCCGAACGCGACGCCGAACGCGGGCAGGCTGCGCCGCAGGATCGCCCCGGCGGCGGTGGCGACGCCGAACGCGAACAGCGCGTACGCCACCGGAACAAGTCCTTCCAGGTCGAAGGCGTCGTACTGGAACCGTCCCTCCCAGGCGTCGAACGGCTGACGGAACCAGGTGAGCACCGCGGTGAACATCCCGGTGAGCGCGACGGTGACGCCGGCGAGTGCCGCGAGCTTGGTCGCCAACCAGCGCATCCGCGGGACGGCCTGCGTCCAGGCGAGCTGCCAGGTGCCGTCCTCCAGTTCGCGCGCGAGCAGCGGCGCACCGAGGAACGCACCGATGACGACGGGGACCAGATAGAAGCCCGCCAGGAGGTTCTCGACGTACCCGTACTCCTCGTCGAGCCGGCGGAAGGACGCCGCGCAGGCCTCGTTGACACCGGCGTCTCCCGCGCACCCGGCGGGACCGCCGGGGAACAGGTCGTGGGCCTGCGTCCCGAGCACGAGCAGGACGACGGCGAACATGCCGACGAACAGACCCAGGACGCAGACCTCGGCCCGGTGCTGGCGCCAGATCAACCACGTCATGCCGGCACCCCGGACGGGACGGTGGTGCTCGGCTCGGACGGCCGACGCAGGTACGCCAGCACCAGCTCCTCCAGCGCGACCGGCTGGGCCTGCCACCCGGGCGCGGGCGGGAGCCCGCCGTCGCGTACCAGCAGGCTCGTGTGGCGGTCGCTGTGGACGGCCTCCACGACGGCGCCGGATCGGTCGAGGTCGGTGGGCGTGCGCGGGCCGACGAGCCGCCGGTGCTCGACGAGGAGGGTGTCGATGTCACCGGTGAGCGTGACCCGGCCGTTGTTGAGCACGACCAGGTGGTCGCAGACGCGCTCCAGCTCGTGCACGACGTGGGAGGAGAACAGGACGGTCACCTCGCCGTCGGCCACCGCGCCCATGAGGACCTGAAGGAACTCGTGCCGGGCCAGCGGGTCGAGGCTGGCCACCGGCTCGTCGAGGACGAGCAGGTCCGGCCGCTTCGCCAGGGCCAGCGCCAACGCGACCTGGGCCTGCTGGCCGCCGGAGAGCGTGCCGGCCCTGCGGTCGAGCGGGATGCCCAGCTTCGCCAGCCGGCGCTCCGCCAGCCCCTGGTCGAACCGCAGGTTGCAGGCCCGGCCGAAGCGGAGCATCTCGGCGACGGTGAAGCGCTTGTACAGCGGGTGGTCCTGGGCCAGGAACCCGACCCGGGACAGCGTTTGCGGGGTGCTGGCGGTGACGTCGTGGCCGAGGACCTCCACCGTGCCGGTGCTCGGTGCCAGCAACCCGACGACCAGGCGCAGCAGCGTGGTCTTGCCCGCGCCGTTCGGCCCGACCAGGGCGATCACGCCGCCCGCCGGCAGGGCCAGTGTGCAGTCACGCAGCGCCCAGCCCTTCCGGTACCGCTTGCCCACAGCGTCGGTGCGCAGCGCGAACTCGGTCGCTGTCACGCCACGTCCTCGTTTCGCGTCTGCTGGTGCACGGAGGTGAAGAGCGCGTTGACCGCCTGCTCGTCGAGGCCGGCGTCGTAGGCGCGGCGCAGCCAGGTCGCCAGGCCGCGGCGCAGCGACGTGTACGTCGATGGCGACATCGCGGCCGACTGCTGTTCGTTGACGAACGTGCCCTGGCCGGGCCGGCCGGTGACCAGGTTTTCCTGCTCCATCTGCCGGTACGCCTTGGCGACGGTGTTCGGATTGATCGCCAGGTCCTCGACCACCTCTCGGATGAGCGGGAGGCGGTCACCGGGTTGGAGGAAGCCCAGCAGCACCGCCTGGCGGACCTGCTGGACGAGTTGCAGGTACGGCGGCACGCCGGAGCGGGTGTCGAGCCGGAAGACGAACACGATGACCCCTTACTGATTTACTAGGAACATAGTAAAGCAGCACGATGGCGGTCAAGAGAGGTCACCCGCCCGCCCGAGCGCGGCACCGGATCCGGGGCCCCGCCCGCGCGGGCGTCGGCCGGCACCCGCGCGGTCGGGGCCGACGTCGGAAAATCAGGATGTTTCGACCACGCCGGCCTCGCGTTGTTGAGACCCTTGTTACTCGCCGGCGCCGGGCCCGGCCGGCCATGGTTTCGCCGGCCAGGGGTGCGCGATGGCCCCTCGACGTGGGGGTGGGACGTGGTTGGCGGGTCTGCTGCGCAACGGTGGCGTGACGTCGCGCCGTTGGTCGTGTTGACGGTGCCGGTGCTGGCGGGCGCGGGGTTGTGGTTCGCGGGCCAGCGCGGGGCCGCCGACGTGTGCTGGGCGGCGACGACCTCGGTCACCCTGCTGGTCACGCTGCGCTGGTTGGTCCAGTCGTTGCGGCGGCACCGGATCGGCGTGGACGTGATCGCGACTCTGGCTCTGGCCACCTCGCTGCTGGTCGGTGAGTACCTGGCCGGGGCGGTGGTGGCGCTGATGCTGGCCAGTGGGCACACGTTGGAGCGCTACGCCCAGGGGCGGGCCACCCGGGACCTGCACGAGCTGCTGGCGCGAGCACCCCGCCGGGCACGGCGCCGCGGTCCGAACGGCGACATCCAGGACGTCGACGTGAACGACATCCGGAAGGACGATCGGCTGCTGGTCGGCCCGGGTGAGGTCGTGCCGGTGGACGGCTTCGCCGAGGACGCGGCGACGCTGGACGAGTCCGCGGTGACCGGCGAGTCCCAGGCGGTCGAGCGCCGGGCCGGGGACCGGCTGGCCAGTGGAGTGGTCAACGCGGGCCCGGCGTTCGGGTTGCGGGTCGCCTCGGTGGCGGCCGAGAGCACCTACGCGGGAATCGTCCGGCTCGCGGAGGAGGCGAACGCGGAGAAGGCGCCAATGGTGCGGCTGGCCGACCGGTACTCTGCGGCGTTCGTGCCGTTCACCCTGATCCTGGCCGGTATCGCGTGGGCGGCCTCCGGGCAGTTCGTGCGGGCGGTGGCGGTACTGGTGGTGGCGACTCCATGCCCGTTGCTGCTGGCCACCCCGATCGCGATAGTGGCGGGGTTGTCCCGGGCGGCCCGGCGCGGTGTGCTGGTCCGCAACGGCGGCTCGTTGGAACTGCTGGGCCGGGCGCGGACGCTGCTCGTGGACAAGACCGGGACGCTGACGGCGGGGCGTCCGGAGATGGCCAGGGTGCTGACCGCGCCCGGCGGCGACGGGGACGAGTTGCTGCGGATGGCCGCCTCGGTCGAACAGCTGTCCTCCCATGTGCTGGCCGCCGCGATAGTGCGGGCCGCCAAGGACCGGAGCAGTCGGCTCGTGGCGCCCACCGAGGTGACGGAGGAGCCCGGACAGGGGGTGCGCGGCCGGGTCGACGGCCGGCTGGTCCGGGTCGGCCAACACGGCGGTGACCTACCGGACTGGGCCGCACGCGCACGGCAGCAGGCGGAGGAGGACGGCCTGTCGACGGTCTGGGTGGGCCTGGACGGCGTCCTCGCCGGGGCGGTGCTTCTCCGCGACCCGGTACGGCCCGACGCGAAGGACACCGTACGACGGCTGCGGCAGGCCGGCTTCCAACGGGTGATCATGGTGACCGGGGACCGGCCGGAGGTCGCCGAGCGGGTGGCCCGCGCGGTGGGCGTGGATGACGTGGTCGCCCGCTGCTCCCCGCACGAGAAGGTGGCCCGGGTACGGACCGAGTCCGACCGGGCGGTGACGGTGATGGTCGGCGACGGGATCAACGACGCACCAGCGCTGGCAACCGCCGCAGTGGGCGTGGCACTGGGGGCGACCGGGGCGACGGCCTCGGCGGACGTCGCGGATGCGGTGCTGTCGGTGGATCGGCTGGACCGGTTGGCGGACGCGGTGGAGATCGCCCGCCGGTCGCGGACGATCGCGGCGCAGAGTGCTGGCGTGGGCATGGGATTGGCGGTGGTGGCGATGATCGCCGCCGCGTTCGGCCTGCTGCCCCCGGTGGCCGGCGCGTTCCTGCAGGAGGGCATCGACGTGGCCGTGATCCTCAACGCGCTACGCGCTCTCGGCGGCGGCAGGACCCGCGCCTGAGCGCTGCCCAACCGGCGCGCGGCTTCTTGGGCACGTCAGCTCCTGTCGGCACCCGACGACCCTTCTGAACCAGCCCGGCGAGACGAAGCGAGGCGACGGTGCAGGACGTCAGGCACCGGCGGGCGGGCGCCGCCGGTGTTCTATGGGACCAGCTCGGCCACGGAAAGCGCCTCGTCCAGCCGACCAGCGGCCAGGTCGTCGTGACGGATCACGAAACTCCCGACGCTGCGGTAATAGAGCTCGTTGTCGACGGGAAAGCGGGCGAGCGACACCCACTCACTCGTCAGCCGGTGCGTCTCCAACTCCACCTGGGAATACCATTTCGCGACCGGGATGACGATCTCGCCGGTCTTCTCGCGCCACGCGAGGGTCTGCTCCGCAAAGCTCTGGACGACGTTCTCGTCGGCATACCCGCCGATCCAGGCGCTGACGTACTCGCTGTTCGGCGGCCAGAGGTCGTTGGCCAGCGCACAGAGTTCGTCCAGGTGCGGCAGGTCACGTTCGAGGTCACGGGCCACCTGCTGCTGAACGGGCGACAGGTCGTCCTCATCTTCGTCCTCGTCGTCCTCGTCGACCCCGAACCAACCGGGGAACTCCGCGCGCAGCGTGGCAGAGACGTCGTACTGCTCGCCGACGAACGCTTCGTCGGTGGATGCCGTCGCCACCTCGGTATCGGTACCGGCCGGCACATACACGACTCGCCCGTACCGCCGCTCCCCGGTGGCGGCGGCCTGCTCGTGGTTCAGAAAGAACAGCAGCGAGCCGTCTGCCGGCAGGCCGAAACCGTCGACTCTCGGCAGCGCCGCACAATCGACCGAGAAGATGAACGGCAACGGGCTGACCCCGTCGGACGGCCAGTCCATGCCCACCGGCAGTCGGGGCAACCCACCGAACTGCCCGACCGGAACACCGCCGACTCCCCCGCTCAGCCGGATCGACAGACGCAGGTGCTGGACGAACCGGCCGACCTCGTCGTCCGGGAGGCCCAACGCGAGCGCCGCCCGACGAAACTGCCCCTCATGATCCATAACGCACCATGGTGCCACGCAGTCAACAGCCAGAGGACGGAGCCCGGCAACCGGGTGCGCCCATCACGACCTGAGCGGACGCCGGCGGCGGCAGTCATTCCCGCAGGGACGGGGAACCATCGGCAGCTTCCATCCGCTGACCGTGGAGCGCGCGAAGCGCGTCGAGCGCGACTGCGGTGAGAACGGCGCGGCCGACACCGGCACGGCCGAGCAACTCCATTCCTCGGGTGACGGCGACGAAGTAGACCGCCAACGATTGCACGTTCGCGTCGTCCGGTAGATCCCCGTCCTCCCGCGCATGTTCCAGGCATTGGGCATAGACCTCGGCGAGCTGCTCGATACCGGCCTTCGTGGCCGTCGACAGCGGGTCATCCTCGCCTGTCGATTCGACAAGCGCCCGCGTGGTCAGCGAGACCCGCCGATCACTGCTGCTGAGCTCGATCGCCAGCCGGAGCATGTGGCCTCGAATTTGTTCCAGCGCCGAAGCGTCCTCGTGTCCGAGTGCTTCCGAGACGGCGCGCGTCGCTTCCTCGCGGTCCTCGGAGAGCGCTCGGAGGAACAATTCCCGCTTCCCGCCGAACGCGTTGTACAAGCTCTGCTTCCCCAGACCGGTGGCCCGCACCAGGTCGTCCAGCGTCGCAGCGGCGAGGCCGTGCGCCGCGAACACCTCGCCGGCGCTGCTGACGACATCACTCTCGACGAACTTACGGGGACGAGGCATGTGAGCAAGCATACGTTATTGACCATGTGGTCAAAAACCTGTTAGCTTGGTTGGAGCGCCCGTCAATACTCGACTCCTGGCGGGCGTCGGCACCTCAATTCCGGAAGCGACACCAGGGCTTAGGAAAGAGCGACGTGAGAACCAACGAAGAGGTTGTCCGCGAGGCATACCGGCTGGCGGAAGGAAGCGTCCTGGACGGGGATGGCTTTCGCGCCCTGTTCACCGAGGACGGGGCGTTCAACGACATGCCGAACTCGATGAGCTTCCGCGGGGACGAGATTCCGCAGGCATTGATGGGCTTCGCCAGCGTCTTTCCCGACGTCCACCGCGAGCTACTCGCCGTGCATGCGCTCGGTGCTGTCGTTGCCGTCGAACTCCGAATTCAGGGAACGCATCTCGGCGGGTTCCCCACCCCGGCCGGTGAAATCCCGCCGACCGGTAACCGGATCGACGTGCCGACGGCGGATCTCTGGCATCTCCGGGACGGAAAAATCGAAAGGTTCGACTGCTACAACACGGCGAACGTGCTGCTCGCACAAATCGGCGTGAAGCCCGACTTCGACTCGGCAATCAAGGCCGCCAAGGCAGCCGCCGCAGGGGCGTAGCTCCATCAACTGACCCCACACCCCGGACGGAGTCCGATCATGTATCAGATCCGGACCTACACCCTGCGCACGGCAGAAGCGCTCCAGCAGTACGCCACAGTGCACTGGCCACGGCATGTCGCCAGCATGCCCGCATTCGGTGTCACAGTGCACGGCTTCTGGACCGATCACCAGGCCGGCGCGCACCGTTTGATCGCCCTGCTCTCATTTCGGGAGGGCACCCACCCCGCCGAATTCACCACCGCTTACGTCGCGAGCCCCGAACTGGCGGCGGACATGCGGGGCTTCGACGTCAGCGACATCGTCGACGTCGAGGAACTGCTGCTCGATCCGGTCGCCGGATCTCCCCTGGCCTGAGCGAGGATTCACTGTCGCATTGGTGGGGCGGTTCCGTTCGCACCGAACCGCCTCCGGACGCGGCACCGTCGGATGTGGCGAGCCACGCCGGCGGTGCCGCCGCCATGCACGACACCGCCAGCGCAGACAGCCCAGCTGACGTTGAAGTACTAGTCTCGCGCGGTGAGCATGAACGTCTCGCGCGGTGAGCATGAACGGCAACTGGCTGCGCGGGTGGCCCACTATCTACCAGACGTCCAGGCCTTCTTCGCCGCAGCCGCCCGGGACAGTGCCGCGGTGATCTGCTGGCTTGACTGATCGGTGACTCAGCGGCCGGAGCGCCGGTAGCGCTCACGTCAGGTCGTCGACGCGCAGTCCGATCTGGACGACGAAGGGGTGTGTAGTGTGTACTCATGACACTCGCTGATCTCCGGCACCTCGCGAGCCCGCTCACCCCACGCCATGCCACCCCGGTCGACGACCCGGCCGAACGGCACCGTCTTGCCGCAGAGGTCGACACCGATACGTCCGAGTACATCGCCGGCTTCATCTCTCAGACCGGCCGGGTGCTCGGTGAAGTGGTGCAGTCGGGTGAGACCGTCCTGTACGAAAGCGACATCGCGCTGGATGAGGATGGGGACTGGACGCCCGGGGACCCGTCTCTCATGTGGAGGGTGGCAGCGGGCACCCCTCAGGAGGACGTATACGACGACGCCGCCCGCATCTTTTTGGCCCACAGCCTGCGCACCGGGGCCGCCAGTCAGTTCTGTGGATGGCGGGACCGGGTTGTGGCAATCGTGCCCGAGGAAGTCGGCCCCAAGGAGTCAAAGATCATTCGTACGTTGGCTGGCGGCGGCATCGAGGTCGTACACACGTACAACGTTCTTGATGCCTACGGCACCTACGCCCGATGGGTCACCGACCTTGCCCTGGAGTACGGAAGCGGTGACGATGCAATAGCTTCGGACACGCCCCAACCGCCCGGCATGGCACGACCGGTCGTCAGCGCATGGCTGATGCGCGAGGCGGGCGAGGCACAGCTCCAGCAAGCCCGCCACTCCCTCAAGTTCGGCTTGGCGGGGTACGCGCGGGTGCCGAGTGAGGAGTTGCCGATCGCCGAACTCGCGCGCTCCCTCTACACCGACCGCGCGAACCTGACGAAGGTCATCAAGGCGGCCGAGAAAGATGCCAGGATCACCGGCATCCTGGACGCGATCGCGTCCGGGGACCGCGACCGGATCATCACGACCCTTCGCAACGGGTAGAACGGCCGGACCTCTGCCGACCTGAGACGGCAGCCCGAGCCGGAGGCCGCCATTGGCGCACGTATGTGGAACGGCCACAGAATGCACTGCGCGGCTGCCTTCGTTCACAGTAACGGCGCCGCCGCGCCAACCAGGTCCTCGGTGAGGCGCGCGTCGCGTCCAGTTGCAGCCCTGGGGCTCGGTGCTCGTCGACCACTAACTGACCCCACCGGATCGACCATGGCTGGTAGCGTGCGCCGAACATGAAGATCACGGGGGAAACATTGATGAACCGAACTCGACTCGTCCTGACTGGCGTGGCCGTTGCGGCGGCGATCGCCACGGCCGGCTGCGATCCGCAGCCCGAATCTACGGACACCTCGACCTCCTCATCCCCGGCGGCCACGAGCGCCACCCCGACCGCCGGTGCGGCCACCACCGCGGCCAGCCCCGCAGCCGACGGTGCGGCCACAGCGAAGGCCTGCGCCGACATCAAGAAGGACATCAAGGACAACGCGACCAAGATCGCCGAGGCCGAGAAGATCGGCCCGCCGGCCGGGCACTTCGCGGTCAGTGCCCAGTGGGCCGCCGGGTCGGTCGCGATCCTGGCGCACTCGATGGGTGCCAACGAGGCAGTCACCGCCGCCTCCGAGAAGGTCCAGAACGAGATGATGGGCCTGAGCGACGCGTACAACAAGTCCGCCGACGCCAAGCCCAGCAAGAAGGCACTGGAAGCCGCTATCAAGGAGCTGGACACGGCCTGCTCGGCCGCCTGACCGGTCCGACCACGCAATCGGCGGTGACCACCACCCGGGTGGTCACCGCCGATTCGCAGGTCCGTGGGGTCCTCAGCCGATCTCAGCGCGCACTGGGGCAATAGTTCGGGCCGCCTCCGACGAGGACGACGATCATGAGACCGGGAGGGGACATGGCCAGCAGCGGGGTTGTCGTGTTGTCGGGCCCTCCCTGCTCGGGCAAGTCCACTGCGGGAAGGGGTCTGGCTGAGGTGCTGACCGCCTCAGGTCACTGCCGGATCTACCTGGAGGTCGACGCTCTGTTCGAGCTTCTGTTCCCTGAGTCCGATCGGAATCGTGACGACCGCTTGCGCGCGTACGCCGGTGCGCACCTCCTCGCGCGAATGTTCGTCGATGGTGGAGAGACCGTGGTGCTCGAATGCACCTACGCCCGCCGTGACCAGCGCGCCAGTCTGGTGGAAGCGTTGGCGGGATCCGCCGCGCCACTCTGGGTCGTCGAGTTCTTCGTGACTCCCGACGAGGCCGTGAGCCGTTTCCGGGGGCGCACCCAAGCCACGGATCTTGACGAAGCACTCGTCCGCGAGCGCGCTGAGGCGTTCCCGTACTTCGACGACGCCCTTCGAATGGAATCGTCCTCGGGGTCACCCGAGGACCACGTACAGAGCATCGTCACGTGGCTGCGACAAGACCCTCGGCCGGTGGACCAGGACCTGTGGGCTCGGACTGGAAGGGGCTGGAGCTGAGGCGCCGAACCGCTCCTTGGCGTACACGGCACCTGATCACGCGTCGTCGGTCGGGATGTCCTCAAGGTGCTCGATCTCGACGACGTGGAGGCCCCTGTCGTCGGCCGCCATCTCCGCGTGGATCTGGTCGCCCCGGTCACTCATCGAGGCCTTCGACGACCACCAGGGATCCCGTACACAGCGGCCCCGCCACAGCACTGTCGTCTCGGTGGGGCTGACGAAGTAGCCGGCCAGGCCCCGGCGGGTACCGAGGGCGATCCCCGCGCCGGCGGCGGCCAGCGGCTGGCCGGCTGCCGCCGCCGTCACACCGAGGTCGACGAAGGCCTCACCGTCGGAGCTGCCCGAGACCACAGTGATTGCCGGTCCGCCGCGGGCCACCTCGCTCACCAGCACCCAGCCCCGCTCCCACTTCCCGGCCTGGTGCCGGGCGAGGATCCGCCGGTCGACCTCGGCGAGGTTGGCCAGGCTCTGGACGGTCACCTCGTCGGCCTTCAGCACGAACGCGCCGGCCCGGGAGAACCGGATCCGCAGCCCGGCGTTGCCGTGGGCGATGCCGCTGACCGTGGGGTCGCCGTCGGCAGCCAGCCAGGTGCTCACCAAGCCCGGGTTCGGTGCCGCCGGAAAACCTCTCGATCCACGCGACGGAAATCGACCACAATGCCACAGTGGAACGCGAGCGCATGGTCACGTTGAGCAAACGGATGTCAAAGGCACTGCGGCACGATCCCGGGCGGGCCGGCCTGGTGCTCGACCCGGCCGGTTGGACTCCCGTCGACGCCCTGCTCGCCGCCCTACGGATCGAGCGGGCCGAGCTGGACGCGGTCGTCGCCGGCAACGACAAGCAGCGGTTCGCTGTCGCGCGTGGCCCCGACGGGGTGCTGCGGATCCGAGCCAACCAGGGCCACTCGGTTCCGGTGGACCTCGGGCTGCCCCCGGTCACCCCACCGGACCGGCTCTATCACGGCACCGGCGCCCGTGCGCTGGAGTCGATCCGGGCCACCGGCCTGCACCGGGGCGGCCGGCACCATGTCCATCTCTCCGCCGACACCGAGACCGCCCACCGGGTCGGGGCCCGACGGGCCGGTCGGGTCGTGATCCTCACCATCGACGCTGCGGCGATGGCCGCCGCCGGGCACGTGTTCCACCGCAGCGCCAACGGCGTCTGGCTCACCGAGGCGGTCCCGGCCGACTATCTGCTCGACTGAACCCGGCAGCGAAATAGATCGTCTCGTACGAGCCGACCATGGACGATCAGGCTTATCCCGAATCCCACTGACAGCCGCGACGAGTCAGTCAGGGGCCCTCGTGGACGCCGTCCGGGCAGAGCGTCTCGACCAGACGGTCGGTCAAGGCATCGACCTCGCTGGCCGAAGCGATCACGGGGATGGTGATCCGCCAAAGCTGCGCCTGGCCATCGTCGAGCTCGGGAGTGGTCATCGGCGGTACCTCCAAAGGTCCGCGTGAGGCCGGCGTCGGCCCAGCAAGCCCGGCGCCGGGTGCCGGCCTGCCGCTGCTAGAACCGCGCGGGTCGCCAGGACGGCCCCGCAATCTTCGGCGGTTTGGCGATCGTGGGGATGATGGCGTGCCAGGTGGCGTGCCAGCCGCTGGGAGGGAGTGCCAAGGTGGCACACACTTCGCCCGCCAATTCCCCAGGTCTGCGGCCATGCCACGGGGTGTCGACGAAGATCTGGTAGTCACCGTCGAGCTGCAAGGCGACCCGGAACAGCTCCTGATTGCCGTAGTCGTTGGCGACCCAACTGGGTCTCAGGCCGTAGGTGAGCAGCCGATCGCGGTCCATGTCCGTCAGGACATGTCGTCCGGCCGTACGCTCCGGCGTCTCCCACGAATGATCCGCAGCCACCCGCGCGACCTCAGCGTCGTACTCCGCAGCTGCGAAGGAGACACCCCGCATCATGGGCACCTCGAGCGACCAGTCCCAGTGCACCAGATCGCCGTCACGCACGATGATGACGTCCGTGGATCCACAGCCGTACACGCCGCACTCGCATCGGGCGATGGCAACGGTCCTCGGCTCGGGGGTGGCCGCGAGACGATTGGTGGGAACAAGGACGTCGTACGGGTCCATCCCGAGGCCTGCTCCGGCAGAGGTCATCTCCGTGCCGTTGACGTAGACCTGCACTTGGAAGCCGCCGCCTGCGTCGCCGGGCACCGGCGATACCTCCAGACGGAGAGAGTCGACTCCTGGTCGACGCACGACTCCTCCACCTGAGGCAAGGGTGAAGCCCGGGGGAACAGTGCCCGGACAGGGGATCCCAAGTTCCTCAAACGACTTGCCCACGAGATCACGGATATCCCAGGAAGAATCATTTACCGAAGCACCGGCGAGTTCACGCAGCGTCGGAGAGTCCAGCCCGTCGACCAACGCCTGACAAGCGGAATGGATCAGGTCCGCCAAGCCGTACCCGGTCTCGACGTTCCATTGCGCCACCGCGTCGTACAGGCGCTGCTCCGCGAACCCGCCGCCATTCTCAGTCACGCCGGTCATCATCCACGGCCCTTGAAAGAAACGCGCCATCATTTCACGTGCCGTCCTCGGGTCCGCCGCTCCTCACTCGACGGACAACCCGGGCCGTCGGTCCTGACGCCTCCGAGGTCACCGTTCAGGAAGCAGGGCCCCGGCAAAGTCGTCAGGTGATGCCGAGTAGAACGAGTGGGCGGGTGCTGTCGCGGGCGTGGTGGCGGTTGGCGGCGGCGATGTTGGTGATGCCTGCGGCGCGTAGTGCGCGATGGCGGCGTTGCGGAGGACGGCCATGACTTGGGGTCCGGTGCCGGTGCGGATCTGGGAGCGGTCTTCGTCGTCGGTGACGTCCCGCACCCAGTGGACCTGTTCTCGATGGACCTGTTGCCACGGATCCACCTGGTGAGTTTCGCCGGGTTGGCCTCATGGACGTGGAGGTCGGTGATCGCGTAGACGGTCTCGGCGATGCCCGGCTTCCATCCGCCACGCCGTCTCGACGGTGCGCCGAACCTCGGTCTCTCCCATGGCCCTCATGACCGCAGGCGGGTCCGACCTTCGCCAGGAAGCGGGCTCCTGCGGGTCACCCTCAGCTGTGAGGGCCGAGGAAGTCGGTGATGAGGGTAGCGAGCTCCTGTGGGCGTTCGGCGACCATCGCGTGGCTGGCGCCGGCGAGGTGCCACACCCGCAGAGACGGGTTGTCCACAGCGGCAAGCCGTTCGGCGGTGACGTTGCGATACGCCTCGTACAGGTCGTGGAACGGCTGTTGTTCGGGCAGGTCCTCGGTGGCGAGAACGAGCAGCAGCGGGCAGCGGACGTCGCCGTAGGCGGGCATCAGGTCGAGGGAGTCCATGGCATCCCGGAGCTGCCGGGTGAGGTCCGGGGCGGGCCGCAGCCGGCTGCGGCCGTCGTCGCCGGGCACAAGGTTGCGTTCGAAGGCCGCCGCCCAGTCGTCGGGTGCGGCGCCGTAGCGCTGGGCCATGGCTCGCTGCCCCGCAAGCATGGCGGCCACCTGTTCGGCGGTTAGTGGTTCGGCCAGCATCGCGGCCATCCCGTCGAAGACGGTCCGCAACTTGGCAAGCTCGGTCTCGACCTGCTCCGGGTCCGTCCCGGCGAGCTGGTCCGGACGGTTCAACGGCGGATTGCCGTCGAAGCTGACGGCACCGGGGCAATCCGGGTGACGCTGCGCCCAGAGGGTGGCGAGCATGCCGCCGAGGGAGACGCCGACCACCGCGGGTGAGGTGAGGCCGAGATGGTCGGTGACGGCGGCCAGGTCGGCCAGTACGTCGTCCCAGCGCCACGGGCCGTCTCCGGACCGGCCGTGACCGCGCAGGTCGACGGCGACCACCCGGTGGGTGGGGTGCAGGTGCTCGGCGAGGGTGGTCATCTGGGCGAGGTTGCCGCCGGCGCCGTGAAGGAGCAGCAGCGGTTGTCCGGGTCCGCCGACGTCGCGGATCGCGATGGGCACCGTCCCGGAGTCGATGATGGTTTCAGACACGTCGGGTTCCTTCCTTGAGCAGTCGGTCGCGTACCGAGGCGGAGCGCACGCCGCCTTCGGGGTGGCGGGCGAGCTTGTCGCGGGAGACCAGGTCGTGGACGCCCTGGCGGGTGATGCCGAGCATGGCGCCGGCCACTGTGTACGACACGGATTCGGCGGTCGGGTGGCCAACCCGTCGCGCGACGGCCTGGCCGAAAGGGCTGCGCCACCAGTCGATGGGTGGGTCGAACGGTCCGTCCCCCGGGTAGAGGGTGGAGATCGCGCGCATCACCACGCCGACGGCGGCCCGGTCGTCGCCGCTGACGATCGTGGTGGCCCAGGATCGGGCCCGCTCCCGGATGACGGCACGCAGCGGGTCGATGGCGTCGTGGCCGTCGACCAGGATTTCGAGGGGGTCGAGCAGGCGGATGTCGATCAACCGGATGAGATGCTCGGTCAGTTCCTCGTGGGTTGGCGACATGCTGCCTCCTGCTACTTGACACCCATTGTCAAGTGCTTGACGTCGAGTGTCAAGCATGATGGCGCGAACACGGTGGGCGGTTGACGGAACCGTTCAGCGCGGGCATGCCTCACTTCGGACAGATCAACAGGCGTAGGAACCTCGATGACCTTCTGAACCGGTCACGCCCGACCTGATACCACCAAGGAGGACCCGTCTACGCCAACCACCTCAAGCCGAGCACCTCACGACTTTGCCGGAGCCCTGGTCCAGGAAGCCCTGCTCAGATCTTCGCCAAGGGAATCGGTGTCGGACGACGGACTCGCAACAGGCTTCAGCCCGCGCACCCATGACGCTCTGCGTCGATGAGGCGGTAGGACGCTTCGACCGAATCGGGGGCCGTGGCGACGCGCTCGCCTGTGCGGGCGGATCGCGGCATGTGCGGACATTACCGGTGGTGCGGTCAGTGGTTTTCGGTGTAGTAGGAATGCACGGCGGGTTGTCCGGTGTAGTTGGCACCAGCGCGATCGTCGGCACCGAGGTAGCGGTACGGGAGGCGGGCGTCGCGGCGGCCGGTGCAGCTGATCCGGCGGCGACGGGAGTCGTAGGAGAACCCGGCGGCGCGGAGTTGGGCGGTGAGGCGCCGCCCCGCGGGTCGCCCGTCAGGAAGCCGAATGCTGGACAGGTCCAGGTCGGCCACGAGGCGGCCGGTGGGAGTCAGCCAGCCGGCCGCGCGGGTCAGGACGGCGAGTTTGTCTCCGACGTAGTGCAGTCCGTGCATACAGGTGATCAAATTGAACGTCCGCGTTGGTGCCCAGTTGACCACCGAGGCACAGATCAACTCCAGGTTCAGCGGTGGTGTAGGGACGGGATCGAAGGCGTCAACCAGGTCCACCCCGACGAGGACTGTCCGCTCGGTCAACCCTGCCAGCCGCAGCTCCCCGGCAGCCTGGATAAGCGCTCGACCGGTGCCGCAGCACAGATCCAACCAGCCAGCGGCTGCCAACGGCTCGGCTCCGCCGACGCGAACTGGGCCGGCGGCGAGAACGTCAAGAGGGTTGAACCCCAACTCCCGGGTGTAGCTGTTGACCCCGGAGAGCTGCCGCTCCCGGTTCATGACGCAGTTCGCCACCACCGCGGACTGCTCCAAGGCCTCGTTGCCAAGCAACTCGAAACTGGCGCGTTGGTCGACCACACCAACATCATCCCAGGATCAGTTCCTCAGGCCGAACCTCGACCAGCGGCATAAACGTGCCTGGTGACCTGAGTGTGGGTGTCGGCGTGGGTGCCGTTCGTTGAGGCAGATCGCGCAGCCGTTACCGCCCAGGCACGTCGCCGCCATGGAACGCTAGGCCCGCCCGGTCCCGTCGACGCGGCCGAAAGGTGGTGAACGCGCTCGGCGACACCCCCATCGTGCTGTGCGACGTCGATCCCGCCGATAACGCTCAGTGCGACTCTGAAGCTCGCACAAGCCTCGCTGTGGTGGTGACCTCCGAAGAGGTCACCACCACAGGGCGCGCTGGTCAGGGCGTATACAGCGGGATCGGTGCCCCGTCTGCCGGAACGCTGGTGGGTGGGAGTTGCCGGCCTACAGGTCGGCCTTCGTCACGCGGGAGGATTCGTACGTCGTGGAGGCCGTGGGGAGGCCCGGCACGGTGGAGACGTCCTTGACGAGCATGCCGGTCGTGGCGTCGATGGTCAGCACCTCGCTGCCCGCGCCGCCGAACACCTCGGGGCCGGCGGTGATCGTCAGCGTGGCCTTGCCGTGGGTGGTCGAGTTCTTGACGCTGACCGCGGAGATGGTGGACAGCAGACGCAGCACACCGGCCCGGACCTGCGTGTTGCCGTCGCCAGCGGACAACGCTTGGGTGCTGTACGTCCACAGGGCGTTGTCGAAGTGCCGCTGAACGGCCTGAGGGCTGTACGGCTTCGGCTCGGCGTTGCCGCCCTTCTGCTTGATGATCACCTGGGCGTCCGCCTGCTGCTTGTCCCACACCGCCTTCTGCGCTGCGGGGTCGAGGCCCACCAGCGGATCGTTGGCTGCCTTGAGCATCTGGGTCCGGCCGTCGGCCGGGCTGCTGTCCGCCGCGGCGATGGCCGCCTTGAGGAGCGGAGCGTAGCCCCCGTCGGTCATCTGGTCCTGGTGACGGGCGATCGCACGCTTGATGTCCTTCACGCTGTTGCCCGTGTAGATCGCGTGACCATCGGTGTACAGCGTGTAGACGACCTGCATGGTCTTGGTGCCGTCGACCTGCGTCGCCTTCACCAGCCACGCGTCGCCCGCCGCCGGGGTGACCGTCTTGATGGACCCGGCCAGGGTCATCAGCGGCGTACGCTCGGCCGACCCGTCGGCTGCGGTCGAGGCCGAGGTGGCGGCTGACGAATCCTTGCCGGCCTCCACGCCCCCGGTCGCCGGCGAGTTGAGCACCACAGCGACAACTGCCGCCGCGGCGGCGACCCCCACCCCGGCGCCGATGCCCCATCGGCCCGCGATGCCGATCCGGCGGCGGGGCTGAAGTGCCGGGCTGGATTCGTGGTCCCGCGTGGTTGTCGTCGTTTCCATGGTTGAAGTCGCCTCCATAGTCGTGTCCTCCGCTGAATTCGCGCGCAGAAGCCGCACGGTTCCGGGGTCGGCCATAGCCGCCCGCAGCACCGCCCGCGCCCGCTGATACGCCTCCGGGCGTAGTGGTTCCGCGCTGCCCAACGCACCGACCAGATCGAGCTCGTCGGTCATCGGTGTCTCTCCTTCGCGCTGTTGCGGTCCTTCAGAAGCGCGGACACCCCCGGGGCGTCGCGCAATGCCGTCCTGGCCTGGCTCAGCAACCGCCGCGCGGTGCCGGCCGGTATGCCGAGTGCCCGCGCGGCGTCGGCCGCGGTCAGGTCCTCCCAGGCGACGAGCCTCAGGACCTCCCGCTCTTCGGGTTTGAGCCGTGTCAGGGCCGACCGGAGCACCGCCCGGGCGTCCACGCCGAGGTCCACCGCCGACCACGGATCCCATCCAGTAGCCACGTCCGGCACGTCCGCGACCAGGTCCTCGGCCGGCCGGGACCGCCAGTAGCGCCGCAAGCGATTCAATGCCACCCCGTACAGCCACGGCCGCGCATCGTTGTACGACCGGTCGTACGATCGCCGCGACTCGAACGCCGCAACCCACACCTCGCCCAGGAGGTCCTCAGCCGCATCCCGCCCAACCCGGCGAACGAGGTACGAACCGACGGCGGCCTCATGACGCTCGACCACCTCCACGAAGGCGTCGACATCGCCATCCAGCGACCGGCCTATCAAATCCGCATCCGAAGCCATAGCCCTCCTCGGCAAAGTCCGCGCTTCACCCTGACATTGCCGATCAGGCGGGAAAGTGTTCAGGCCCCGAGGTCCGACGGCAAGCGGTCGCCCAGTAGCGACCTCTCAGCGGCCGCGGTGCGGTCAGCGTGGGGCCCAGGCCAGGGCCGGGATTCGAAGTGAGGAGGTAGCGGCAGCGATGCTCAGGGTGAGTAGGTATGCGGACACTCACGGTCGGCGGGAGATCGCTAGCCTCGTAGTCCACCGAGCGGGGAGGGGCCAGCATGGCGGCGCTGGTCGAACACACCGAGCTGTACGTCGATGTCGACTATCGACTGTTCGCGATGATCGACGACAGCAACGACCGGCGCAACGCTCCACCCTCACCGCACGAGCTCGATCAATGGGTCAGCTCGGCGCCAGGCTACGTGGTGGTCGAGAACATCGACGACGCCGTGGTGCTGGGTAGCGACACCCGGCTGGAGACCTGGGACGGGCCGGCCGACTTCGATCCGGCCGGCTGGGACCGCAGCCACGTACTCGAGGTGGTCTTCGAGTCGGGCATCCTCGGGTTCTCCAGCGGCACGGCCGGCGGCATCGCCGACGCCTACCGCCTTCCGCCGGGCCGCCGATGGAGCGTACGGCTGGCCTGGCGCACCGAGGCGCCACCCGCTCCGGACGAGCTGCCGACCGCGTCGGTCCTCATCCAGTTCAGCCCGGCCTGAGCCGCCGGGCCGGCACTTCGCGGTCGGGCGGTCTGTCCCCGTGAGCTCGGCGCCGGGTCGGCGGCGACCCTCTATTGCTACTCATCGATTCATGGTAGAAATCTTTCGCACGGCCAGTTCCCAGGCAAGGATTTCTTCAGATGGAGGCGACGTGAGAGTCACTGCCGGGTGGCTGGCGAGTCTTACCGTTGCCGCGGTGATCGTGGCGCCCGCCGAGCCGATTGCTGTGGCCGCGACACCCACACAAGCATCAACTGCAGTGACGCCGCTGGCCACCGGCCCGCAACCCGGCACCTTCACCGGCCGGGGATTCGACACCTGTGCCGCTCCGTCCCAGACCACGATGAACGCGTGGCGGACCAGTTCGCCCTACGGCGCGGTCGGCATCTACATCAGCGGGGCCAGTCGCTCCTGTTCCCAGCCCAACCTCACCGCAAGCTGGGTGGCCAACCAGACCAGCAACGGATGGCGGCTGATCCCCATCGAACTGGGTTACCAGGCACCATGCGGCACCCGCACGCCGAAGATGTCCGCCGATCCCACCACCGCTCGGTCACAAGGCGTCTCCGCGGCCAACAGCGCCGCGAATGCCGCCCAGGCACTGGGCATCGGCGCTGCGAGCACCCTCTACAACGACATCGAGCAATACCCGTCGAACGCGTCGTGCCGGGCCGCCGTGCTGTCGTTCCTGTCCGGTTGGACCGAGCAGTTGCACGTACGGGGCTACCTCGCCGGCATGTACTCCAGCGGTTCGTCCGGCATCAAGGACGTCTGCGAGGCATACGACAACCCGAGCCACACGCGACTCGACCAGATCTGGATCGCCTGGTGGAACGGGGTGGCTGACACCGACGCCGGAAGCTACTGCGCCGATGCCCACTACGCGGACCAGCAGCGCATACACCAGTACGCCGGGGAGGTCACCGAGACGTGGGGCGGCGTCACGATGAAGATCGACCGCAACTACCTCGACGTGAGGGTTACGCAGACCCCGCCGCCGCAGTGGACCACGACCATCGACAACAGCACCTCGGGCGGCTTCACCGCGAGCACCGAATGGGGCACGTCGGCCTACTCCGGCCAACGGTTCGGCACCGACTACCGGTTTACCAGTCCGGTGTCGTCCAGCGACGTCGCCTGGTTCCGGTCGACCATCCCGGCGACCGGAAGCTATGAGATCTCAGTCTGGTACCCCGCCGACGCGGGCTACAACAACCAGACGCCATACCTTGTGGAGACAACCACAGGCAGCAGGTCCGTCCTCGTCAATCAGCGGATCAACGGCGGTAGGTGGGTCTCGATCGGCGTGTTCACGCTGGCGGCCGGCACGGGCAACAAGGTCGGCGTGAGTCGCTGGACCAGCGGCACCGGACTCGTGGTCGCCGACGCGGTACGGATCACCCGGGTCTGAGCTAGCTCACTCGCCCCTCGGCGAGCAGCGCGGTCACGGCCCGAACTGCCGGCGCCGCAGCCGTCTCCGGGAGAAACCCCAATGCAGCACCGCCATGTCGACGTGGCTCAGCGCGGCCTCCCGGGCCTCGGCGTCACCGAACTCCAGCGCGGCCAGGTGTCCCGGAGTGTCAACAGCCGGGCCGTACGCATGCCCGAGCCGACTCCAGTCAACCGTCATCGCCACATCCGCCACAGTTCGCCGGAAGGCCGGAATCGCTGCACCTTCCACACCAGTCGATCAACCAACTCTGGGTGGCTGGTCGCGGCGAAACCAACTGCGGACCTCGGGGCGGGTGGCCAGGAAGAGCAGCGCGACCACCACGAGCGCCTTCGCGACGTTGACCGCTCGCACCCACCAGGGGAACGGCTGAAACAGGGTCAGGCCAGTGCCGAGCAGCACGATCATCGAAATGAAGATCACCTGCCGGTACGCCTTGCGCCGGCCCGACCGGAGCCCGCCCATCACCACCAGGTAAGCGAGTGCGACCAGCGCCACGGGCAACACGCGCGACCACACCGAGGAGCGCAGTTCCTCCCGAGCGGTAACCAGGTCAGTGCCGGCTGGCACATCGAGGTGGGTGAGCTGGTAGTCCAGCAGATGTTCCTGGAACACCAGCATCAGACCGGCGAGCAGGGCGCTCAGGGCCAGGTTGGCCAGCATGAGCACGATCATGCGACGCACCTGGGGCGGGGTAGCCGTGGCGGCGTCGGGAACGGTGGCGTCGGTATCCGGTGTCGTCATCGGCAGGGATCAGATCACACGACGGGCTCCTACGCTGCCCCCGTCTCCCGTCGCACCGCTGACGGTCTCGCAACGCGTCGGGACTGGGCTGACGACGGGCACGATCTTATTCAGCGCCGCCAGCGGCCGGTGTGCTGACGTGGCCCCCACGGTGGGAGCTGTGCTGCTCACCCTGCTATCGCAACAAATTCATTGAGGCGGGGGAACCCGCGGGTTCATTCTGTCTCGCGATGGGCTGTGAAAACGACGGCTGCTCGCACGAGTGGCACTACGCGCCGTACCGCACCGGGCTGGGCGCGCTGCAGCGCGGCCAGGGTTCCGCAGTGGCCTGGCTGCAGGGCCGTCCGGATCACGGGCACATGGTTTACACCTGTACCACTCGCGACAACCGGTGGGACTGGCAGGTCGACGACCGCTACACGTACCTGGCTCGGCTGCTACACGACCTGCGCCTCGACCCAGCCCCACTGGTCGCGCAGCTTCGCGCCTGCGGCCCGTACCGCCCCTGGCCCCACACGGACCCGACCGATGACGACAATCAGTTCAACCTTGCTGTTGGCATCTTGGAGGCGCTCGCCCGCAAAGGAAACACGCAGGCGCACGAAACGCTGCGCGGATACGTCCGTGACGGCGTCCGCTGGATCGATGCAATGACAACGCTGGCCTCCAGTTGGCCGACGGAGTGGTGGGACGACCTGTGGGAGACCGCAGCCACGCGTATCAGGCCCGAAGATGTGGCCGAGATACTGCCGACCTCTGAGCCATGGCTGCGCTGGCGGGGTCGGGATCCGAAGATCGACAGCGTGTTGAACGCCGCGCAGCGCAGCCGAAAGGACGCTCAAGGTCGCCGGGTCGACCTCTCGACCACCAGTGAGGCCGAACTGATCGCGCTCCTCCAGGCCCCGGACACCGGCCGGGCCGTGAAGGTGACCGCACTGCACCAGATCCGTCGCAGAGCACGGCCCGTACCGGAATTGCTCGACGCGGTCGAGCAGTTGGCCGCCGAACGGCAAGCCGGACTGTTCGGTGCGCTCCGTGTCCTCGGCCCGCAGGTCCTCCCGGCTGCGCGAGGCTGGGCTGCCGACCCCGAACACCCGCTGTTCGACGCGGCCGCACACCTCCTCGCCGAGCACGGCGAGGAGCAGGACATCCCGTCGATCCTCGCCGCACTCGACCGGCTCACCGACGAATGGTGCGGCCACGACCGACTCACCGAAGGCCTGGCCCGGATCCTCACCAGTTCCCCATCAGCCTCCCAGGCCGACCTGCGGACAACAGTGATCCGCCGGCTGCGCCGACTGACCATCGCATCGCCACACAGTTACGAGCGACGCAGCTACCTGCATAGCCTGCTGCTTCTCGATCCGGACAAGACAACTACGGTGCTGCCGTCTTATCTCCTCGACTGTGAGCCGGACGTCCGGCTGTTAGCCGCTCAGCACACCCCACTCACCGACCAGACGCGGCGCTGGCTGCTCACGCTACGCGACGACCCTATCGAGGAAGCAAACGTGCGTCAGGCCGCAGCCGCGCGCATCAACGGAAGCTGAAGCCGCCCACACACTTAATTCGCTTCACAACCCGACGATCCTTACGAAGAGCGCCGGAGCGATCATCGGCCCACTGGCATGTGCGGACGTCGCACTACCCCACCAGTCGACACAGAGCATCCCGCTGCTCCCACCCTGCTCCCCCTGAACCAGGCTCGCACTGAAGCCGTCGACCGTCACCCCGGTGCAACGTCAGACCGACGAACTGCTGCGGCACGGCACCGAATTTCCATTCCGGAGGGAGTACGTGGCCCTAGGGATGGCTAGGTAGTTCTACTCATCCATCGGTTGGCAGCGATGGGAAGGATGGCTCGCATGCGAAGGACACTGATTGTGATGACGGCCGTGATCCTGGGGCTGGTGGCGGCGAACGGGCCGGCGGGGGCACAGCAGCGGGGGATCCCTGACCGGGTCATGTTGCAGCCGGACGATCTCGGCGGGGCCGCGCCGGGGCCGGTGGAGGACGGGCTGGTGTGGCCGCTGCTACCCCAGCCGTGCGCGGACACGCCGGTGCCGCAGCCGGTCGTGTCCCGCACTGAGGCGGCCGATCTCGGTACCCGATTTCGGATCTACGAGAACGTCGCCCGGTACCGCGGCGACGGGGCACACGCATACATCACCGAACTGAAGGCGCAGCTCGCCCGGTGCGGGGTGGGCGGCGACGACGAGGGCTTCGACCCGATCGCCGAGGACCACCTTGGGCCGGACACGGTGCTGTTCCTCGGCACCTACGACGAGGGCGACCGCTACGTCGGCTATGTCGCCGCGGCAGTCGGCCACTACGTGGTGGTGGTCATGATGTCGGACTCGTACCTGGGGACGGCCGACCTGACCACGTTGAACGGGCTGGCCAGTGCCGCGATGAGCCGAGCGGCGGCGTGACGCGTGGAGGCCGGCCATCTTGAGAGGGCCGGCCTCTCGCCACGGGCAGCGTGATCGGATGTGCCAGCTCATCCACTACCGTCCGGGCTGTGGCAGCCACAGCAGCGGGAGCGTTTCGTCGGACGCCGATTGAGCGGTCAGACCAGCGAGTCGCATGGGACCGAACGGACCAGGCCTTCTTCGCTGCCGGTGCCTGTCACATCCTCGCCTGGGTCTGCCGGGAATCCTATTCGGACAAAACTATTGAGATAGTGGCCGTGCGCCTCCCGGGTCAGCCACAGGTCTTCCACACCTATGCGGCCTGGGACGGTTGGGCGTTTGACCATTCAGGCTGGAATCCCGAACCGCAGCTGCTGGCGGTCAACGCAGACTTCGAAGGCCAACCCCTGGAGCGCCTCAAGATCACAGAAGGTCTCGCTGAGTTCTGCCAGAAGCACCACCACCGCACGCCGGACCAGTACTGGCATGACCCGCGCCCCCGCGCCCGCGACTACATCGGCCGATACATCCCACCCTGGGCATAGCCCTTACCCAGGTGCTCGCCTCAACAACGCAGGTCTCCCGAACGGAGCCCAGCTACGCTTGGGCGTAGATTCACGGCCGTTCAGGGCATCCCGCTGATCCCACCCTGCTCCCCCTGGACCCACCTCCGGGCGCGGCGCTCGTCCTCTACACCGACGGACTGGTCCAACGCCGCAACGAACTGATCGACACCGACATCGAGCGCGTCGCCGACGGCGTACGGTCCGGGCCGGCCGACGCGTTGTGCGACCACGTCATGGCCACCACCGCCGAGGAGCACCGGACGACGACATCGCCCTGCTCGTCATTCGCCGCCAACCATCACCCGACGAGACCACTCAGGCAGCCGACAGGCCGCCTCCAACACCCTGGAGGCGGCCTGTGAACTACGAGACCTGACAGTGGGCGAGGCTGATGTGCGGCCCTCGTCGATCCCACTGACGGACGGTTGGGTTACGGTTCGTCAGGAGACGGGTTCGAGATTCCACTGACTGGTCCACCAGTTGGCGGGCGCGGCGCCGTACTGGATGCTGCCGGTCATGTTTTCGGTATGGGCGTAGGTGCCCTTCCAACGGTTCTTCAGGCGCAGGCGGCCGTCGACAGGCTCCTGGGCCCACTGCGCCGACCAGTAGGTGCCGGGTACCGCACCGGTCTGCACGTTGCCGGTCTGGTTCTCCACGTGCAGGTAGTTGCCGGTGGCACGGTTCTTGAGCCGGACGTAACCGTCGACGTTCTCGACTGCCCACTGGGCGGACTGGTCGGTGCCGGAAGCGGCGACGTACCTGGCGGTGCCGCTGCCGTCGTCCTTGACGTACTGGCCAGTCTGCCGGTTCTTCAACCGCTGATAGGACACCGGGTAGCCGCCGTCCTTCTTGTAGACGCGCAGGTAGTCGACACTCCAGGTCTTGGGCCAGACGTCGTTGTGCCGACCGGAGCCGGCATCGGTGTAGATGCCCATGATCAGCCCCATCGGCATGTTGGGAGCGTCGTTGATCGTCCGGTAGAGCTGGCCGTCGTAGTAGAACTTGATGTCGGTGGGCGTCCACTCCATGCCGTACGTGTGGAACTCGGTGGTGGGTGACCCGCTGGGGACGGGGGCGATCGACGCGTACGAGCTGGACAGGAAGTTCGGGTCGCCCCAGCCGTGGGCGGCGATCCGCCAGTTGTTCGGCTCGTTGAAGAACGTCTCGACCATGTCGACCTCGGGGTTGCGCGAGGCGCTGGAGGTGTCCCCGGTGCCGACCAGCCAGAGGGCCTGGTGGCCGCCGCCGCCGACGTTCGACTTCTTGGCGCGCAGCTCGACGTAGCCGTACTGGAACGTGTAGCCGTTGAAGTCGGGCTCGTGGTGGTTCAACGGCATCGAGCTGTTGAACTTGTGCCAGTAGTCCTTGTTGTAGGTCTGGATCGAGGAGATCTTGACCGTGCCGTCGTACTGCGGGTTCCACGCCGGGGTGTCGGCGTCGAGCCGCTGGGTAAGCACGCCGTCGGCGATCGTGTAGCGCGCCTTGGCACCCAACTCGCGGTTGGCGGGGGAAGTCCAGTGCGGCAGGTAGTAGGGCAGCCAGCGGTTCGTGTCGAGGGTGCTGACGTCGAACTCTTCGGAGAAGTCGAGCGTGTAGCCCGGCTTGGCGAGCGGGCTGGGCGGGGTGTCGCCGGCCTGCGCCGGCGGGGCGGTGACGATGCCGGCGAGGGTGACGCCGAGGATCATCGAGCTGGCTGCGGCTAGAACTCTTCGAAAGCGATGCGCCATGAGGGCACTCCCGGGGGGGTAACGAAAGAAAAGTTCTTTCGGAATATGCCGTTGAGCGCTACCGCTGTCAAGAGCCGTCAGTGAAGAGCTCCGCGCGGACCGCGTCCCGGGCGGTTTCGACCGCGCCGATGGCCACCGCGTCGTCTCCCAGCGCGGAGATCGCCAGGCCTGGCAACTCGTACAGGATCTCGGCGAGGTGGCGCCGCACCGGCTCCATCACCGTCTCGCCGGCACGCGCGACGCCCCCGCCCACCACGACCAACTGCGGGTCCATGGCGAGAACCATGGCGCCCACTCCCTCGGCGAGTGCTCGCGCGTAGTCGTCGACGGCCTCGACCGCGCGCCTGTCCCCCCGCCTAGCCTGCGCGAAGACCCACTCGCGGGAGTTCATGCCGGGAGCGACCCCCGCGTCGGAGAGCAGCTTGCGGGGTGCCGCCTCCCAGCCCAGGCCGGGGTGCCGGCCGATTTCTCCGGCAGCCCCCCGGCCGCCGCCGAACGGCCTGCCGTCCACCAGGACGCCGACGCCGAGGCGGTGCCCCGCATGCACGTACAGAACGTGGTCGACCCCCTGGGCGGCACCGACGCGGTGCTCGGCGAGGACCGCGAGGTTGGCGTCCTTGACGGCGCTCACCGGGCACTCCAGACGGGCGGTGAGTTCCTTGGCCAGCGCCGTGCCGGTCCAGTCCGGAATGGCCACGCTCAGCCGCACGACACCGTCGGCGATGATGCCTGGGGAACCGGCGCAGGCCGCCCACAACCGCGGCGCGCCGGCCGGCATCGTCCGTCGCAGCAGACTGACAGCGGCGTCGATGCGCCCGGCCGGGTCCAGAGCCGGGTCGATGGCGGTCCGAGCGGCCGCCACCTGCGCGCCGGCGAGGTCGGCGATCCGCACCGACACCGCGTGCGCCCCGATGTCGAGGCCGGCCACGATGCCCGCGTCCGCGGCGAAGCGGTACCGCTGCGCGGGTCGCCCCCCGGTCGGGGCGTTGTCGAATCCGTCCAGGACGAGGAGTCGAGACTCCACCAGTGAGGTCAGGATGCCCTGCACGGTGGGGCGGGACAGCCCGGTCTCGCGGGCGACACCGCTGATGGTCAGCGACGGCCCTTCGTAGAGGAGCCGCAGCACACGACGCGTGTTCAGGTGCCGTAAGGCGCTCTGGTCCCCGCCTGGAAGAGCATCTCCCACGGTCATTCGCTGCCCCTTGACGTGCGTTCGTCGACGGCTCACTATAGCGAACGCAAGTTTCCTTCGAAACTACTCCTGCCCAGGGAGACCCCCATGAAATCGATGACATCAGCGAAGAGTGCGCTCAGCGCGGCCGCCGTGCTCCTCGCGCTCGGAGCGTGCGCGCCGGGCAGTTCGTCGGACGGTGAGCCGGCCGCCGACGCCAACGCGGCGGTCCAGACCGGTGTGCCGGCCGGACCTGTGGAACTCAACCTGATCGCCACCCCCGAGTCGGGCGCCGCCATGAAGGACATCATCCCGGCGTTCCAGGCGAAGCACCCCAACGTCAAGATCAATTACGTCGACACCACGTACGACGACTACAACAAGTCACTCAACCTCGCGTTGTCCAGTGACACTTCGCCCGACATCGTGCTGCTCAATGCGGTGGGCACCACGGTCAAGGACCAACTGATCCTCAACCTCCAGCCCTACGCCAAGGCGTACGGCTGGGAGTCGGCGTACCCGGCCGGGCAGCTCAACCAGTGGCGGGTCGCCAAGGACGGCACCACCCTCGGGTCGGGCGACCTGTACGCGGCACCCGCGTCCTTCTCCCAGGTCGGTCTCTACTACAACAAGGCCACGTTGAAGAAGCTCGGCATCGACGCCGCTCCGGCCTCACTGGAGGACCTGGAGGCCGCGCTGGCCAAGGCCAAGGCCGGCGGTGAGACCCCACTGCAACTCGGCAACAAGGAGGGCCACGCCTCCTTCCCGATCCAGCTCATCGGTCAGTCCACGGACGGCCCGGCCGCGTACGCCAAGTGGGTCTTCGGCGAGGGTGGATCCACCTTCGACACCGCCGGGAACACCAAGGGCGCCCAGAGCATCACCGACTGGGGCACGAAGGGCTACTACTCCAAGGACGCCAATGGCATCGACCTGCAGGGTGCGGTGGACAAGTTCACCAAGGGCGACGGCGTCTTCTTCGTGGACGGTTCCTGGGACTCGAAGAAGATCGGCGACGCACTGAAGGGCGATGCCGGCTTCGTGCCGTTCCCCGGCCCCAAGGCCACCGCGATCGGTACCTCGGTCGCGTACGGGATCTCGCGGAAGTCGAAGAACGCGCAGGCCGCCGCCGCCTTCCTGGACTTCCTGCGCGGCCCGGAGGCTGCCAAGGCCTCGTTCGCGCAAGGTTTCCTGCCCTCGGACACCTCGACGGTGACCGCTGAGCCCGGCACCATCTCCGCCGACCTGATCGCCGCCTGGAACAAGGTCAACGCCGATGACGGGCTCATCGGGTTCAACAACAACGCCACAGCGACCATGAACGACACGCTGGTCGCCGAGACTCAGAAGCTGATCGCCGGCAAGGTCGACCCGGCCACGTTCATCCGGGCCGTCCAGTCCGACTGGGCCAAGACGCATGGCTGACAGCCTCGCGAATCGCGTGGCCGTCCGGGACCGCACCGTCGTCGCCCCCGCGACGCCGGTGCGGGCCCGGCGGTCGCGGGCACGACTCGTACCGCTGCTCTACACCGCACCGGCGCTGCTCTTCTACGCGGCCTTCGTGATCGCGCCCTGGCTGCACAGCCTCTGGATCTCGTTCTGGGACTGGAACGGGATCGGCGTCGCCACCTGGGCCGGGCTCGACAACTACCGGGAGATCCTCGCCGACCCGGCGCTACGGCTCTCCCTGGTCCACGCCTTCGGGCTGATCCTCTTCTACTCGGTCATCCCGATCTGCTTCGGCCTGGTGCTGGCGGCGCTCGTCGCGAACGTGCCCTGGAAGGGCATGCCCTTCGTCCGTACCGTGATATTCCTGCCGCAGATCCTTCCGCTGGTCGCGGTCGGCAGCGTCTGGAAGCTTTTCTTCGACGACGACGGACCGTTCAACGCGCTGCTGCGCGCGGTCGGCCTGTCCGACTTCACCCGCGCCTGGCTGGGTGACTTCACCTGGGCCTACCCCGCGGTCGGAGTCGTCGGGACCTGGGTCTCGACCGGGCTCTGCTTCCTGCTGCTGTACTCCGGAATCGGCAAGATCGATCCGGCTCTGTACGAAGCCGCCCGGCTCGACGGCGCCGGCGCGATCCACGAGTTCTGGCACGTCACAGTGCCGGGTCTGCGCCGGGAGATGTCGGTGGCCGCGACCGTCACCGTGATCGCCGCCCTGGCCAGCTTCGACGTCGTCTACGTGATGACCGCCGGCGGCCCCGGTGAGTCGACACTGGTGCCCGGTGTCGCCATCTACCGGCTGACCTTCACCGCGGGGCAGGTCGGCACCGCCTGTGCGCTCGCCGTCGTCCTGTCCCTGCTGACCTGCGCGGTCATGTTCGCCCTCAACCGCCTCACCCGGGAGAAGACATGATCCGGTCAATGACCCGGTTGTCGCTGCTGGCCGCCACCGCCTCGGTGCTGGTTCCCTTCTACGCGATCCTCGCCGCGTCGCTGCAACCACAGGACAATCTCAGCCCGGGCCTCGCGTGGCCGTCGGATCCGCAGTGGCACAACTACGTCGACGCCTGGTCGACCGGCGGCTTCGCTGACCTCATGCGGTCCAGCCTGATCATCGCGCTCGGCGTCGTACCCCTCGCGCTGGTGCTCGCGACGCTCGCCGGATACGGGCTGGCGATGATGCGGCTAGCCGTCCGGGGGCCGATCTTCGCGTTGCTCATGCTGGGTCTGGCCCTGCCGTACGAGTCGATCGTGATCCCGCTCTACTACGACCTCAAGTCGATCGGACTCCTCAACACCTACTGGGCGGTCATCCTGCCGCTCATCGGGGCGTTCATGCCGTTCGGGGTGTTCTGGATGCGGAGCCACTTCGAGTCGCTGCCGCCGGAACTCACCGAGGCCGCCGAGATGGACGGCGCGACCAGCAGGCAGATCCTGCGCCAGGTCCTGCTGCCCACCGCCCGGCCGGCGCTCACCACCCTCGGCCTTCTCTACTTCATGTGGGCGTGGAACCAGTTCCTGCTCGCGCTGATCCTGATCCAGGACCCGGCGATGCGGACGGCGCCGTCCGGGCTCGGCAAGTTCATCCAGGCCTACGGCCGCAACATCCCGCTGCTCAGCGCCGGAACGATCATCGTCATCGTGCCAGTGGTCATCCTCTACCTCTTCTTCCAGCGCCACTTCGTCAAAGGCATCCTTTCCGGCGCCATCAAATAGGAGACACCTGATGTCCATCACACTGGCGATCGTCGGTGCCGGAGCGCGAGGCGCCGCCTACGCGCGGCTCGCCGTGGCCACCGCAAACGCCACGATCGCGGCTGTCGCCGATCCCGACCCCGCCCGCCGCATCACCCTGGCCGACGAGTTCGACGTACCCGACGAGCGCCGGTTCGCCTCGTGGGAAGACCTCGCCGCACAGCCCCGGCTCGCCGACGCGGTGATCGTCGCGACCCCCGATCGCGCGCACGTCGAGCCGGTGGTGGCCTTCGCCGAGCGCGGCTACGCGATCCTGCTGGAGAAGCCGATGGCGCCGCTGCCCGAGCAGGCGGAACGCATCGTCGCCGCAGCCGTCGACAACGACGTCCTCCTCGCCGTCTGTCACGTACTCCGGTACACGCCCTACTCCCAGACGCTCAAGCGGCTGATCGACGCCGGGCGGATCGGTGCGATCGTCAGCATCGACCACCTGGAACCTGTCGGCTGGTGGCACCACGCCCACAGCTACGTGCGCGGCAACTGGGCGGTGGAGGCCGAATCCTCCTCGATGCTGCTCGCCAAGTCCTGCCACGACATCGACTGGCTCGGCCACCTCATCGGCCGGCCGGTCCGCCGGGTCTCCTCCTTCGGCGGCCTCGCCCACTTCCGGCCGGAGAACCGTCCGGCTGGAGCGACCGAACGCTGCGTCGACTGCCCGGTCGAACGATCCTGTGCCTACTCCGCGATCCGGATCTACGAACGGTTCCTCGGTGACCCCGTCCACGAGGCATGGCCGCTGGGCGTGCTCACCGACGATGTCAGCGCGGACGGCGTCCGCAAAGCCCTGGAGGACGGCCCGTACGGCGTCTGCGTCTACGCAGGTCGCAACGACGTCGTCGACCACCAGGTGGTCAACCTCGAATATGAGGGCGGCAGCACCGTCGCCTTCACGATGACGGCCTTCACGGCGCTCGACTTCCGCAAGACCCGGATCTTCGGCACGCTCGGCAGCATCGAGGGCGACGGTCGCACCCTGCGGGTCCACGACTTCCTCACCGACGACGTCGAGACCATCGACCTGGATCCCGACGGCGACGCCTCGGCCGCCGACGGGCACGGCGGCGCCGACGCGGCACTCATCGAGGCGTTCATCGCGGCGGTCACCACCGGTGACCGCTCACTGGTCACCTCCGGACCCGAGGAGAGCATCTCCTCACACCGGGTCGTGTGGGCGGCGGAGCAGTCCCGAGCCACCGGCAGCGTCGTCGAGCTCATTCCCGCAACCCCGGTCTAGGGGTACGTCACAAACCGCCGAACGACACCCCGGGGCGATCGACTCGCGATCGCCCCGGGAGCTGCGGGCCCCTGTCGACCGGTGGAACCGTCGATCAGCTCCCGCAGGATGTCGGCGTGACCGGCATGCCGGAGCCTCATCGAACGCCGTCGCGTAGCTTGGACTGAATGACGAGCAGTGGGCGGAACGACTCCGCCGAGCACCTCGTGGTCTGCTCACGCACTGCCCTGGTCGAGCTGGCGGCGGTGTTACCGGCAACGGGCAGGTTCGTCGTCGCCCGACTTGACGGAACGAGGATGGCGGACGCGGACCTCGCCTTCTACGAGTTCTCCGACGCGCTGCTCTTCCCCGGTTACTTCGGCTGGAACTGGGACGCGTTGTCCGACTGTCTTCGTGATCTGAACTGGCTGCCCGCGGACGGGTACCTGATCGTCGTCGACAACGTGGCCCGGATGCTGTCGAGCAGCGCTGACGACCGGAACACGCTGTTCCGGGTTCTGTCGCAGGCCGTGCGGCACTGGGCGTTTCCGGTCGGTCGGCCAGAGTTCACGGTGCTGCTGCTGTGCGACAGCGACGACGAGGCCGCACTGCTGCGGCAGGAGATCGCTCACGCGCTTCGCCAATCGTGACGCGCTTCGCACGTCGGCCCGGCCAACGCTGACCGCCAGGCTCATGCCTCGACGCCGCGCTACAGGTCCATCGCGTACACCCGGACCCGGCGGCCGGTGCCCGGCTGCACAGTCTCGCGATCCAACGACATGCCCAGCTTGACCATCACCCGAGCGGACGCCTCGTTGCCGACGACGTGAATGCTGACCAGCCGCCCGAGGTCGAGCTCGGCACGAGTGCGCGCGACGACCGCCTGGGCCGCCTCGGTGGCCAGGCCCGACCCCAGTGCGTACGGCCGAGCCGGCAACCGATCTCCACTGCCGGCATGATCTCGGGCAGGAGTGAGAGACGACGACCTGCCGATTCGGATCCTGTGCACGTGATCCGGTCCGCGGACCTGCCGCGTGAGGGTCGTGTGCTTCTGCTCGGCCTCGCCGACCGCGCAGATGTCCGCGACGCCGCGGCCGCGTGGACCGGACGGTCAATACCGTCGCCACCCGCACGGACCGGATCGACGTCGACGCCTAGCTGTTCCGGCCCGACGGCTGCGTCGCCCGGGCCTTGCCCACCGCGCAGGATCTGGACCCCGCCACGCTGGTGCGTGCGTTCGGCATCTGGCTCGGCCATTCGGCCTGACCGGCGCATTAACGGTCGTCTCAGATTCGCTCGGTACGAAGTCGACATCAGATAAGCGATGTGACCCGTATGGAGGAAGCTAGTGATGGCAGTCAATGCAGCACCGCCCGGGGACGCACCGGCCGGTCGCTTGGCAGGCCGGTGGGTGCCATGGTTGGTGATCGGGTTGTGGGTGGCGCTGGCGGCGGTCATGGTGCCGCTGAGCGGGAAGTTGAGCTCGGTAACCACCGACAAAGCCGTGGACACCCTGCCGGCCAGCGCCGAGTCCACCAAGGTGGCCGTGCTGGAGGACAGCCTCCCCGGCGGTGAGGACAACACGTTCGTCTTCGTGTACCACCGTGCCAGCGGCTTGACCGACGCCGACCGCGCGTCGGTCGAGCGCCACCACGACACCCTTGCCAAGCGGTACCCGCCGAAGGCGACGACGGCGGGCGGCGAGGACGACGAGGACTCAGCGACGAAACCCTCCACCGACGGCAAGGCGATGATGTTCACCCTCGACGTGAGCACGACCTACGGCGCACCCGAGACCATCGTCGGCCCATTGCGTGAGGCTGCGAAGGACCGCCCCGCCGGCCTGGAACTCGACGTGACCGGACCCGCCGCGGTCGACGGCGACATGGACGCCGTCTTTGACGGCATCGACCTGCAGGTCTTCCTCACCACCGTCGTCGTCGTCACGCTCCTGCTGATTCTCACCTACCGCAGCCCGGTGTTATGGCTCATCCCGCTCATGGCTGTGGGCGCGGCCGCACTGACCGCGATGGCGACCGTCTACCTGCTCGTCAAGGGCTTCGGCATCGTGATCAACGACCAGAACTCGGCGCTGCTGACGATCCTGGTATTCGGCGTCGGCACGGACTACGCGCTGTTGCTCATCGCCCGGTACCGGGAGACGCTGCACCACCACGAGAACGTCCGGGTCGCGATGGTCCACGCGCTACGCGGCGCGGCGCCGGCCATCGTCGCGTCCGCGGCCACCGTGATCGCTGGCCTGCTCTGCCTGCTCGTCGCCGACCTGAACAGCACCAGCGGGTTGGGCCCGATCGGCGCGGCCGGCATCCTGTGCGCGCTGGTGGCCATGCTGACGCTGTTCCCGGCGGTGCTCGTGGTGCTCGGCAGGCGGATCTTCTGGCCGGCCATCCCGCGGTTCGACACGGCCGTCCAGGAGAAGCCGGGGCTGTGGGGACGGCTCGGCACCGCCATCAGCCGCCGACGGTGGGTGGCGACGCTAGGCTCGCTCGGAGTCCTCGGCGTGCTCGCCATCGGGCTGGCGGGCAATACCGGCGCCCTCCGGGAGCAGGACCAGTTCCTGTCCGCGCCGGAGTCGGTCACCGGCTTCAGCGTCCTCCGCCAGCACTTCCCGGAGCTCGGCGGCCAACCGATGACGATTTTCACACGGCCGGCGTACCAGGAGCGGGTGCTCGACGTCGTCCAGGGCACTCGCGGTGTGGCCTTGGCCGTCCCGGGGCAGACCAGCGGAGGGTGGGCCGACATCTCCGTGTTCCCAACCGACGCGCCGGACACCGCCGCGGAGTACGACACGATCAAGCGGGTGCGTACCGCCGTGCACGCGGTGAACGGGGCGGAGGCGATCGTCGGCGGGCCGAGCGCGGAAAACCTCGACACCGAGGTCACCACCACCCGCGACGAGAAGCTGGTGATCCCGCTGGTGCTCATCGTCGTCCTGATCATCCTCGGGCTACTGCTCCGAGCGATCGTGGCCCCGCTGGTCCTGATGGCGACCGTGATCGTCTCATTCGCCGCAGCCTTCGGCGGCAGCGTGTTCGTCTTCGACACGATCCTCGGGTTCAAGGGCGTCGACTATTCGGTGCCGCTGCTGGCGTTCCTGTTCCTGGTGGCGCTCGGCATCGACTACAACATTTTCCTGGCCAGCCGGGCCCGGGAGGAGACTGTGCGTCTCGGCACCGGAGAGGGCATGCTCAAAGCCCTCGCCGCCACCGGTGGCGTCATCACCTCGGCGGGGTTGGTCCTCGCGGCCACGTTCGCGGTCCTCGCCTCACTTCCGCTGGTGATGCTGATCGAGGTCGGGTTCCTGGTCGCCTTCGGCGTGCTGCTCGACGCCTTACTGGTGCGGTCGGTCCTGGTGCCCGCCCTCACGCTGCTGATCGGCCGGCGGATGTGGTGGCCGAGCCGGTTGTCCCGACCGGTGGAGCTGCCGGACGATCAACGGCCGCTCGTGGAGGGAACCGCGCCGCAACGGTGAGCGCGGCGGCACAGTCGCGATCCGGGGCGGGCTTCTGCCCGTCCCGGATCTTTGTCATGGACCGGCGGCCGTCACCGTGTCCGCCCCTGCGGTGAGCTGCGTGAGCCGAGCGGGCGGGGCTGCGGCCGGAAGGATGATCCGCAGGAGCGCGCCACCGCGTGCGGACCGGGTGACGGTGACCTGGCCGGCGTGGGCGTCGACGACCCGCTGCACGATCGACAGCCCCAGACCCGATCCCGGCAGCGCCCGGGCGCTCTCGGCACGGTAGAACCGGTCGAACACCCGCGGTACGTCGGCGGCGTCGATGCCCGGCCCGGCGTCGTCGACCTCGAGGACCGCCGACGCGCCCTCGGCACGGAGCCGGACCTGGACCGGCTGTTCAGCGGGAGACCACTTGCTGGCGTTGTCGATGAGGTTGAGCACCGCCCGCTGGAGCGCAGCGGGACGCCCGCTCACCCACACGGTGGTCACGTCGAGCGCGACCTCGATGTCGGGTACGCGGGAACGCGCCCGGGTCGCGGCGGCCACCACCACATCGGCGACATCGAGCAGCTCGGTGCTCTCGTCGCTGACGTCGCCGCGCGCCAGGTCGGTCAGCTCGGCGGCAAGGGTGCTCAACTCGGCCACCTGGGCACCGAGATCGTTGAGCAGTCGGGTCCGGCTGTCCGCCGGCAGTGCGCTGTCCAGCGTGCCGCGCCGATCGAGCCGGATCAGCAGCTCAACGTTGAGGCGCAGGCTGGTGAGCGGGGTCTTGAGTTCGTGGGCGGCGTCCTCGGCGAGTAGCCGCTGGGCCCGCCGGGAATCCCGGAGCGCGGCGAGCATGTCGTTGATCGACTGGATCAGCCGCCGGATCTCCCCGCCGCCCTCGTCCGGGATATCGGCGTCGATGTCCCGCGTCTGCGCGACACGAACCGCGGCGGCAGTCAGCCGGTCGATCGGTGCCAGCCCGGTCCGCGCCACGGCCCGCCCGACAAGGGCACCCCCGACCACGCAGAGCAGACCGATCAGCAGCATGCCCAACCCGAACTGGTTGACCGGGCTGTCGTCGCTGTTGCGGGCCACCTGGACCGCGCCGTCGCCCACCCGCAGCGTGTAGATGAGGTAGCCGTCGTCGTCGCTGTCGTTCGACTCCATCAGGTCGGCCGACGCGCCCTGCGCCACGCGCCACGCGTGCCCGCTGACGGGCGGCAGCGCCGGTTGGCCGGCCGGCGTCCGGGTCGAACCATCGGGCAGGATGACCCGCACCAGCCGACCGGATCCGGGATACGGCGGTAGCTGGACCTGCGCCAGACCGGAATGCTCCACTGTCGTCGCCACGACGCGGGAGTCCGCGCGTAGCTGATTCTCGGCGTTGTCCCGCAGCTCCGAGTCCAGCAGTTCGCTGGCCACCTGAAAAGCCAGGAACACGCTGACCGCGATGGCCGTGGCCGCGATCACCGTCAGCCTGGTTCGCAGGGACCGCTGGCGCCACCATCGGGTCAGCCGACGCGGTACCCAACCGGCGGGCCTGCTCACGGAGGAGTCTCCCGCAGCGTGTACCCCAAGCCGCGCAGCGTGTAAATCAATCGCGGCTCACCCGCGGCCTCCATCTTGCGGCGCAGGTAGCTCACGTACACCTGAAGGTTGTTGGCGGTGGTGCTCATGTCGAAGCCCCAGATCGCCTCGAACAGCGCGTCGCGGGTCAACACCCGGGTCGCGTTGCGCACGAGGACCTGTAGCAGGGAGAACTCGGTTCGGGTCAGATACAGCGGTCGCCCACCTCGCCACGCCTCGAACCTGTCGGGATCGAGCCGGACGTCGGCGAACGACAGGATCTGCGACTCGTCGTCGCCCGGCGCGTGGCGGCGCAGCAGAGCCCTCACCCGGGCCAGCAACTCCTCGGTGGCGAACGGCTTGGGTAGGTAGTCGTCGGCGCCCGCGTCCAGCCCCGCGACCCGGTCGGAGACCTGATCCCGAGCGGTCAGCATCAGAACCGGCAGATCCCTACCCGCCGCCCGCAACCGCCGGCAGGTCTCCAATCCGCCGAGGCGGGGCATCATCACGTCGAGGATCAGCAGATCCGGCGCGTCTGCGCCGACCCCGTCGAGCACGGCGAGACCGTTGGCGGCGGTGCTGGTGCCGTAACCCTCGACCTGGAGCACCCGCTCCAGCGACTCACGGATGGCCGCCTCGTCATCGGCGATCATGATCTGCACGCCAGCCCGCCCCCTCCAGTTGATGCTTTTGCGCTCATCCTCCCCGATCAACCTGAGGGCAGGATTAATGCTCCAACGGCAGTAGGCGAACCCAGTTCTGTTCGCGTTCGTTGGTCCGCCTGCGACGGACCGTTGAGCGGCAGTCCGGTACGGAACTCGCCGACATGCTGTTCAAGCTGCAACTGGGCGCCGCCGGCAAACCCCAGCTCCGCGGCACGCTGCGCAGGAACCTCACGCGAGAACCTGGTCTATGCCTTCTTCCACGTGCCAGAGGACGAAGGACCGTTCGACAGGTACATGGAGCCGGTCACCGCCGTCAACGACACGCCTCCGGAGCGGTTCCCGTACGGCTGATTGGCCACGGCAGCATGCTCCCTCACGCTGCGCGGCTGGCGGTGCCCGGACCGTCGGTAGCGAGTTGCAGATGCCTCGAAAACCGACGCTGTCCGTGTTTGTCACATGACTTGAAGTGATGATTGCCAAAGTTAAGCTGCCCTGACGTGCGCGAGCGAGCCGGGCTTTGCCGATTCCGGAGGTGTCACCACGATGGACAGCCGACTAGCACGTCCCGCAACTCTGTTGTTGGCGGCGCTGTGCGCGCTGTTGCTGCTCGGCGTCGACGCGGTGCTGGGTACGGTCGCGCCGGTCCGGGCCGGTAGCGCCACCGCGACGGTCAGCGGCACTCTGACCGAACGGTCCGGCCGACCGGCCGGCCAGGTCAGGGTCACCCTCGCGCCGGACTCCGGCGCCGATCATCCGACCTACTCGACCACCACGGACCGTGCCGGCCGGTGGCGGGTGTCCGGGGTGTCGGCCGGGCGCTACCGGATCACCAACCAACTGCCCGGCGTGTTCCGGCCCCGCTACTACCCGAGCCGGCTCGGGTTCCCCTGGGGAGCTGTCACCGTGCCGACCCGTGGCCGGCTCGTCGTCGACGACGTCCTTCCTCCGGCCGGCCGGATCCGGTTCGTCGCGGCCGATGCGGCCACCGGCGCCGAGGTGCGGAACTTCTGTGTGCAGGACCCGCTGGAGCTCGGCCTCATCTGCACCAACCCCGCCGGGACCTTCCCGAACGGGTACGTCGACCTGGAGGTGCCGCCCGGCCACTACCGGTTCACCGGCTCCGCGAACGACGGCGTACACGAGGGCGGGATGGTCGAGGCGACCGCGGTCGCCGGGCGGGTGACCCACGCGACGCTGCCGGTCCAGCCGCCCGGCAACGAACTGTGCGTGACACTGCGAGACCGGGCGACCGGCGCGCCGGTGCCCAACGCGGGAATCATCGCCATCTCGGTGGACAAGCGGTTCCCCGACATCTATGACGCCAACGAGATCTCCGACGAGAACGGGGTGGTGCGGTTCCGGAGCCTCTACCCGGACCGGTACAACATCTGGGCCGGCGGCTCGGCCGAGGGGCACGGCGCGCAGTGGGTCGGCCCGAGCGGTGGCACCGGCGACCGGACCAAGGCAATGGTGGTCGCGCCAGGGCCCGGGATCACCACGCTGCCCGACATCCTGTTGGACCGGGCTGGGTCGATCACCGGGTCGATCACCGACGCGGTCACCGGCCAGCCGGTGTCGGTGACCGTCGCGCTGACGACCTACGATCCGTTCTGGTACGAGACCACCCGGAAGGTTCCCGGCGACGGCTCGTACACCTTCAGCGGGCTCGGCCCGTACGAGTGGTCACTGGCGTTCATCCCGCCGGGCAACGGCGGCGCCAACAGCGTCTACGCCACCCAGTGGTCCGGTGGGGCGCCGAACAGCGTCAAGGCGACCCGGATCAAGGTCGTCGCAGGCGGCGTCACCGTGGCGAACGAGCGGATGAGCGCCGGCACCGCCGTCTCCGGCCAAGCCAACGGCCTCCCGGTGTACGGCTACAGCTACCCCGTCCACGTCTACAACGCCGACACCGGCGACATCGTCGCAGTCGACGAGAACGTCGAGGACGGCCGGTATGACGCCCGACTCCTGCCTGGCCAGCGGGTCCGGGTCTGCCTGCACGCCGACCGCTGCTACCCGGACTACGTCCGGCAGGTCGACGCGTCCGCCATCCGGGTGGGCACCTCGCCGTTCACCGTCGACTTTCCCGGCCGGCGGGGCTGAGCCGGGACGGGCACCGGCGCCGCCCGCGCACCCCGGTCCGGGCCGGGTCAGCGTTCATTGCCGACTTCCGCCAAGCGAGTGCGCAGGTCGGCAGGCTGGGAGAACGTGTAGCCGCAGGCAGGGGCGGATGCAGCTGAGTGGGCCGGGGCCTGGGAGTCCAGCCGCAGCTGCTACCGGGCTTCTGTGGACATGCTTCTTCTTTGCACGGGGCCGGGAGGTCAACCAGTCCGGCGCGGGATTGCCGGTCGGTCGAAGTGCCTGGCATGATCCGGGCATGATCGAAAGAATCGAGTCCTCCGTCCGCCGGTGAGCGTGACACCCGAGCCAGGCCTGCTCGGACCCCACTTGTCGTTATTTGATCACGCGATGCGGATCCATCGCGAGGATCCAGACGCGCCTCTTTTCCGTGGCGGTGAGCCGTATCCAGATGACAGGCAGCACCGAGGTCGGAAGTCCCGTCCTCGAGAGCCGGAGGATCGGCGCCGCAGCGGTGCTGATGTCGCCGCCGTTCTGGACGCGCACTTCGCCGATCGGTCCGCCGTTCCGGGCGACCTTGCCGGGGCGTTCCATGACATCGATGTTCCGATCCATCCCAATGAACACATCATGGCTGCGGCCTGTCGGGTGGACGCCGAACGTGTTCGAGCGACCGGTCGATGGCTTGTCCAGCACGCGACCGATCGCTGCGCTGCGACTGTTGGTCTGGCGTTGCTGACCACCCTCTGGGATGACGACGACATCGAGTTGATCAAAACGATCGGATTGCTGTCGGGCCGCTTCGGCCCACTGGCTGCCCGTGCGCTCGAACGGCGGTCGTGGTGCGGTGGCTCGGACGCATTGCTGTGGCTGGCCGAGCGGGTCACGGGCTGGGGACGGGTCTATGTCGTGGAGTCCCTGTGCACGATCGGCAGCACCGCAGCGCGGCCGTGGATGCTTCGACGCGCCTGTGATGGCGACTACCTCAACCGTTACTTCGCCGGATTGGTCGCCACTACGGCGCATCTGCAAGAGGCGATCACCGCGGCGAATCCTGACAGTGAGTTGGTCGATCACACTGGCCTGCTGCTGACCATCATGGCTGACAGCGGCGGCACGGGCATCACGCTCGAGCACTACCCGCCCGCCTCCGCAGTTCTAGAGGCCCACTGCGAACACGCCGGCCGCCTAGAGCCGTCGGTAGAGCGTTTCGTCATCGCCGCGCAACTGGCTGAGCATTTACATCACCCAGCGGCGGACCGAATAGCTTGGCCCGAGGGCGGACGCGAGCGCGTACTGAGCGGCTACCTTTCCCTGCTCGATCGCGACGACTGGTGCACGGTCGCTCGCGCCGGCCTGGCCGCTGGTGATCACCGTGTTACCTGGCTTGCCGAAGCGCTGGCACCAGACCTCGGGCTTCGAGCGTTCACCGTGAACGACGAGTAGCGTCCGGAGGGAAGGTCGGCGGGGAGCATGTCTGCGGTTTCCTGCCGACCTGCGGCCGGTCGTCTTCTTGATGGTCTTGTGGTAGTCCGCCTTCGAAAAGACCTAAGCCCGGCGAATCAGCTACACCCTTCGCGGTGGTCTCTTAGGCTGCCTGGGCGGGCCACCGGTTCGACGCAGGCGTCGCGTTGGCGCTGTACGACGGTCGAGACGTTCCCCTCGGCGACCTGGCTCTACCAGCATGTCGATCGGCACCGGAGCTGTCGCGACGGCGCGTGACGCCCCCGGTTTTCGCCGTCGCCGGCTGTGCCCGGCTACCGGTGAGGAGCAGCGGTGACCCACAGCGAACGGCATCGCCCGGAAATAGTCGTGGGACTGGTGGCAACCCCACCGGACCAGCCGGCCCGGGTGGCTGGGTGGCTCACTGCGGAGTTGGTCAGCGGGCTCACCGAGCGGGTGAGCGCGGACGTGCGGTGGACCGTCCGGCAAGGCTGGGGGGAGGTGGCGCCGCGTCGCGATGGCGGCGCGGAGGCGCTGCTTGACGATCTTGCGAGGCGGCGTACGGAAGATCGGTGGGACGTCGCCATCTGCCTGACCGACCTGCCACTGCATGTCGGGCGGGCGCCCCTGGTCGCGCAGACCTCCGGCCGACGCCAAGTCGGGATGATTTCCCTGCCCGCGCTGGGACTGCGGCAAATGCGCTCGGTCCGCACAGCCGTCCCGGATCTGGTGAACCAGCTGCTGGCCGACGCCTCCGACCACCGGGTGCCGCCGGCCGACAGGGCACCAGCCGAGACGACACGGCACCTTCCCGCCGTCCGTCGGGTGGTCGACGGGGCCGACGCTGGTGAGCGGCGCTACCTCGCCTCGGGGCTGATCGGCCGGGCGCGCCTGTTGACCGGCATGGTTCGCGCCAACCGTCCGGGACGGGCACTGCTGGGCCTGTCCAAGCTGTTGGTCGGCGCGTTCGGCACGGCCGCGTTCGCGCTCACCACGGACACCATCTGGCAGATGGGCGATGCCCTCGGCGGACTCCGGCTCGCTGTGATCATGGTGCTCGGGTTGAGCGCGTTGGTGGCCTGGTTGATCGTTGCGCACGACCTGTGGGAGAAGCCGAGCCGCGAGACGCCGGCTGAGCTGGCACGGCTGTTCAACCTGGGTACGATCCTCACTCTCAGTCTGGCCACGGCGGTGTCCTACGTGGTGCTGTTCGTGGGAACGGTGCTCGTCGGGGCGCTGCTGATCGACACATCCGTGTTCGAGCAGATTCTGCAGCGGCAGGTGAATTCCAGCGATTATCTGAGGCTCGCCTGGATCACCAGCTCACTGGCCACTGTTGGCGGTGCGATTGGCTCAGGGCTGGAGAACGAGGAAACAGTCCGGGCTGCCGCCTACGGCTACCATCCCCAACCCGGCGGCTGGCGGGACGAGAAGGGCAGGGAGCGGTCCAGCGGCGCGAGCTGAGCGGTCAGGCGCAGGTCGCGTGCATCCGTTCTCGCGGGTGTGTTCCGGGCTGGACGATCGGGGAGTGGCCCAACCATGTCCTGCCTCAGCACGCAGGCCAGCGCGACGTGAGCGGGCGTCGCTCCGTGGTAGCCGGACGCGAGTCCTCAAGCAATGTTCAGGGCTGGTACTGACTACGGGTGCGGGGCAGCCACTGCGGATGGTGGTTGCGCAGGTAGCAGATCAGACCCTCGCGCAGGTCGCAGCGCAGGTCCCAGGCGCTCGCGCCGTCGGCGGCCGAAGCCTGCACCTGGATGACCACCGTCTGCGGCGTGGAATCGACCATTTGGAGCACCCACTGGTCGCGATCCCACAGCGATGAGGACTCGACCAGCCGACGCGTCTCCCGGCGCAGGTCGTCCAGGTCGGCGGTGTGGTCGACATGAATCTGGATCTTGCCGATTACCCGGCCCTCGTTGCGAGTCCAGTTCTGGAACGGCCGCTCAGTGAAGTACGTCGTTGGCAGGATGAGCATCCGCTCGTCCCAGAGCCGGATCACCACGTTGGTCAGCTTCACCTCCTCGACTCGGCCCCACTCACCGTCCACCACCAGCACGTCGCCGACATGCAGCCCGTCGGCGAAGGCGACCTGGACACCGGCGAAAGCGTTGCCAAGCGCGGTACGGGCAGACAGGCCGATCAATGCCCCGACGACCCCCGCTGACGTCAACACGGAGACACCGAAGAGGCGTACCGGCCGAAAGGTGATCAGTATCAGGCCGATGGCGACGATCGTGACGACGGCGACGGTGAGCCGCCGCACGGGACGGATCTGCGTCCGAGCCCGCCGGACCCGCCGGCTGGCGACCGCGTCACCCGGCAGCCGGTTGAACGCGACGGCCTCGGCGACGTGCAGCGCCCTGATCACCAACCAAGCCCCGGACAGAACCAGGGCCACCAGGACGGCGTGCCGCAGATGACGCTGCCACCCGACCGGTTCCAACGGCAACGCGTAGTACAGCGCCCCCACCAGCAGTACCGCCGCCGCCGGACGCCGGCAGGTATGCCGCAACGGCTCCAACAACCACCGGTAACGGCCACGGTCTACCCGGCGAACCAGCACGCCGGAGATCAGGTCCACGACCACCGCCGCCACCAGCGCCGCTACTACGATCGAAGCGGTACGCATCAGAGGCCGTTCACCGTGATCCCGATGCCACCCTCCCCCGGCTCGCTGCCCAGTCCACGTGCCAGCGTCCCATCTTGAGCAGCAGTAGGCGGCCAACATCGGCGAACAACGACCACCTACGTCAGCCGTCCGACGGTCCGGGTTGGTGTCCTGCCCGCTATCTACCCGCTCACCTCTGCGGAGGGCATCCTCGCCACAACAGCCGATCCCCGCCCAATGGGACGGGGATCGCTCGAAACGCGAGGAGACATCACGCTTCGTGGGGAAACAATGTGTCCGAGACTCATTGCCCTACCGTTGATGACGCTAGGGCGTCCCAGATAACGGCCACGCCTTGTCAGCTGCGGATCCGGATGTCCTCGTCAGGTGCAGCCGTCGCCCACCCGGAGCTGGAGCGGAGCACCGCCACCGCCGCCCGGGCTGCCTCCGGGCTGGGGGCGGCAAGGGCCGCCTCGGCGATCTGGCGGCACTCGTCCAGGGTGTGCGCGGCCAGGGACTCGCGCACCGCCGGGATGCTGCGGGGAGCCATGGACAGGCTGGTGACGCCCAGGCCTGCCAGCACCAGAGCGAAATCGGGATCCGCTGCGGACTCTCCACACACACCAACTGGCTTGCCCGCCTCGACGCCGGCCGTCGCGCAGGTGGCGAGGAGCGCGATCAGGGCGGGCTGCCACGGGTCGAGCAGGTCGGCGAGGTCGCCGCACATGCGGTCAGCGGCGAACGTGTACTGGCTGAGGTCGTTGGTGCCGACGCTGAGGAAATCCACGTGGCGCAGCACCTGGCCGGCGCGCAGGGCAGCGGCCGGCACCTCGATCATCACGCCGGCGGTCGGCAGGCCGTACTCGCGGCAGGACTCGGTGAACGCGGCCGCTTCCGCCGCGGTGGCGACCATCGGCGCCATCACCCACACGTCGGCGTCCGTCGCCGCGGCCGCCACCGAGATCGCGGCCAGCTGCGTGGTGAGCACGGTAGGTGTCTGCCGTGCGACCCGCAGACCGCGGACACCCAGCGCGGGGTTGGGTTCGTCGGCCAGACGCAGGAACGGCAGCGGCTTGTCGGCCCCGGCGTCGAGGGTACGCACGACGACCTTGCGGCCCGGCAACGCGGCGAAGACGTCGCGGTACGCGGCGACCTGCTCTTCGTGCGACGGCGGGTCGCTGCGGTCGAGGTAGAGCAGCTCGGTGCGGAACAGGCCGACGCCTTCCACCTCGCCGGTGAGGTCGCGGGCCGAGCCGATGTTGGCCAGTAGCGCGACGGGGTGGCTGTCCCTGGTCCGCCCGGGGCCCTGGGAGCGGGCGCGGCGTTCGATCTCCGCGAGCCGGTCCGCGTTGACGGTGCGTACCGTCTCGGCGGAGACGCCGGCCACCACGACGCCGCTCGCGCCGTCGAGACTGGCCAACGCGCCGTCGGCCACGTCCAGGATGCCCGCGCAGCGGACCACGGCCGGGATGCCGAGGGTCCGGGCCAGGATCGCGGTGTGGCTGGTCGGCCCGCCCTCGGCCGTGACCAGGCCCAGCACCAGGTCCGGTTCGAGACCGGCGGTGTCGGCGGGCGCCAGGTCGCTGGCGATGAGCAGGTACGGGTGGCCGGGGTCCGGCACGCCCGGCATCGGCTGCCCGAGACACGCCGCGACGAGGCGGTCCCGCAGGTCGTCGAGGTCGCTGACCCGCTCGGCGAGGTACCCGCCCGCGGCTTCGAAGGCGGCCCGGTGCCCGGCGAGCACGTCGGTGAGCGCGTGCGGCGCGTCCGCGCCGCCGTCGATCGCGATGTCGGCCGCGTCGATCAGTGTCTCGTCCTGCGCCATCATGACCTGGGCGCGCAGGACCTCGGCGGCGGTCGCGTCCACTGCGGTGTCAGCGCGACGGGTCAGGTCGGCGGCGACGACGAGGACGGCTTCCCGCACGGCCGCCTTCTCGGCAGCGGGATCAACGGTCTCCGCCGACGGCGGCAGGGCCGGCGGCGGGGCCAGCCGGTAGACCGGCCCCGCCGCACCACCGGGGCTGGCCCCGATTCCCCGAAGTTCACGCATCGACGGCGTCCAGATCACGTTCGAGGAGGTCGGCCAGGGTGTCGACGGCGGCCTGCGCGCCGTCGCCGCCGGCCTCCAGCGTGACCTCGGTGCCCTTCTTGGCGCCGAGCGACAGCACGCCGAGCATGCTGCGGGCCGGCACGGGCTTCTTGTCGCCGGTGCGGATGGTGACCAGCACCGGCTGCTTCGCCGCCTCGGCGACGAACAGCGCCGCCGGGCGGGCGTGCAGCCCGCTGGCGGAGCCGACGAGGACTGTTCTGGTGGGCAACGGATCCTCCTACGGTTCGATCGTCACCTTGATCGCTTCGCCCCGCGCCACGATGCCGAAGGCGTCGAGGGCGCGGTCGAGCGGCAGGCGGTGGGTGATGAGATCGGCGACCGGCACGGAGCCGTCGGCGATGAGTCGCAGCGCCTCCTTGTTGTGTTCCGGGCTGGAGCCGTTGGCACCGACGATGGTCAGTTCGCGGTAGTGCACGAGGTTGGAGTCCAGGGAGATGACCGGCTTGTCCTTCGGCAGGCCGCCGAAGAAGCTGATCCGGCCCTGCCGTGCGGTCATCTGCACCGCCTGCTCCTGGGCGGCGCCGGCGGCCGTGGCGGTGATGACGACGTCGGCACCCCGGCCCTCGGTGAGCTTGAGCACCGCGTCGACGACGTCGGTCTCGGCGCCGCAGATCGCCGCGTCCGGCTGCACCAGGTTGGCGGCCAGGTCGAGGCGTTCGCGGTTGAGGTCGACGAGGAACACCCGGGCCGCGCCGCGTGCCCGGGCCAGGCGGACGTGCAGGCAGCCGATCGGCCCGGAGCCCACGACGACCACGTCGTCGCCCTTCCCCACACCGGCGAGGTTCTGGCCGTTGAGGACGCAGGCGAGGGGTTCGGCGACGGACGCCTCGGCGAAGCTGAGTCCCTCGGGGATGCGGTTGAGCCCGTCGACGGCGAGGACGTTGTGCGGCACGACCATGTGTTCGGCGAACCCGCCGTCGAAGTGGTATCCCATCGACACCTGGTTGGGGCACACGGTCATCCGGCCGCGCCGGCACTCCGCGCACGTACCGCAGGGGATGGCGGCGATGACCTGGACCCGGTCCCCCGGCCGCCAGCCGGTGACGTCGGCACCGACCTCGGTGATCTCACCGGCGATCTCGTGGCCCATGACGCGCGGCGGGGCGATGTGGTGGTGGCCGAAGCGGGAGATCTTCACGTCGGTGCCGCAGGTGGAGCATGCCCGGACGCGGATCATCACGTCGGTGGGGCCCGGCGTGGGCTCGGGCGCGTCCTCGATGCGGACGTCACCGGGTGCGTGGAATCGGACGACCTTCACGATGGGTTCCCCTCAAGGATGGTGATCACGTCATCGACACTCGTCGACTCTCGTAGCCGCTGCGCCTGCGCCGGGTCCATCAGCACAGTGGCGAGCTGGGCGAGGATGTCCACGTGCCCGTCGCCGGCGGCCGCGATGGCGACGCAGACCCGCACGTCGAACCCGTCCCAGTCGACGCCGTCGGGGAAGCGCAGCACCGCGAGGGTGTCGCGCTGGACCGACTCCTTGCTGTTCAGCGTGCCGTGCGGGATGGCGACGCCCTCCCCGATGTACGTGGAGACGCTCTGCTCGCGGGCGAGCATCGCGTCCACGTACGCCGGGGCCACCGCGCCGACCTCGACGAGTACCGCGCCGCAGCGGCTGATCGCCTCGTCCCGCGATCCGGCCCGCTCGTCGAGCCGGATCGCGTCACGGGCCAGCAGCTCAGCCACTGAGCTCACCGCCGCGCTGCACCGCGTTCACGACCCTGGTGACGGCCGGGTCGCCGATGAACACCTGGATCGGCACGATCACCGTGTCCGGCGCGCTGACCCGGGCCCGGGCGACGAGCCCCTGGTGGCAGATGACCACGTCCGCGTCGGCGGGGATCGAGTTGACCGGCGTGTGCTCGACGGTCACCGCGTTCTTCGCCAGTTGCCGCCGAAGTTGGCTGGCCAGCATCACGCTGCTGCCCATGCCGGCGTCGCAGGCCACGACGACCTTCTTGATCTCGGTGCCGTTGATGGTGGACATGTGTTCAGACCTCCTGCTTCGCCGACTTGTCGAGGGTCTCGTCGGGGTCGACTGCCTTGTCCTCATCTGGGTGGTCAGCCGTCTTCTCGTCAGGGCCGACAGCGTCCGCGTCGGGCTCGCCGCGCCCGAAGCCGAGCAGGGCCGAGGCGACAGCGAAGGTGACGGCGGCGGCGACCACGACGCCGAGAACGACCCCGAAGTGGCCGCCCTTGGGGGTCACCGCGAGGTACGCGAAGATGCTGCCCGGCGAGGGGGTGGCGACCAGCCCCGCACCGGTGATCACGAAGGTGCCGACGCCGGCCGCACCCCCGGCGATCATGGCGAGGATCAGCTTCGGCTTCATCAGCACGTACGGGAAGTAGATCTCGTGGATGCCGCCGAGGAACTGCACGATGATCGCGGCCGGGGCGCTGGGGCGCAGTGCGCGGGGGCCGAAGACCATGAAGGCGAGCAGCAGACCGAGGCCGGGGCCGGGGTTCGACTCGATCATGAACAGGACCGACTTGCCCTTGTCGGCCGCCTCGGCGATGCCCAGCGGGCCGAACACGCCGTGGTTGATGGCGTTGTTGAGGAAGAGCACCTTGGCGGGTTCGACGAGCACCGAGGTCAGCGGCAGCAGGTCCCTGCCGACGAGCCAGTCGACGCCCGAACCGGCCTGCTTGGTGAGCCATTCGACCACCGGGCCGATGCCGTAGACGCCTCCGATGGCCATCGCGGCGCCGATGATGCCGGCGCTGAAGTTGTCGACGAGCATCTCGAAGCCGGGACGAATCCGGTTCTCGACCAGGCCGTCGAACAGTTTGAGGACGTACGCCGTGAGTGGCCCGATGATCATCGCGCCGAGGATCATCGGCACGTCCGCGCCGACGACGAGGCCCATTGTCGCCACCGCACCCACGACGGCACCGCGCTGGCCGTGGACCAGCCGGCCGCCGGTGTAGCCGATGAGCACCGGTAGCAGGATGCTGATCATCGGGCCGACCAGTTCGGCCAGGGTCTTGTTGGGGATCCAGCCGGTCGGGATGAACATCGCGGTGATCAGGCCCCAGGCGATGAACGCGCCGATGTTGGGCATGACCATCGCGGCCAGGTAGCCGCCGAGGCGTTGCACAGTGGCCCTGAGGCCCTGGCCCTTCACCTCTGGTGTGTAGGAGGAGGAGGTCACGGGGGGTATCTCCTTCATCGAGGGGCGGACCAGACGGCCGCGGGGGAAGAAGCTCGTCCGGCTAGGGGTGGATGGTGACGTGGTGGCGGAACAGGTCTGCGGGGCCGGGCATCCGGCTGCCGGGCAGGCTCACCGCGGCGGCACCCCAGGCGAGGCCCTCAGCGAGAGCGGTGGCACCCTGGGCGCCCGCAGCGAGGAACCCGGCGAGCAGCGCGTCGCCGGCACCGACTGTGCTGCGGGGCCGGGCGACCGGACAGGTGCCGGTGCGGACGCCGTCGGCGTCGACCAGGACAGCGCCGTCAGCGCCGAGGCTGGCCACGACGGTGCCGGCTCCCCATTTCCGCAGGCACTGAGCGGCATCGACCACGTCGTCGAGGTCAGTCAGCGGGGTGCCGACCACGTCGGCCAGTTCGTCACGGTTGGGCTTGAGCACTGTCGCCCCGGCGAGGGCGGCCTCGCGCAGGGCAGGACCGCTGGTGTCGACGGCGACCTGGACACCGGCAGCGCGCAGCTTGCGGCACAACTGGGCGTAGGCGTCAGCGGGCAGGCCGGGCGGGACGCTGCCGCACAGCACGACCCAGTCGGCGCTGCTGGCGCGGGCGAGAACACGGTCGATCACCTCGTCGAACTCAGCGCGGGACATGGCCGGGCCAGGCTCGTTGATTTTGGTGACCGTGCCGTCGGGCTCGGCCAGGGTGATGTTGGAACGGGTCCTTCCGGAGATCGACACGGCGAGGACCTCGACACCCTCCGTCTGAAGTAGGCGGATGAGCTGGTTGCCCTCGTCGCCGCCGGACGGCAACACCGCTACCGACGGCACCCCGTTGGCCAGCAGGGCACGGGACACGTTGACGCCCTTGCCGCCGGGGTCGAGGTGAGCTGTGGCAGCCCGGATGACCTCGCCCCGGGTGAGTGAGTCGACCTCCACGGCCCGGTCGAGGCTGGGGTTGAGGGTGACGGTGACGATCATGCGCGTACCACCCGGACGTTTGCGGACTCCAGGTCACCGACCAGATCGACGTCGGCACGGCTGTCGGTGATGAGCAGGTCGACGTCGGCCAGCTCAGCGAACCGGGCCAGATAGTCGTTGCCGAGTTTGGTGTGATCGGCGAGCACCACAGTGCGGCGGGCCGCACGAACCATCGCCCGCTTCACCGCCGCCTCGGACGGGTCCGGGGTGGTCAACCCGCGCTCGACCGAAATGCCGTTGGTACCGACGAACGCAACGTCGACGTAGAGGTCCGCCAACGGCGACAGCGCCCAGTCGTCGACGGTCGCCAGGGTCTTCCCGCGGACCCGCCCACCCAACAGCAGGACGTTGAGGTTGGCGTAGGTACCGAGGGTCGCGGCGATGACCGGCGAGTTGACCACGACGGTCAGCTCCCGGTCGACCGGCAGCAGCTGGGCCAGCCGGGCGGTCGTGGTGCCGGCGTCGAGGATGATCGCGCCCTCCTCGGGCACCTCGCTCAGGGCGAGCTTGGCGATGCGCTCCTTCTCCTCGATGAGCACCGCGTCACGCGCCGCCAGCGCGGGCTCGAACCCGAGTCGCTCAACCGGGATCGCTCCACCATGGACGCGACGCAGCACCCCGGCCCGCTCCAGGATGGTGAGGTCGCGGCGGATGGTCTCCGACGTCACGTTGAGTCCGTCGGCCAACCCGGCCACCTCGACCCGGCCCACGTCCCGGGCGATGCGAAGGATCTCCTGCTGTCGTTCTTCGGCGTACATCGTGTTGTTTCACCGCCGTTTCGTTTTGCTTGTGCTTTGTTTACGCCCGCTTTCCGGGTAAGTCAATGGATGAGCCACATGAAGCCACATTGGACGGGCGAGGGTCTGCCGTCACCTGGGCGAATGCCGAATGGTCGCCGCCCTTCGCCAGCTCTGGCGATGGGCGGCGACCACGTCGCGTCGCGCTCTTGGCGCCACGCAGCGGCGCCGGTGATGCCCGATCGTTTCGGCGGGCGTGTCCTACGCCCGGCCGAACCGCAGCAGTTATCCGAGGACGAATCGGAAGAAGCGGGGGCGGTAGATGCCCGGATCGCGGTAGTGATCCGCGTCCGGGGAGACGCGGGTGTCCATGCTGTTGACGTTGTAGGAGGCGATGAAGGTGTCACCGGAGCTGAGCGCCGGGTGCACGTGGGCGTTGTAGGAGATGACGTTGGGGTTCCAGTAGCTGCCGTAGGGGCCGGGTTCCGGCATGCGGTAGACCGGGGTCTTCTGGGTGAAGGGGCCGTACGGTGAGCAGGACGTCCAAGCGTTGATCTGCCCGCTGAACGCCTCGGTGCTGTCCTGGCTGAGGAGGAGGAACTGTCCGCCCCAGGGGGTGACGCTGTACTCGTTGGCGATGCCGGTCAGCAGGTTGCGGGAGTTCTGCTCCCGAAGCGTCCAACCCCACGGCGTGTGGTACTGCCAGGTGCCGTTGGCGAGGTCGCTGCCGTACACCCGGGCGATGCGCATCTGCTTGTTGATCGGGGAGTCGTCGACGCCGTACACGTAGGTGTAGCCGTCGCCGCTGCGGCTGGCCGGCAGCAGCCCCGAGCCCCAGGCGACCCCGCTGGCCGAGGGCAACTCCCGGACGCTGACCGGGGTCCGCAGGTTGGACAGGGCGAAGTTGGCGACGACGTTGCGGTTGAACCGCCAGTCCCAGGCGCCGGAGCCGAAACGCTCGTACTCCTGGTACACCACTTGAAGTTGTCCGCCCGAGAGGTGGCCGTCACCGACCCAGTACCACTTGCCGGGCCCCGACGGCGGCATCAACGCCCGAGGGGCCCCGGCGGTGCCACCCTGGTAGGTGGTGAGGCTGCCGCCGTTCTGCACGACGAAGGTGTTGTTGACCAGCGGCGCGCTCACCGGGCGGGTGCCGTCGCCGTTGAGCGGGCCCATCCAGGTGTCGGAGAACAGCCACACGATCCGGCCGTCCGGCAACTTCACCGAGTACGTGGAGTCGCCACCGGTCCAGCCGTCCGGCGTGCTGGCGGCGTACCTGTTGAACGTGCCCTCCGGCTCGACGGTGATCTCGACGCTGCGCACCGAGAGCGGGCGCAGCGCGCACGAGCGGGCCGTGAGTGGCAGCACACTCTCCACATTCGTGGTGAACGTCTTCGGGCTGCCGTCCGCGTCGGCGGAGTGGATGTCCAGTTCGGTCCAGGTGGTCACCAGGGTGGCCACCATGGGGTACGCGAAGTTCGGCACCGTGATCAGTCCACCCGCGTCGGGATGGCGCACGGTGTGGATGCTCGGGTACTTCGCCAGCGTGCCGGTGCTTCCCGTCGGCGACCAGACGACGACGGCAGATCTGCGGTTGGTGTCCCTGGTGGTGTCCACCAGCAGGGTCGAGCAGTATCCGCAGCTCGCGTCGCCGGAGTTCTTGACCGCGCGGAAGTCGTGGTAGACAGCACCGCCCTTACGCAGGATGTCCTGGTACTCCACCTGGGTGCCGGCGGGCGTCGAGTGACTCTTGCGGGCCGGTCTGGCACCCCCGAGGGCGTCGCCGCTCGTCCCGCTCGCGCCGGTGAGGTTGCCGCGCCACAGGCTCGCGTCGGAGTCGGAGTAGCCGTAGATGCGCCAGGCGTCCACCGTCGGTGCGGGCGCGGCGTTCGCCTTGGCCAGCCGATAGTTGGCGATGTGGTAGTTGAGGAGCATGTCCGCGAAGTTCAGGCCGTAGCCCGCAGCGGTGTGCCGGATCGCCTCGATCGGCAGATGGTCGTGGTCCCGGACGCTTTCCCACGTGCGTCGCACGAAGGAGGCATCGATCTGCTCGGTGAGGTAGGTCGGCAGCAGGAACGCGCCATACTGTGGACCGCCGCCCAGCCCGCCCCAGGAGTTGAGTGCCGCCCCGGGCTTGCTGAGCACGTCGTAGACGTTGCGGGCGTACAGCTTCTCCTCGCCGGGGATGGGCACGTACGGCGCACGGGCGTAGGTCTGGCGGGTCGCCCACTCCGCGGTGGCCTCCATCCACCAGTTCATCGAGCCGAACTCCTTGCCGCCCACGAAGAGGGCCAGGTAGTCCAGGCCGACGTCGGACCGATCCCAGTACTGGTACTGCATGACGTGGAACAGCTCATGCCGCGGCAGGTAGTCCCAGTCGTCCTGCCCGTTGGGCACCAGCATGGTCGCCTGCTGGTTCAAGCCGAACGGCAGGACGAACGGCGCGTCGATGGGCAGGCCAGCCCCGCCGACGATCGGAATCTCGTCGACGCCGTAGACCAGCACCCAGGGCTTGCCGTCCCGCACGGGCAGCGGGTAGCCCATCTCGCGATACTCGTCGACGGCGATCGAGAGCGCGTTCAGCAGATGCTGCACCGCCTTCGCCCGGCCGTTCGGGTTGGCGTCCGCCGGGATGCCCGGCCTGCCTCCACCGGCGATGTTGTAGAGGACGAGGAATTCGCCGGCCGACGCCCGGCAGCGATAGGTCACCCCGAGGTAGTCGTACGGTTCGGCGGCGCAGTCGTCGTAGTCGGCGGCCGTGGCGGCGCCGGCAGGCACCGCGACATCTGGCGCGATGGCCCGCGCCGCCTCCGCATCGGCGCTCGCCGCCAACATCGACAGGTAGGTCAGATATCGCTGCGGGTCGTGGATGGCACCGGTCGGCCGAAGGTGCACCGGCAACGACCGGGGCGAACGCACCGCGGCCAGGCCATACCGCACGGCGTCGTCGCGGGAGAGCTTCCCCCGGTGGTACGCCGAGAGCACGCGTTCCCCGGGGCCGAAGTCGGGCGGGGCGGCCGTCCTGCCGGTGGCGGTGCCGAGCGGCGCCTCCTTGAACGGCGTCGGTCGCGGGACCGGCGGGGCGGCGACCGGCGGTTCGGTGTGCGGCGGCGCGACGGCTCCGACGGCGGCTGGCGCCGTGGCCGAATCGGGCGCCGCCTGCGCGACGCCACTGGTCAACACTGCCGCTGCCAGCACAACTGTCGCGCTGATCAGGGCCAGGGGGTTTCTCATCGCACTCCCTCTATTGGCTGACCGGCCGGTGCCGGTGCCGTCCGGTGGACGGCGCGTCCGGCCGGTGGATCGTTGTGCTCGGCCAGCAGCCATCACACCGGCGATGCGGAGAACATCGCCGTGGCAAGCGAGGTGGCAGGGTCGTCCGACACGGTGTTCACCGGTCTTCGAAGCCCGCCACGTCATCGGCGACTGCCTCTCCCCCAAGGCCGTCGCCCAGTCGATGCGTCGCTCGTCGCCCCCGGATAAGCGCACCGGACCGTGCGCACCCCTCGTCGTTCGCGGCCACCCCCGTGCTGGCCGCGGCGCGAAGCGCACGCTCGTACCGCCCGCTCACTGTCAGCGGGCTCGACCATAATCAGGGCCGGCGCATGCAGCGATCTTGCAAAATGCTTGCAGAGGAGTCGCGCCGGCCCGCACAGGCAGCGACGGCAGGGATGTGCACATGGAGTTTCGGGTCCTCGGGCCGGTGGAGATCTGGTCCGAGGGTGTCCGTCTCGCCATCGGAGGACGACAGCCCCGGCTGCTCCTGGCGGCGCTCGTTCTGGAGGCCAATCGACCGGTACCGGCGGACCGGCTCATCGACCTGATCTGGGCGCAGGCGCCCCCGCCCAGCGCACGAGCGACGGTGCAGGCCATGGTCTCGCGCCTACGGGCCACCTTCCGGCAGACCGGTGCATCCGCGCAGTTGCTGAGCGAGCGCGGCGCCTACCAGCTGCACACCGATCCCGCGACCGTCGACGCACACCGCTTCTCCGCCCTCGTGCAGCAGGCCGCAGGCTCCTCCGACGATCCCACCACCGTGGAGTTGCTGGACCAGGCGTTGGACCTGTGGCGAGGTGAACCACTGCTCGACGTCGTCGACGATTCCGGACGCCGACTGCTCTGTTCCGGTCTCATGGAGGCCCGTTGGACGGCTGCGGAGGACCGGGCGGACGCGCTGCTGCGCCTGGGTCGCACGAGGAGAGTGGTGCGCGAGGTGTCCGACCAGGTGGCCGGACAGCCCTATCGGCATCGCCTCGTCGGTCAGCTCATGACAGCCCTGTATCTCGAGGGCCAGGCCGATCGAGCATCGGAGGTCTACCGCAATCTCCGCACCCGGCTACACGACGATCTCGGCCTGGAACCGTCACGCGAGCTCAGCCGCCTGCACCGGCTCATCCTCAGAGGTGATCCGGTGCTGCCGGCGGAACGCGGCGACGCACTGTCGAGCGTCCCGCACCGTCCGGAGGAGCTGCCACAGGACGTACCAGGTTTCATCGGTAGAACTGACGAGATGACCCATCTCGACCAGCTATCGGGCGGGTCCAGCGCCACGACGGTCTGGGTTGTCAGCGGAATCCCCGGAGTCGGAAAGACGGCGCTGGCGGTGCGCTGGGCGCATCGGGTGCGTGGCGCCTTCCCCGATGGTCAGATGTTCATCGACCTGCGCGGCTTCGACGTCGAGCGTCCACCCGTCACACCGTCCGCCGCGCTCGGACAGCTACTTGGTGGGCTTGGTGTCGACCCCCGCGTTGTTCCGGACGATCAGGACGGCCGGGTCTCGCTGTTCCGCTCGACGATGACCGGCCGCAGGATTTTGCTGGTGCTGGACAATGCTCGTGACGCCGACCAGGTGATGCCGCTGATCCCGCCCAGCGGCACTGTCCTGATCACCAGCCGTCGTCGGCTCGGTGAGCTGGTCGTCCGGGCTGGCGCCCGATCTCTGCTGCTGGGTGTGCTCAGCCCGACGGACTCCGTACGGCTGCTGGCGGCGATGCTCGGGGACGAGGCCGTTCGGGTCGAGGCCGGCGCCGCGGCCCGCCTCGCCCACCTCTGCGGGCACCTGCCACTGGCACTGCGGATAGCGGCAGCGAACCTGCAGACGAGCGGCCATCCCCACATCGCCGGACTGGCCGAGGAACTCGATGAGGGCGATCCTCTCACCAGCCTGACCGTCGACGGTGCCGACGAGGGCGCGGTCACGAAGGCCTTCGCGATGTCGTATCGGGCCCTGCCCACCGCTCAGCAACGAATGTTCCGTCACATCGGGCTGGTCCCCGGTGGCAGCTTCACCGCCCACGTCGCCGCCGCGCTCGAGGGGGTCGCGCCCCCCATCGCGACGAGAACACTCCGCGCCCTCGCGTCCGCACACCTGATCGAGCATCAGGGAGGCGACAGATACCGGTTTCACGACCTGCTCCGCCAGTACGCCGTGGACCGGCTTGTCACGGAGGACGACGACACCACCCGTCACGACGCCCGGCAGCGTCTACTTGAGCACTATCGCAGCAGGGCCGACGCCGCCGGACGTCAACTCATCCCCCACTTCCTCAGGCTCCCCGGGCCGGTCCCGCAACAATCGTTCCCCGATGCCGACGAGGCGCTGGCGTGGCTGGACGCAGAGGCAGCCAATGTCATCGCAGCGATCAACGCCGCCGACCACGGGCATGCACGCTTTGTCTGGCAGCTCACCGACGCCCTACGCGCCTGGTTCCACCAGCGTGGACGCCGCGCCGAGTGGCTGTCCGCAGCCACCAGAGGGTTGGCTGCCGCGGAGGCCGCGAACGACCTGACAGCCCAGGCCAGCATGCACCTGAGCATCGCCCTCGCCCACGTCACCGCCGGCCGATACGAGGAAGCCCGCCAACACCTCCTCGACGGCCTCCGCATCAACGCCCATGACCGGTGGCCGGAGGGACGCACGGCCCTGTTGAACAATCTCAGCGCGGTGCACCAGCGCCTCGGCAATCCCCGAGCCGCAATCGACTGCGCCCAGCGATCCCTGGAGCTCAACCGGCAATACCGCAACGACGGCGGCGAGGCCATGTCCCTCGCCAACCTCGGCTTCGCGCACTGGCAGCTCGGTGCGCTGTCACAGGCGGACCAGCACATCCGGGACGCCCTAGCCTGCGCGGAACGAAGCGGCTCACGGTACAACGAAGCGGTCCTTCTGGTTGACCTCGCGGGCATCCGCCGCGACCGTGGAGACCGGGAAGCCGCCGAGGAGTTGTACGACCGGGCGCTGGTCGCCAACCGCGATCTTGGCTACCAGTACGGCGAGGCGACGGCGCTCAGCGGACGTGCGTTGTTGTGGTCGATGACCGACCGCGCACCACGCGCCTGCGCCGACGCGCGACATGCAGTGGCGTTGACGCAGGAGATCGGCGACGCCGGCACCGAGGCGTGGGCACGAGAGGCTTACGGTCGCGTGCTACTGGCCGCTGAACGGCCAGCAGAGGCAGCCGAGGAACACCGTCTGGCGCTCGACCTGGCCCGGCAGACCCGGTTCGTGTGGTGCGAGGCGAGTGCGCTGGTGGGGCTGGCGGCGGTGTGCCTGGCCACCGGGCAGCCCGACGTCGCTCGCGAGCACGCCAAGGCCGCGCTGCGCGTGGCGAACGAAGCCGGTTACCGGCTGATCGAGTCGCGCACGCTTGGGCTGTTGAAGACGCTCGACGACTGAATCGGCGGTGAGTCGGGAACGCACGCACCCGCGGCTGCTGTTCCCTGCTCGGACGGGGCGACGCGACGTGGTTCACCTGCGGCCACGTGCCGGCAGTGCCGTTCCACCCAGGTCAATGTGGTGTGGCGCATCCAGTGGTCCTGATGCCGTACACGGCTACCAGGGCAAGCTTTCGCGCTTGTGTCGGTCGATCAAATCGTCGGGTCGCGGACGGGTCTGCATGATCTGCTGGCGCGGTTCGCGCACCGGTGAGCGCGATGATCGCAGTCGGTCTCGACCATGAGATCACCACGATTCGACCCTTCGGCCACATCCATCGATGGTCACGATGGCGACGACGACACCGATACCGCGCCAACACGGCCCACTACCAGCGAAGACTCCGACTCCACCGGGTGCGGCTGGAGTACCAAAGGGCTTCAGCACCAGAACGCCTGACCCCCGTGGTCGAGTTGCGATGATGTCGCGGTCAACCGCGCGGCGCTTGGTCCGCAGGGGCGTCGCGGCGCCGAGCTGCACGGCTCGGCGGCGCGGGGATGGTGCCGTCAGTACGAGTCGTGGCCGCCGCAGTCGCAGCCGCAGCCTTGGATGTGCGGCGGTGCAGCGTGAGAGTCATGACCAGCACGACCAGCGCTCCGACGATCAGCCCGAGGACCGCGCTGGCCACCGTGTTGACGAGCCAGCCGACGAGCCCGCCGAGAACACCCGTGGCGTCGTGGGCGGCGACCTCCACGTGGTGCACGGCCTCGTACAGGAAGTGCAGGTTCAGCTCGTTCGTGCCTAGCAGCAGGATGTGCCCACCCACCCACAGCATCGCCGCGGTGCCGACTACCGTCAGCACGCTGAGGACCACCGGCATCGCCCTCACCAGACCGCGGCCGAACGTGGCGACGGCGCCGGAACCTTGCGACAGGCGCAGCCCGGCGTCGTCCATCTTGACGATCAGGGCCACCACGCCGTACACCAGGACGGTTATGAGGACGGCGACGACAGCCAGGATCGTCAGGCGGGACCAGAACGCCTCATCGATCACCTCGTTAAGGCTGATGACCATGATCTCCGCCGAGAGGATCAGGTCGGTTCGTACCGCCCCAGACACCAGTGTCGTCTCGTCCTGCACCTTCTCTTCGCCCGCGCCGGAGGCACCGTGATGGGCGATCTTGGCCCACACCTTCTCCGCGCCTTCATAACAGAGGTAGGCGCCGCCGAGCATGAGGATCGGAGTGAGCAGCCAAGGCACGAACTGACTGAGCAGCAGCACCGCCGGCAGGATGATGAAGAACTTGTTGCGCAGCGACCCCACGGCAATGCGCTTGATAATCGGCACCTCGCGCTCGGCCGCCAGGTTCCGCACGTACTGCGGCGTGACGGCAGCATCGTCGACGACGACACCCGCAGCCTTGGCGCCGGCCTTCGCGGCGGCCGCCCCGATGTCATCGATCGACGCGGCAGCGGCCCGTGCCAGCACCGCCACGTCATCCAGCAGGGCTACGAGTCCACCGGCCAAGGGAGGGTCCTTCCAGGGTTGCGATTCGAACTGGCCCATTCTCGCTCAGGTCTCTGCGCGCGGCACGCCACCGCCCGGCCGTATCTTCTCGGCGATGAACTTCATCGCCTTCTGATCGCGGATCACGGCCGGCGGCAGGCCGGACATCCGCAGAACAGTGGACTGCTTACGAGGCGCACTCAAGAGCCGCTCACGCTCGTCAGCGTCGATTCCATCTCCCATCACCCGGTTGACGGGCGGTCTCCAGCGGTGGCGGTCTGCACCGTTACCCCTACGCCTGCCGAGACAACCGCTACCCATGACGACCGGCTCGCGTCCGTGAGCGCATGCTCAGGGTCAGGAAGGCTTGAGCGGCTGCTCGCGACTGGTGCCTGGGTTGCAGGGCATGAGTTGTGTCGGTTGGCCGTGGAAGACCCTCGCGCTGTGGATGTTGACGAGTTTTGGGCGGTCGTGGAGTCGGCCGGAGCGGGTCTGGACGGGCGGACCGGCGACGACGGTGAGGCCGTTGCTGCGGCACTGGTGACGCGCTTGGCCGCAACATCACCGAAGCGCATCCTCGAGTTCCAGGAGCTGTTCGATCAGCTCCATGACGCGCTCTACCGCTGGGACGTGTGGGCGGCCGCGTACCTGATCGGCGGTGGATGCTCGGACGACAGCTTCATAGATTTCCGGGCCGGAGTTATCGCGCTGGGACGCGAGTGGTACGAACGTGTCCTGGCCTCCCCCGACGGACTGGCTGGCCATCCCGTGGTACGACAAGCCGCGGCCGAGGAAGAGGACGGCACGCTGTTCGCCGAGTCGGTGAACTACGCAGCCAGCGAGGCGTACGAACAGGTCACGGGTGGTGACGACGACGCCTTCTACGAAGCGATGAAGACCCGCCAACACGTTGCGGTCAGCATCGACGAGGCCCGCGAACCCGACATGGGTGAGGACTTCGACTTCGACGATGATGACGAGATGCGGAGGCGGCTGCCCCGGCTGGCCGAGCTATTCCTCGACCCCAGCGAGGATTGATCTCGGCAGCTGAGCCCGGACGCTTGGAGACGGTGCGGCCAAGGCAGGACGGGATCCCTTCCCGGCGGTGTTCGTCCGCCCGACGGCTGGACTTCTCGGATGGCTCCTGGCACCCACATCAAGCCCATCAGGGATGGGTTACCACCGTTTACCGCGCCCATCTCGGACTCGTCGTGCCGCAGGACTGCGCGCCGCGAGTGGGCGACGAGACCCGACAGTGGCGCGAGGGCGAAACCTTCGCCGCCGACTGCCGGGCGTGCGCAGCACCCCTGGGCATCACGCTCGATGCAGCGCGGTACGCGGTTGAGGCGTGCATCTGATCATGGCCGAGGTGCGACCAGGGCGAGGCCGAAGCCGGGCACGGTCAGCAGGGGATTCTTTGCAGTCGCTAGGGTCGCCATCGTGAGCGATCATCACGACGGCACTTGGACGCTGCATCGGCGCGACGACGGCCGGGTACTCGCTGGTCTCGTGGTGACCGGTGGTGACTTTCCGTGGCTGAATGCTCGTGTCGATCCGAGGGAAGGGCTTGCGGAGGTCCGGACGCTCTTCGCCGAGGAGTTGCGGCTGCTCGATGGCGTCGATGAGGACGCGGAGTCCTGGGAGCGCGCATACGAGGCAGTTCGGAACACCGTCACGCTTCGGTACCCGGACGGCCAGGAGGTTCCTGAATTCCTGCTTCACATCGATGGCAACGAGGCGTGGTGGCGGTGGAGCGACGAGCCGTTTAGCGAGGAGCAGTGATCTGCCACGATGGCTGGCTTCCCAGCGGCCGTCTCGAACAACGGCGTCACAAGCGGGCGCGGTGGCGGAGGTTTGCCGCGGGTGATCCGCCGGATGGCGGCGGGCGCGGCGCCCCGACTTCCGCGACCACTGCCAGAAATCGGACAGCCCCCGGTACGCGCGCCGGCTATGGACTGTCCGGGGCGGAGCGTCGGCCGTAGACTGACCCGGTTGTCCGGCATCCACTGGTACCTTGGGCTAGTTTAGGAAATTTGCTCCGCCTCCAGCTGCCGCGTTCGGAGCCGGTCAGGATCACTAGCATGCGATTGTCCTATAGAGGAATCGATGGAACCCACGGTCGATGATTATCTGTCTCACCAATTGGATGTGAGCAAGATCAGCCTCGCCGAACTCCGGGAGGCGAGGCAGGGCGCGTTCGTGCACTGCCTGGAGCGGATTCTCGACGAGCTGGACCGACCGCAGGACCCCGTCGCTGGTTTCACCTCCGCGATCTGAACCCCGTCGTGGTCACCAGCGCGCCGCCGTCACTTCCTCTGCCGTCTGAATGGCCTCTCGGCGAGTCACCGCTGGACATCACACCGGCCGGTTGGCGGCCCACCCCGTTCCACGACTTCGTCGTCAAGCTGCACAGTCGGTGCGACCTCGCCTGCGACTACTGCTACATGTACGAGCTGGCCGACCGTTCCTGGCGAGGCCGGACGGCCTTCATGCCCGACGAGGTCGTCGACCTGGCGACCCGGCGCATCGCCGAACACGCCCGCGACCACCGCCTGTCGACGATCCGGGTCATCCTGCACGGCGGCGAGCCGCTGCTCGCCCCGCCCGCCACGTTGCAGCGGGTGGTCAGCACGCTGCGTGCGGCGCTGTCGTCCGGGACGGTGGCACAGTTCACCGTGCAGACCAACGGCACCCGCCTGACCGAGCAACGCCTGCGCCTGCTGAGCGCCGCCGGCCTGCGGGTCGGGGTCAGCGTGGACGGTGGCCGGGTGGCCAACGACCGGCACCGCCGGCACCTCGGCGGCCGGAGCAGCTTCCCCGCCGTCGACCGCGCGCTGCGGCTGTTACGCGAGCAGCCCGACCTGTTCGCCGGCATACTCAGCGTCATCGACCTGCGCAACGATCCGGTTGAGACGTACGAGACGCTGCTGGCGTACCAGCCCCCGGCCCTGGACTTCCTGCTGCCGCACGGCAACTGGAGCGAGCCACCGCCGGGTCGTCCGCCCGACGCCAGCACCCGGTACGGAGAGTGGCTCGTCGCCGTCTTCGACCGGTGGTACGACGCGCCCCGGCGGGAGACCCGCCTCCGCCTCTTCGAAGAGATCGTCGTGGGCGTACTGGGCGGCCACAGCAGGTCGGAGCAGATCGGACTGAGCCCCGTCGGGGTGATCGTCATCGACGTCGACGGGTCGCTCGAACAGGTCGACACGCTGCGCTCCGCCTACGAGGGCGCCCCGGCCACCGGCCTCACCGTGGCCGATCACCCGTTGGACGCCGCCCTGCGGCACCCGGCCGTCATCGCCCGACAGATCGGCGCGAAAGCACTCGCTCCGGCGTGTCTTGATTGTTCGGTTCATCCGGTCTGTGGTGGAGGGTACTATCCGCACCGATACCGTAAGGGCTCGGGATTCCGCAATCCCTCGGTCTACTGCGCCGACCTGCGATATCTGATCGACCACATCGCCGGCCGCGTACAGGCCGATGTCGCCCGAGTGATGAGGCAACGCGCGTGACCGACGTGATCCGACTTCCCGCCCGGTCCTTCAGCCAGCTCGCCGCGGGCCACGGCGACGCCGAGACGATCGCCCGGCTCCGCCGCGGCCAGCTCAGCCGGCGGCTGTTCCTGCTGCGGGCACTGCTGGACGCCGACTCGTCCCCGGCCACCGAGGCCTCGCTGGAGCTGCTCGTCCGCGCCCAGGCCCACCGGCCGGAGGCCGTCGACGAGGTACTGCTCGCTCCGCACGTCGGCTCCTGGCTGACGGTCACACTCCGGCGACTGCGGGCCGGCCCCGCCACGGTGCCGCCCCGCAGTCGCCGCTCCGGCGCCACCGTCGTGGCCTCCCGCGACGTCAGCCGGCTGGGCGAGATCGCCGCGGCCGCGGCGGCCCGGGCCGGGCTGGACTTCACGATCGAGCTGTCCAGCACCGACGGCCAGGTCATGCTGCCGACGTACGGACGCGCCGAGTCGGGGACCGGCAGCGTCACCGTCACCGCCGAGGACGGCCGGCTGCGGATCGGCCCGGTCCTGGTACCCACCGACCCGTCGGCGGACGCGCCCGGCTGGTCCGGTCTGCGCACGATCACGGCCCAGGCCGCCGGCCGCACGCTGCGGCTGATCGTCGACGACCTCGACCCGTGCCGCGACATCCACCAACTCCGGGCGGCGGGCCGGCTCTCCGACCCCGAGCTGGCCGGGTGGCAGGCGGCCCTCGACGAGGCGTGGCCGGTGCTCGTGCGGTCACATCCCGGCTACGCCGAGGGGATCGCCGCGGGACTCACCACGATCGTCCCGCTGGTCGCCCCCGAGGAGAGTTACGGCGTCAACGCGACCGCCATGGAGTCGTTCGGCGCCGTGTCCCTGACCCCACCCACCGATCCACTCGCCCTGGCGGCGGCGCTGGTACACGAGTGGCAGCACGCCAAACTCGGGGCGCTGCTCGACCTGATCCCGCTGCACCACGCCGATTCGGAACCCCGGCACTACGCGCCGTGGCGCGACGATCCCCGGCCGCTCGGCGGGCTGTTGCACGGTGTCTACGCCTTCTTCGGGGTCACCGACTTCTGGCGGGTGCAACGGAGGGTCCAGCGCGACGCCGCCGCCCGGTTCGCCGACTTCGAATTCGCCCGCTGGCGCTCCATGGTCTGGCAGACCACCGAGCTGCTGCACGGGGTCCCGAACCTGACCGAGGAGGGCCGGCGGTTCCTCGCCACGCTGACCGAACGGCAGCGCCGCTGGCTCGCGGAACCCGTCTCCCCGGCTGCGGCCTCGCTGGCCCGGCAGGTCACCGCCGAACACCGGCTCGGCTGGCGCCTGCGCAACCGGGTGCCCGATCCGCACCGGGTGCGCCGGCTGGCGGACGACTGGCTGGCCGGGGCGGCGGCCTCACCCGGGCCGATCTCCGCCGTGCTGACCCACGACGTCGGCTGGACCTCGACCCACAACGTCCGATTCGACCTGGCCGGACTCCAGATGGCAGATCCGGAGGGCTTCGACCAGCTCTGCACCGACCCGGCGCAGGTGACCACGCAGGTACCACAGGCGTCCGCCGGCGACATCGCGCAGATCCTCGGCGACCACGCGACCGCCCGCGCCGCCTACCTCCGCCAGATCCTCGACCAGCCGGACGAGCCACGATCCTGGATCGGTCTGGCGATCCTCACCGAGCTGAGCGGCGACGGCGCGGACGGGGAGACCGCCGCGCTGCACCAGATGCCGGAACTCGTCGCCGCGCTGCACCGCGAGATCCGGCGTCGCGGCGCCGACGCACCGGACCCGCTCCGGCTGACCCGCTGGCTGCGCCCCCTCGTGGCCGAGGCGCCCGAGGCGGTCAGCCCGGCGGCGGGCGCCCCGCTCGCCGCCCGGGCCTAGCCGCCGTCCTCCCGGACCCGCCAGCGCTCACGTCGGAGGCGGGTCGATCGGGATCGACACCCGATGGCTGGCCAGCAGTTCGGCCGCGTCCGGGTGGTCCAGGCCAACGGTCCGCTCGTACCCGGCGATGGCCGCGTCGCGCAGCTCCCGGGCGGCCGGCCGGTCGCCGAGCGCCGACAGCTCGATCGAGAGGTTCGCGGCGCAGATCAACGTCTCCGGGTGATTTTGGCCGTTCACCTGCCGGGCCGCCGCCAGGGTCTCCCGCAGTAGCGAAGCCGCTCCGGCATGGTCCCGGCTGGCAGCGAGATCGTTGGCGAGGTTGACCGTCGCACAGAGGGTGTACGGGTGCTCCATCCCGAGCCCGGCACGGAGTCCGGCGACCGCCCGCTCGTCGAGCCGGCGCCCTTCGGTGTAGTCCCCGAGTAGGCGGAACACGATCGCCAGGTTCGTCATGCAGACGTACGTGAAGGGGTGTTCGTCGCCCAGGACCCGCTGGTAGCCGGTCAGCGTCTCCTCGCCCAGCACCCGGGCCTCGGCCAGGGCCCGGGCCCGCGCCACCCGCTCCTGCTCGGTGCGGGGCAGGATGTTGAACAGCGTCATCGCCGCCGAGATCGTGTCGGCGTGGTTCTCCCGGAACCGGCGCAGGCACAGCGAGTACACCTCACGAGCCACCGTCAGCGCCTCGCTGTAGAGGCCGGTCTTGCGGAGCGTGACCGCGTGCAGCCGGGTCGCCCGCAGCACGTTCGAATGGTCCGGCCGCAGGCTCCCCCGGTGCAGCGGCAGCCACTGCCGCTGCAACCGCAGCGCCTCGTGGTAGCGGCCCAGCCCGTCCAGATCCCGGGAGAGCAGGGTGGCCGTGAACAGGGTGTACGGGTTCGTGTCGCCCAGCACCCGCCGATAGCGCGCCCAGTTGTCCTCGTCCGTGCGCCGCGCCCGCTCGAAGTCGCCGAGCAACCGGTAATCGACGGCGAGGTTGTTCGCACAGCGCAGGGTGTCCGGGGCGTCCTCACCGAACACCCTGCGGTGCGCCTCGAGCAGCCCCTCGTCCAGTTCGCGGGCCCGCTGCCACTCGCCGAACAGCCTCAGGTCCGCCCCGAAGCTGTTGGCCAGCGCCAACGTGTGTTCGTGGTCGGGCCCGAGCGTGTCGCGGGCGATCTCGTACGTCCGTTCGTTCAACCGCCTCGCCTCCTGCGGATTGCCGGTGGAGCGCAGCGCGTTGGCGAGGAACCGGGCGGTGATGATGGTCTGCTCGTTGGCCGCCCCCAGCTTCTCCAGCCACCGGCGGTACGCGATCGAGCCGAGCTCGCGGCTGCTCTCGTAGTCGCCGCTGACGTAGAGGTAGCGGATCTGGTCGAGCACCACCTTGCGGATGTCGTCGGACTCGCCGTCGATCGCCCCGGAGGCCAGCACGTGCGGGTTGAGTTCCGCGTGCCGGGGCCAGATCTCCTGGTCCTCCGTCGGATCACCGGGGTTCGCGGCGGCGAGGAGCTTCTGCACGGCGGTGCGGTAGGTCTCCCGGTCGGCCGGGGTGAGCCGGTCCCGCAGGGTCGCCTGCACCAGGCGGTGGATCTGGATGCTGTTGCGGGTCGCGTCCACCTTCGCCAGGCCGTACTTGCCGATGTCCCGCACCGCCCGGCGCAACTGGATGTCGTCCCGGACGGTGGCGTCGAGCAGGCTGGGCAGCCCGGCGTAGCGCCCCATCGGCAGCAGTCTGATCGAGATGGGCTCCGAACCGAGGAAGGCGCACAGCTCCAGCAACTGCAACGCGGCGGGGGTCTGCTCGGCCAGCTGGTCGAATGCCAGCCCCCAGGTGATCACCACCGGCGTCGAGTACGACGCGGGTGAACTCTCCCGCAGCAACAGGCCGACCCGTTTCTCCAACTGGCCGAGGTACTCGTCGATCGGGGTGCCGGTCGCCAGCATCCAGGCCGCCGCCTGCTCCAGGGCCAGCGGCAGGTCCCCCAGCTGCTCCGCCAGCCGGTCGGTGTCCTCGTCGTCCAGCTCCGGCAGCCGCCGCCGGATCAGCTCGATGCTCTCCTCCCGGGTGAAGACATCCACCTCGATGCTGTCCGCCACCCCGGCCCAGTTGTGGTTGCGGGAGGTGATGAGCACATGCCCGCCGGGGTTGCTGAGAAACGGCATCAGGTCCTCGGCCCGGGTCGCGTTGTCGAAGACCAGCAGCCACCGGCCGTACGGCCGTCCGGTGCGCAATGCGTCGTACACGGTCTCCAGGGCCTGCGACACGTCGACGTCGTCGCTGACCAGATCGAGCTTGCGGGCCAGGGCGACGAGCGACTCCCGGATCCGGGTCGGTTGTTCGGCCGGAACCCACCAGATCAGGTCGTAGTCGCTGGCGTACTTGTAGACGTACTCCACGGCGAGCTGGCTCTTGCCGACTCCGCCGAGGCCGTGCACGGTGTGCGGCAGCACCGCGGTGACGTTGTCGGTCAACCGCTGGCGCAGCACGTTGAGCAGTTCTTCCCGCCCGGTGAAGTCGGGGTTGCGGGGCGGCACGTTCCCGAACACCGCTGGCTGCTCCCCGACGCTGGAACGGCCCCGATCTCCTGGAGCGGTCTGTGCGGTCATGTCGTCCCCCTCTTCGGGTGTCGCCGCGATCGGTAGCCGCCGGTCGGTCCGCTGCGTTGGCGTGGCTGGCGGGCCGAGGGCGGCCGGAGCCAGCCGCCGCGCGAGTTCCGAGTACCGGCCTCCCAGGCTGCGCAGCACCGTGTAGGCCACCTCGGCGAACGGGCGGCCCAGTCGGGTCGCCAGCCGGTCCGAGACCTGTCCGGCGAGCAGCGCCGGAAAGTCCAGAGCCGCGCCCATGTGCTCGTTGACGTAGCGGGAAACGACGTCGAGGATCCGCAGCGCCTCACCGACCCGCAGTCCGGAGAGTAGTTCCTGCCGTACGCCGGGAAGGAACTCGTAGCGGGCCTGTTCGACCGGCGTGTCCTCGGCCCAGCTCGCCGCGTGGCGCAGCAGCCCGCTCAGGTAGACCTCGGCGAGGTCCTGCGGCTGTGAGCGTGGCAGCATGAGGCGCTGCACCAGGCGCATCACCGGCAGTGTCAGCGGTGCGGCGGCAAGGAACTCGGCGAGTTGACGGGCCTCGTCCGAGGCCATCGCCCGGAACCGGGCGACCCGCTGGGCCGGCGTCAGGTCCAGCGGCTCCGGCGACGGTGGCTCCCGCAGCGGGTCGACGAGCAGCGGACGAGGGTCGGTGGTCAGCAGCGCGACCGCCGCGACCGGGCCGAGGGTGCGGCCACTGACCAGGGCGGCCCCGGCGGCGAACCATCGCGGTGCCAGTTCCAGCACCGGTATCGCGACCGCACCGCGCGGAACGTGGTCCGGCACCTCGTCACGCAGGCGAGGGTGCAGCTGCGCCGCCGGTGCCGCAGGCCGGGTCGGCCGGACCAGCACGGGGTGCAGCGTCGGGCGGCAGCGGTGCCACAGCCGCTGGGGCAGCGGCTGGACCACGGCGACCGGACCGGAGCGGCCCCAGATCGCGAGCCACCGTCGCAGCTCGGGAGCGTCCCAGATGGCGCCGGTGCAGTCGCTCAACACCATCGTCAACTGCCGGCCCTCCGGGTCGACCAGCTCGCGCGGGTCCCGCGCGGTGCTGCCGCCGTCGGAGGTCAGGATCGGCCGGTGGCCCTTGGCATCCGGCCGCAGGTACCACACCTGGATGCGGCGGAACGTGTGCACCCGCATCCGGTCGGCGAGGGTCCGGATCTCGGTCGCCGTCGCCTCCCAGACCACCATCGACGGGCTGCCGTCGACCAGCAGTACGAGATCCAGCCACGGCTCGGTGACCGGGGTGAGGCACGGTTGGAGCATCCGGGCCTCCGCCGACCGGCGGGCCGTCTCCGCCTCGTCGAGCCGCACGGCGTGCCGGGCGGGTACGGACCGGCGCAGCGGGGCCAGCGCCCGGGCGATCTCCCGGGCGTGCGGCAGGGCGGGCACCCCGGGAGTGCGTAGCGGCAGCGAGGACGGGTCGCGGGGCCCGTTGGCGGGCGGCGGCAGGTAGAGCTTGGCGGTCGGCTCCGCCTCGGTCACCGCGGGCGCCTCCGGCCGGGTGGGCTGCCGGGCCGGGGAGGTGGACGGCGGCGACGCCGGTGGCTCGGGTGGCGCCCCCGGCGGCGCGTCGCTCGCCGTCGCGGCCGGCCCGGCTCGGGGCGGCCCCGGCTGGCGGGGCAGGAAGCGGGCCAGCCAGATCGCCTCGGCGCACTCCTCGGCCGTCAGGGCTGAGGGAGCGCCGCCGAGGGCGGTGACCAGCCGATCGATCATAGGGTGCCGGCCGCTTCGAGGTCGCGGATCAGGTTCGCCCGCAGCCGGGCGCGGGTCGACTCGGGCGGTCGCACCCCGGAGGTGACCAGGAAGATCGCGTTCAGCAGCTGGTCCGTGGCCACCGCACCCCGGTCGCGCAGGTCGAGGAAGTGCGTGATCAGGTCGGCGCTGGCGGCCACCGCCTCCTCGCCGAGCATCGAGGTGATGATCTGGGTCAGGGCCTGCTCGTCCGGGGGCTGGATGTCCAGTCGCAGGCAGCGGCGCAGGAAGGCGGGTGGGAACTCCCGCTCGGCGTTGCTGGTGATGACGACGACCGGGAAGGCGGCGCAGCGGACCTGGCCGCGCCGTACCGGTGCCCGCAGGGTGCCGTCGCTGGTCATCACCTCCGCCAGGCTCTGGTCCTCCGGCAGCCGGGCCAGTTCCGGGATCTCGAACCGGCCCTCCTCGAAGACGTTGAGCAGGTCGTTGGGGAGCCCCAGGTCGCTCTTGTCCAGCTCGTCGATCAACACCACCCGGGGACGTGCCCAGGGCAGGAGTGCCGTGCCCAGCGGGCCGAGCGTCAGGTAGCGGCCGATGTCCGGTATCTCCTCGGTCCGCCCGGTGGACTGGAAGAGGTTCGTCTCCTGGAGCCGGCCGATCGCGTCATAGCGGTAGAGGCCGTCGTCCACGGTGGAGCGGCTGGTCACCGGCCAGTAGAGCACCGGCCCGAGGCCCAGCTCGTACGCGACGCTGTAGGCGAGGGTGGACTTTCCGGTGCCCGGCTTGCCCGTCACCAGGAGCGGGCGGCGCAGGTAGAGCGCGGCGTTCACCATCTCGATCGCCTCGTCGGTGATCTGGTAGCCGCGTGCCCGCTCGGCGCCCTGCCGGTCCTCCGGCAGCGCCGAGGTGATCAGTGGCCCGCCGCCGAACCGCCGCCACTGGGGCGGCTCGGGGAGCCGCTCGACGCCGTTGTGCGGCCGTCCGGTGCCGAGGTAGATCCGCCAGTCCTCGCCGTCGCCCGTGGCGGAGTCCTCCGGCTGCGGTGGTGATTCCAACACGCTGTCGTCCCTTCCTAGACCGGCGCGCTGAGGGCGTCGGCCGGTGGCACCCGGTCGATCTCGTCCCACAGCAGGGTGAGGTGGAGACCGAGGTGTTCGGGGGAGCCGCCCTCGCTGCCCGCGTCGCGACGCAGCTCCCAGACCAGCTCGCGCAGGTTTGCGACGCTGCGCGCCATGAGCACCTCGGGGATGTACGAATCGAACCGTGACGCCGCCGCGCGATCGCGACACCAGAGGACGACCGGCAGTCCGGCGGTGACCGCGGCGCCGATCGCCGCCTGGATGTGCCGTTCGGCGCCGCTGACGAACAGCACGAGACAGACCGGGTAGTCGTCGTTGCCGAGCAGTCGGGCGTGCAGGTGCTGCGCGACGTACGGCTCGGTGAGCCGCTCGAAGGCGACCGCCCGGGCCTGCACGGCGGAACCCTGCTCGCGCAGCCGCCGGTGCCGCGTCCGCCAGCGGGGACGCATCAGGGAGTTGCGCATCCGGGTGAGGTCGCGGACGACCACCGGGTAGTGCACGCCGAGGGCCGTGTAGAGCCCCGGAGCCGCCACCTGCCACCTGTCGAACTCGTAGTCGAGCAGGGGTCGGGGCACGATGAACTCGACAGTCAGTTGACCGATCTCGGCGGTACTGCGATTGGCCAGTTCGGTGAGCGCCTCATCGATCTTGAGCTGGATCTGCTCCAGTCGGAACCGATCCCCCGGCCCGTCCGGGACGCGTTCCCAGTGCCACGGCAGCCGGCCGGGATCGCCCGGGGTCACCAACCAGGCCTCGAACAGGTACCGGGAGGCGTCGATGCCGTCCGCGTCCAGCAGCACCACGAAGTAGGAGCGGTACTGGTCGCCGTCCGAGGGTCTGGGACCGCCCGCCGACCCGGCCGGCGGCGGGGTCGCCGCCGGACCCGGCGGGACCCCCATCCGCCGCGCGACCGCGTCGGCGAGGCGGCCGGCGATCCGGCGGGCCGGTAGGGCGACCCGGCCCGCCAGGTCGTCCAGGAAGGCGACCAGCGGCGGGCGTACGTCGGGGTCGGAGATCGCGTCCTCCAGCTCCCGGAGTACGGCCGCCAGGTCGGTGACCGGTGGGCGCACCCGCGGACCGAGCCGCGCCACCGCGCCGCGGCACAGATCCAGCAGCACCGGCGGATCGAGGCCGTCGGCCAGCTCGACGATCTGGCCGCGTTCGTCGGCGGTGAGGATCTCCGGCGGCAGGTGGATGGCGACGAGTGCGCGGAAGCGGTCCAGCTCCGGGCTCTCACCGTCCACCGCCGCCACCGCCTCGGGCAACAGCCGAAGCGCCCCCGGCACCTCCTCGCAGGCCGCGACGAGTCCCCAGAGGTCGGTGAAGGGCACGTCGGAGCGGCGGAAGACCGGCTCGCCATCGATCAGGTGGCCGAGTTGCCGTACGTACCGGTCGCGGTGGGTGCGTACCTCGGCACCGGTGAGCGCGAGCATCGCGTCGACCAGCCGGCGGTGGTCGTGGGATTCGAGGGTCACGGGCGCCGCCATCCGAGCGCACTTCGGCAGCGCCGGAGGACACCGCTATCGACCATGTCTCCTCCGATGCGATGCCGAGAACCACCCATTGCGGCGGGTATACAGATAGTACGGAGGCAACCGCGTGCGGTAGAACCCTTCGCGCGGGGGAAATCTATTAGCTTAAATTGAACGCATCGGACGGATCGGTGGAATACCGACCGCAGCCAGCGGCGCGGGCCGGTCCGTCGCCCGCAGCGCCTCGTGACCGGTGTGAATGGCGTTGCGGATGTCCGCCACCACCGCTCCGCCCCCGTCCGGCACCGGTGCGCGCAACGCGTCCCGTACGCCGAGCTGGCGGGCGTGCAGCAGGGAGATCAGCTCGTCTCGGCGTACCTCCACGGCCCGCCGGACCTCCGGCAGCCGCGCCAGCGGCGGCCGCCATACTCCCTCGGGCCCGCCGTCGCCGGCCGGACCGCCGGACCAGGCCGGGTCGGTGGCGCGCAGCCGGGTGCGGGCGACGTCGAGCCGGCGGACCTGCGCCTCGCCGCAGGCAATGGCCTCCTGGACGGCCGGTCCGATCTCCATGCCCGCGGCCTCGCACTCCACCGCCATCTCCGGGTCGAGCAGGAACGCGCGGGTCAGCGCCGCACCGTCACCGGCCCACGCCGCGGAGAGCACCAGCAGCGGCGGGCACAGCGGCAACGCGTCGACGGAGTCGGTCAGCACCTGGGCCGCGCGCTGGTCGCCGCCCGCCCGCAGCGTGACGACCGCGAGCAGCAGCGCCCCGGCGGTCAGCGCGGCCGTCGGCGCCGGGTGGTCGGGCGGGGCCTCCCGCAGCCCTCCGGCGGCCGCCGCGAACGCGTGGCCTGCGGCCCGCCAGCGTCCGCCGATCGCGTGGCTGATCCCGAGTCCCCACCAGGCACCGGCCGTCCCGTCGACGCGCACCGCCGCCTCGAACCCAGTGGTCGCCTCGTCCCAGCTGCCCGCCCGCAGGGCCAGCCAACCCGTACGGTCGGCCGGGCCCCTCAGCATCCGCTCCACCGGTTCGGGCAACCCCGCCTCCCAGTGCAGGCGCTCCGCCGCCCAGGGGACGGGCCGCTGGCGGGGCGGGACCGGACCGTCCGACCGGTCGGCACCGCGCCCGTCCCGAACCTCCACCCCGGCCGGCGGCAGGGGCGCGGTCCGGCCGGCCGCCGTGGCCAGGGCCGGGCCCCGTGAGCTCCGGGCGACGTAGAGGTCGCCCTCGCCGTACATCCAGCGGCGGGGCGTCTGCCCGCCGGCCACCGCGACCGAGTCCCTGACGTACCGGTAGAGCTCGTCGGCGGATACCAGTCCGTCACCGTCCAGGTCGGCGTCACCGGTGCGCAGCCCCTCGATCACCGCACCGGCGAAGACGGAGTGCCGAGGGTTGTCGGTCAGCGGCAGCGGCTCGCCGGCCGGCTCCCAGGCGTACTCGTGGGCGGTGGTGGCGGTCAGGACGGCGCGGCCGGTGCCCTCGCCCGGGAACAGGTCCCCGCCGCGGACGCCCGCGTCGCCCTGGTGGGTCAACACCCGCGACACCGCTCCGCTGAAGCAGCAGTCCAGCAGCAGGACCATCCGCTGGCAGGCCGAGCGGTTGAGCAGGCGGTTGATCAGTTCCGTGGGAAGCGCGGTGGCCGGCAGGTCGTCGACGTCCGTGTCGGCGAGAGCAAGGTAGAGCAGCCCGTCGATGTCGCGTCGGCCGTGGCAGGCGAAGAAGAGCAGCAGGTGGTCCGACCGGCCGGCCGACCGCAGCAGTCGGGCGATCTCCAGCCGGGCCTCGTGCTCGGTCGGGTTGACCAGCAGCCGTACGTCGTAGGCGCCGACCGTCGGGTCACCGAGCAGCCGGGCCAGCACCTGGACGTCGTGTGCCGGAGACCGGAGGCGGGACAGCTTGGGATCGTCGTACTCGTCACAGGCGATCAACAGGGCGCGTCTGCGCGTCACCGGGGAAGTTTCCGGTCGAGCCAGGTCTGGGCGATGCGGCGCTGGTCGGCGGCGGAGACTCCGGTGAGGTCGAGTTCGCTGCCGTCCGGCTCGACGATCCGCACGCCGCGCCCCTGGCGCTGGCCGGCCCAGGCGAGGAGGAGTTCCAGCACCGCGATGATCGACGGGAGAGCGGGTTCGATGGCCAGCGCGACGGCACCGATCATCTCGATCTCGCCGGCACGGGTGCCGTCCGGCGCGACCTCGGTCGGTGCGGGCAACCGTTCCCCGTACGGCGCCAGTTCCAGGGCCAACTGCCGGGCACCGAGTTCCAGCTCGCCAGGTCCGTCCTCCGGGCCCCCGCGCAGGAGCGCGGCGATCGGCAGCCCGCTGTGGTCAGCCATCAGGTTCCTCCCCGGGTAAGGATCCATCCGACTCAATTGCACCATCGGTGGTCAACGCGCGCCCGGCCGGCGCCGGCCGGGCGGCGCCGGCGAGGTGCCCGAGCCGGCCCGCCCTCGTCCGAGCTCGTCGCCACCCGCTGGGGCGGCCCAGGCGTGAAGGAAGCCCTCTTCGGAGACGATCCGCCGGCCTGACCCAGCCGCGGTGGAAGCGTTGGCTGCCATACGGTCACCAGGTGCCTATGGTGGTGCGTCACAACGAATGCGCAGCTTCCGACAGCACGGCCGCCGAACCCAAGAGCAGACCCGCCATTCGCGCGGTCGCTGAACCCGACCACATGATCAGAGTGGCGGTTGACCTGCGGTGGTGCTGACCTGGTCCGGCAGTTCCGGGCCGGGTGCCCGGTCGCCGCCGTCTCGCAGCCGGATGGAATGCCATGCCGCGCGTACGTGGCTGCGCATGACCGACTCCGCCCAGTCGGGGTCGGGCGCGGCCAGCGCCGCCACCAGTTCGTGATGGTGAGCCAGGCTACGGCGCAGCGCGTCCGGGCTGTAGCGGGAGAAGGTACGCCAGACGAGCGGCATCTGGATCACCGATGAGACGACGCCGGCCAGTCGGCTGTTGTCGGACGCCTCAAGGATCATCCGGTGGAACCGGTTGTTCAGCTCGGTGAGCTCGTCCACATCGGTCGGTCGTCCGTCCGGTGCCACCTCGTCCATCCGGTGGGCCAGCGCGTCGAGCGCGTCCACGTCGATGGTGCCCGTGGTCGCCGCCAGTCGGCAGCCCCAGGGCTCGAGCACGGCCCGCAGGCTGAAGATCTCGTCGAGGTCGTGGATGCTCCACGCCTGGACCTGCACGCCACGGTTGCGTTCGTGGCGGACCAGTCCCTCCGCCGTCAGCCGTCTGAGCGCCTCCCGGACCGGGGTCCGACTCACCCCGATCGACTCGGCCAACTCGCCCTCGCGGAGCCACGCCCCGGCCGACCGTTGCCCGGACAGGATCTGTTCCCGGATCAGCCGATAGGCGTCGTCGGCGGCGTGGCCGTTGTCGGCCTCCCGCAGTGGCGTGTGGTCACTCATGATGCTCGGACCGTAGCAACACGGCAGGTTGTATGCAATCTCCCTCCAGGGCATTGACACCCGAGGAACACAGGCCTACTTTCCCAGCACAACTTGCTGTAACGGCAGTCACATACCTGTGAATTGCATGCAAAGAGACACTGATGAGGGGCTCATGAGCACTCCACTGCCGCTTGACGACATCCGGGTGATCGAGCTCGGACAGCTGCTGGCGGGGCCGTTCTGCGGTCAACTCCTGGGTGACTTCGGCGCCGAGGTGATCAAGGTCGAGGACCCGGGTCAGGGCGACCCCATGCGGCAGTGGGGACGCGAGAAGCCCTACGGCAAGTCGCTCTGGTGGCCGGTGGTGGCGCGGAACAAGAAGTCCGTGACCGCGAACCTGCGGACCGAGCAGGGTCAGGATCTGGTACGCCAGCTCGTCGCGCGGGCGGACGTGTTGATCGAGAACTTTCGGCCCGGCACGTTGGAGCGCTGGGGGTTGGCCCCGGAGCGGCTGTGGGAGATCAACCCCGGTCTGATCGTCACCCGCGTGACCGGTTTCGGGCAGACGGGCCCGTACTCGTCGCGTGCCGGATACGGATCGATCGGCGAGGCGATGGGCGGCATCCGCTACGTGACCGGCGACCCCGACCGCCCTCCGGCCCGGGCCGGCGTCTCTCTCGGCGATTCGCTGGCGGCGACGTTCGCCTGCCTGGGCACCCTGGTGGCGCTGCACCAGCGCGGACGTACCGGTCGAGGCCAGGTGGTGGACTCGGCCATCTACGAGGCCGTGCTGGCGATGATGGAATCGCTCATCCCCGAGTACCAGATCGCCGGCTACCAGAGGGAACGGACCGGAACGACCCTTCCGAACGTGTCCCCGAGCAACGTCTACCCGACGGCCGACGGCGAGATGGTGCTGATCGCGGCGAACCAGGACACGGTCTTCCGCCGGCTCGCCGAGGCGATGGGGCGGGTGGAGCTGGCCACCGACGAGAAGTACGCCACCCACGGCGCCCGAGGCCGCTGGATGGAGCAGCTGGACGGCCTGGTCGCCGAATGGAGCTCGACGCTCGCGGCCGACGACCTGCTCGAACGGCTGCACGCCCAGGGCGTTCCGGCAGGCCGCATCTTCAGGGCCCGGGACATGCTCGAGGACCCGCACTTCGCCTCGCGGGAGGCGATAGTCCGGCTGACCCACCCCGGTCTCGGGGAGTTCGCCATGCACAACGTCGTACCCAAGCTCTCTGACAGCCCGGGCCGGGTCCGGCACGTCGGCCCCGAGCTCGGCGAACACAACGAGGACATCTATCGCGACCTGCTGGGGCTCGGCGACGACGCGATGGCGTCGCTGCGTTCCGCCGGCGTCATCTGAGGAGGAACCATGAACTACCGACTCGGCGTGGACGTGGGGGGAACGTTCACCGACATCCTGCTGATCGACGAGGCGACCGGAGAGACCTACCGGGCCAAGACCTCCTCCACCCCCGAGGATCAGTCCATCGGAGTGCTGCGCGGCATCGAGCGGGCCTGCGAGGCCGCCGGCGTGCCCATGTCGGAGATCACTGAGGTGTTCCACGGCACCACTGTCGCCACGAACGCGATCCTCGAGGGCAAGGGCGCCCGGGTTGGGCTGGTCACCACCGACGGCTTCCGGCAGGTGCTCCAGATCGCCCGTTCCTTCGTGCCAGGTGGCCTTGCCGGCTGGATCATCTGGCCCAAGCCGGAGCCGCTGGCGGCGCTGGAGGACACCGTGGAGGTCGTCGGCAGGATCGGCGCCGACGGCGCGGTGGTGACCGAACTCGACGAGGCTGACGTCCGTGCGAAGCTGCGCAAGCTCCGCGCGCAGGGCATCGAGGCGTTGAGCGTCAGCCTGATCAACTCCTACGCCAACCCGCAGCACGAGCGCCGGGTGGCCGAGTTGTCCGCGGAGGAGCTTCCGGGCGTACCGGTGTCGGTGTCGTCCTCGGTGTTGCCGGAGCTTCGGGAGTACGAGCGAACCATCACCACCGTCGCGAACGCGGCCGTTCAGCCGCAGGTGGCGCGCTACGTGGCCAACCTCGAGGCGCAGCTGCGCGAGTCCGGGGTGGACGGCCGGCTGTGCATTCTGCGCAGCGACGGTGGCCTGGTCTCCGCTGCCGTCGCCGCGGACAACCCGGTGAACCTGCTGCTGTCCGGCCCTGCCGGCGGGGTGACCGGCGCGGCCTGGGTGGCGGAGCAGGCCGGCTACCCGGACTTCCTGACCTTCGACATGGGCGGCACCTCCACCGACGTCGCCCTGGTGCAGGGGCTCACGCCGCGGGTGGGTCGGGAGACCACGGTCGGGGACCTCAAGGTCCGCGCCACCTCCGTCGACGTACGAACCGTGGGTGCCGGCGGCGGATCCATCGCCCACGTACCGCCGCTGACCCAGGCGCTGCGGGTAGGACCGCAGTCGGCCGGTGCCGCACCCGGTCCCGCCGCGTACGCGGCGGGCGGTGAGCAACCGACGGTGACCGACGCGAACGTGGTGCTCGGCTACCTGCCCACCGATCTGGCCGGTGGCGAGATCACCCTGGACCGTGCGGCGGCACGAGCCGCGGTGAAGTCGATCGCCGACGCCACCGGGCTGGAGTCGGTCGAGGCCGCCGCCGCGGGCATCATCGACATCGTCAACGAGAACATGTTCGGGGCGTTGCGGCTGGTGTCGGTGCAGCAGGGCTTCGACCCGCGCGACTACGCGCTGGTGGCCTTCGGTGGCGCCGGCCCGTTGCACGCCAACGCCCTCGGCAGACTGACCGGTGCCTGGCCGGTGATCATCCCGCCGTCGCCGGGAGTGCTGTGCGCCTACGGCGACGCGACGACCAATCTGCGCGACGAGTCGGTGCGGACGTTGGTGCGCCGCTTCACCGAGATGACCGACGAGAGCCTGCGCGCGGTGCTCACCGAACTCGCGGGCAAGGCGTGCGCCACGCTCAGCGAACAGGGTGTTCCCGAGGATGAGCAACACGTCGTCTACTCCGCCGACCTGCGCTACCACGGCCAGGGTTTCGAGATCCCGGTGGCAGTCGACATCGACGCCTTCGACGGGGCCGGCGGTGGGCTCGCGGCCCTGCGGTCGGCGTTCGACGCCGATCACCAACGACTGTTCTCCTTCGTTCTCGACGCCGAACACGAGCTGGTGACCGTCCGGGCCACCGCCCACGGCCCCCGGCCCCAGGTCGCCGCGCCGACGCTGGAGCACGGCGACGCGGACCCGGGCCCCGCACTGCGGGCGCAGCACCGCATCTGGGTCGAGGGCGCCGACGTCGAAGCCGGAATCTACGACCGGGCCCTGCTGCGAGCGGGCAACGTCGTGCCCGGTCCGGCGATCATCACCGAGATGGACTCCACCACCCTCGTGCTGCCCGGGCACACGGCTGCGGTGCACCCGAGCGGCAGCCTCCTCATCCGCCCCGCCGACACCCACCGGGAGAACTGACCATGGCACGCCTCATCGAGACCGCTACCGGACCGCTTCGCTCCGTGGATGTCGACCTGGTCACCATCGACCTGATCGAGAACGGGCTGCGCAACGCCCGCTATGAGATGGACGAGGTGCTCTTCCGGACCGCGCTGTCGCCGGGGATCCGTGAACAGCACGACGAGTTTCCGCTGATCGCCAACCCTGACGGAAAAATGATGGTGGGACAGTTCGGGCTGTCCATCCCCGACTTCCTGGACAACTTCGACGGCGACATCGAGGAGGGCGATGTCCTGCTGACGTCGGACCCCTACTCCTGCGGTGCGGCGATCAGCCACGCGAACGACTGGCTCGTGGTGCTGCCCATCTTCTTCGAGGGCCGCATCGTGGGCTGGGCGGCGATGTTCGGGCACATGTCCGATGTCGGCGGCAAGACACCGGCGTCGATGCCGACCGATGCCCGCACCATCTTCGAGGAGGGCGTGGTGATACCGCCCTTCAAGCTGTACCGCAAGGGCGTGCTCGCCGAGGACGCCCTGCGGATCATCCTCAACCAGGTACGCAAGCCCGACTGGAACCGCGCCGACCTCAACGGCATCGTCGCGGCGTGCCGGACCGCTGCCCGTCGGGTCCAGGAGATGTGCGCCCGGTTCGGGGTGGACACCTACAACTCCGCGCTCGACCAACTCCTGGACCGCAACTACCGGGCGATGAAGGTCCTGCTCGCAGCGGTCTTCAAGGAGGGCGAAACCCTCTCGTTCACCGACTACATCTGCGACGACGGCCTCGGCTACGGCCCCTACGAGCTCAAGCTCAGCCTGACCCGTACCGGTGACAAGGTGCTGCTGGACTTCACCGGCAGCAGCCCGCAGGCGCAGGGTCCGATCAACTACTACATCAACGAGAACCTCGTCCGGATGTTCTTCGGCATCTACATGATCACCGTCGCCGACCCGCAGATCCTCTGGAACGACGGTTTCTACCCGCTGGTCGACGTCACGATCCCCGACGATTCGTTCTGGAAGCCCCAGTACCCTGCCGCCCTCAACGCGCGTAACCACGGCATCGGTCGCGTCTTCGACCTGTTCGGCGGCCTGCTCGGTCAGACGAACCCCGGGCTGCTCAACGCCGCCGGCTTCTCGTCATCACCGCACTTCATGTATTCGGGCACCTACGGGCCGGGTGAGCGCAAGGGCGAGTGGTTCCAGCTGTACTCGATCGGATTCGGCGGGATTCCCGGCCGGCCGGTGGGCGACGGCCCGGACGGCCACTCGCTGTGGCCGTCGTTCGTCAACATCCCGTGCGAGTACCTGGAGTCCTATTACCCGCTGCGGATCGAGCGATGGGAGACCATCGCGGACACCGGCGGCGCCGGGCTCCACCGCGGCGGGAACGGCGTCGACGTGGCCTACCGGTTCCTGGAGGCCGGCACGATCGCGATCCACGACGACCGCTGGCTCACCTATCCGTGGGGGGTCAACGGTGGCGAGCCCGGTGCCCGGGGCCGCAAGTGGCTCGAACGCGCCGACGGCGGCACCGAGATCCTGGGCAGCAAGGTGCACGACGTGCCCGTAGCTCCCGGGGACGTGCTGCACTTCGTCACCTGGGGTGGCGGCGGGTGGGGTGACCCGCTCGCCCGCGACCCGGAACTCGTCGGCCTCGAGGTCCGTCGGGGCCTGGTCAGCCCCACGGGGGCCCGCCGCTTCGGCGTGGTCTGCGACGAGGCCGGCACCGTCGACGTCGCGGCCACCGAGGAGGTACGGGCCGAGCTGCGCCACGGACGTCCGGACCCACTGCCCACGTTCGACATGGGACCGCCGATGGAAACCATCCTGGACCGGTGCCTGGAGGAGACCGGTCTTCCCGCTCCTCGCCCCCCTGTCGCCCGATGATGAACCCAGTGCCGGACAGCAGCGACGACGGATTCGGGGGTGTGCTTTCGCCCGGCGCCCGTCCCGCGGTGCTCGTCATCGACCTGATGCGGGCCTACTTCGACCCGGCCAGCCCACTGTGCCTGCCGTCCGCGGACTGCCTGTCCTCGGCTGGCCGGGTCATCGCCGCAGCCCGCGACCACCGGATCCCCGTGCTGCACACCCGCGTCGCGTACGGGCCCGGCGGTGTCGACGGAGGCCTGTTCGTCCGAAAGGTCACCGCCCTTCAGCAGCTCTTCTCCGGCGGTGGCGCGATGGGTGAGCTGATGCCGCAGGTCTCCCCCACCGAGGATGAACTGGTGCTGGTCAAGCAGTACGCCAGCGCCTTCTTCGGCACCTCGCTGGCCTCCACCCTGCGGGCGGAGCGCATCGACACCGTCGTGCTGGTCGGCGTGAGCACGAGCGGTTGTGTCCGCGCCACTGCGGTGGACGCGATCCAGCACGGTCTCGTCCCACTGGTGGTCCGCGACGCGGTGGCCGACCGCGCACCCGGCCCGCACGAGGCGAGCCTGTTCGACCTGCAAGCGAAGTACGCCGAGGTGGTCAGCGAGGCCAGGGCCGTCGCGTACCTGTCGGAGGAGCGATGACGGTCATGGTCGACATCGTCGAAGTCTCGCCCCGCGACGGCCTGCAGAACGAGGCGACTCTGCTCAGCACCGCCGACAAGATCGAGCTGATCGAGCGGGCGGTACGGGCGGGAGCCCGGCGAGTGGAGGTGACCAGCTTCGTCAACCCCTCCCGCGTACCCCAGATGGCCGACGCGGACGAGCTGATGGCCGCGCTCCCCCGCCACGACGGCGTCCGGTACGCGGGCCTGGTGATGAACCGCCGCGGCCTGGACCGGGCCCTGACCGCAGGCGTCGACGAGATCAACGTCGTCGTCGTGGCCACGGACACCTTCTGTGGCCGCAACCAGGGCATGACCACGGCCCAGGCCTGTGACACGGCGGCGGCATTGGTGCGGGCGGCTCGCGAGGCGGGGGTGTTCGCGACGGTGACCATCGGCGCCTCGTTCGGATGCCCGTTCGAGGGCGAGGTCCCGCTGGGCCGGCTGCGGGAGGTGCTCACCCGGGTGCGGGACGCGGGTCCGGACGAGCTGGCCCTCGCCGACACCATCGGAGTGGCCGTACCCTCCGACGTCACCGAACGGCTGACGCTCGCCCGGGAGATCACGCAGTCCCGCACACCGCTGCGGCTGCACCTGCACGACACCCGGCACACCGGCGTGGCCAACGCGGTCGCGGCAGTCCAGGCGGGCGTCACCACCCTCGACGCCAGCATCGGCGGAACAGGCGGTTGCCCGTTCGCACCGGCGGCGACCGGAAACGTCGCCACCGAGGATCTCGTCTACCTCTTCGACCGGATGGGGCTGCCCACCGGCCTGAATGTGGAAGAACTGACCTCGGCAGTCTCCTGGCTGGAACGGAGACTCGGCAAGCAACTCCCCGGCGCTCTGCTTCGGGCGGGCGGTTTTCCCGCCTGAGCCCGGCCCGGACGCCGGACCAGCTGTTGCACGCCCGGCAGTGCGCCCCACCAGGTGGTGGGACGCACTGCCGGCGGCGGTCCGCTCGCGGCTGCGCGAAGCGCGCTGAACTCCCGCGTCACAAGCCTCAGACGATGGAGATCGACCGAACCTGGGTGTTGCCCTTCGTGTCGACGTACACCTTGTAATCGCCGACGGTGTAGGTGCCCGCAGCGTTGTTGTTGATGGTGTACGTGGCCGTCACAGACGACTCGCTGCCGTCGATACGCGTCTGCTTCACCGTGATGGTCAACTCGTTCGTGTTGCCCTTCACCTTCTTCACCACCGCCGACGGCTTCGCATCGACGGCCGCGTTGGCGACCGTCACGTAGACCGCGTCGGGTGACGAGAACTCCGCGTTCTTCTGCCCATCACCGAACACGAAGAAGCCCCGTTGTTCGGTGGCCCCGCGCCCGGGGAAGGGATCCGGGTTCGAGGCCAGATACGTCGGATTGACCGTGTACAGGTCCGTCTTGGAATCCGCGAGGATGGGCTTCACCCCGGTGTACGGCGCATCGGTGATCGCGAGGTTGACCGACAGGTAGATGGCGTCGGGGTTGTTGGCCGAGATGCGCGAGGAGAAGTACTTGTCCGCACTCTGCCCCGCAGGAACGGCCAGCGGCACAACCGCGCCGCTGACGAGAATGTTGAACTGGAAGCTGCCGTAGCCTCCGGCGACGAACTTCGCCCACGCCGCGTCCGACATGTGGTCGGGGCGCTGCACCTTGAACTCCAGACGCATCGGCGCCACGTACGAGTTGCTCAGGTACTCGGTGTCGGTCAGGGGCAGGTAGACCCCTCCCGGTTCGTGGCCCAGTGCGAAAGCCGCCGCTGTGGGGGCCGAGTTGCCGCGCGCGTTCCACATCGGGATGTTGAACGAGGTGGCGCCGAGCAGGGCCTGATTGCCCAACTGGCCCGCGCCGACAGCCTGCGACGCGTCCTTGTAGGTTCCGACAGTGACGTCGAGCAGGTCGAGGTCCGCGCGGTCGGAGTTCAGCCCCGGCATATCCGCCCACATGAACTTGGCGCCGGCAGGCCCGGAGTACCGGGCCATCTCCAACATGCCATCGGCCATGATCTTGGTCATCTGCACCGCCGAGTCGACCTTCATCCGCTCGTTGGCCGTGTGCCACCAGCGCTCGTTACCCGGGATGACGGCACCGAAGGCAGTCATCTTGTTGCGGAAGCTGCTGGCCAGGGTGCCACCGGTCGTGCCTTGCGGATACACCACGTCCTTGAGTGAATATGGATCCGCGAACTCCTGCGGGTTGCGGTCGATCGAGGCTTGGTAGCTCTGGAACTGGAGAGCCGTCAGCGGGTTGTCGTGCGTGACGTACAAGCCGGCGCCGATGGGCGAGCCCAGGTCGCCGATGGTGAACCCCTTCGCCTGGAAGGCAGCCGTGACCGCCGCCGTCGCCTGGCCGGAGTCAGCCGCGGTGACGTGCATGCTGCGCACATACATCGGCATGCTGAGGCTGCCGGAGGCGTCCGTGTAGAAGCTCGTCGGGGTCTCTGAATTGATGTTTCCCATGAGGGCGAAGGTCAGGTTCGGCGTGCCGTTGCTCGTGTTGCGCAACAGGCTCGCCGGGATGCCCATGTACTTCCCGATATAGGCCTCACCTTCGACGCCGTCGCGGAAGAACAGGTCGGCGATGCCGTCGGCGGCCTTCTTCAACTGCAGGTCGGCGGCCGGGCTTCCCAATGCGCCCAGCCCCTGGGAAAGGAGGAACATTCCCCACACGACGGCATTCTTGCCGTACTGCGGGGTCGGCATCTCCATCGCCACATCGGTGTTGACCTCCAGCGTCAGCGAGTCGCCGCTGATCGTGGTCTGCACCTTCGGCGTGGTGCGGGGAGCAGCCGGGAGCCAACCCTTCGTGGTCGCGGCAGCAACGACCGCAGACACGAATCGGTCGCGCTCGGCGGAGCCGGCCCCCGCCACGTCGAGGGTGAAGATGGCCCGCGAGGCGATCTGTGTGGTGCTGCCGTAGGCGATGTCCTTGAGCGTCGGGTCGCCTTCGCGCAGGGTGACGCCGGCCGTGGCACCCGTCAACCGGAAGGCCCTGGCGCTGTCTGCGGACAAGCTCATCGACACCGACGGGGTCACCGCCCCGGAGTTGCCAACGATGACCGGGAACCGTGAGTCGGAGGTGTAGCCCGCGACCGGCATCTCCTCCCGATTGAGATTCTTGTACGCCCAGTTGTCGTAGAAGCTCGGGTTCGAGTTGTACGGGATGGACTGGAAGTTGGCGGTGTTCGTCGTCGAGGGCGTGCCGGGACCGCCGTCCTCGTAGATTCCCATGACGATGCGAATGCGTCGGTCAAGGGGCAGCCCCGCCTCGAGCAGCGCCTTGGCCGCGAGCAACGTCGCCAGCGTCGGGCCGCTGTCGTCCTGAATGCCCGCCCCGTAGACCCAGCCGTCCTGGACATAGGGCGAGTGGTACGCCCCGGGAGTGCCGAGGTTGCCATCGGCGTCCCGCCAGCGCGCCAGCTGCGCCGACGAAACGGACGCCGTCGGCGAGTCGAGGTGACTCAACGCCATGACCATTTCCGGCGCGTCCGGGTCACCGATCTCCGCGTAGACGTACTTGTCGGCCTGGCGTTGGACGACCACCGGGAAACCCAGGTCGGTGGCCAGCTTGACCACCCAGGCGAGCTTGGCGACCTTGCGGTCGTACTCGTTCTGGTTGGCTTGGGTGTTACTGACCGGGAAGGGGTACGCCGTCGCGGCCGTGCCGCCCCGGGAAATGGAGTCGTAGCTCGACCCGTCCAGCATCGCCCCGACCAGACTGAGCGGGTTGTAGGTGCCGTCCCCCGCCCGCGCGCTGCTGACACGTCCAGCCAACGCCTCGACCTCCGCGTGGATCGCGTCGCGCTCGGCGTCGGTCACCGACAGGTCGTAGGTGACACCCGGCCGGAAGCGCTCCTCGCCGGAGCTGATCGCGGACGCGTTGGCCGGGGGCGCGACGGTCGCCACGAGGGTCGCGGCGAGCAGGACGGACAAGGTCAGCTTCGGTCTATCTCTCATGGAATCTCCAGCACAGGGGGGATGATCAGTAGCGACAGCACACACCAGCCGTGCCGCCAGTGGCCGTCGAGGCGGGATATCTTGAGGATCATCTGAGAATCGGCCGGTGCCGTCAGCACAGCCGCAGCCGGACGACGCCCAGGCGGAGCTACCCCTACGCCTACCGGGACAACCGATACCCGCAACGACCTGCTCGGCGACGATATGGGTGCTCAGGGTCAGTTGCCCAGCACCCGTTCGCGAACCGGTAGCAGGGCGGCGAATTGGGCCCGGGAGCCTTCGGCGTCGCCCGCTTTCCCCGTCCAATTGGCGAGTTCGTGTTTGCCGCCTAGGGTGTCCGGGTGTTCCGGGCCTTGGACGCGTTCGCGGACGGGGACGAGTGCGGCGAACAGATCTCGTGCGGCGGCGGCGTCACCCGCGGCGCCGATCCAGAAGGCAAGGCCGTGGCGGGTGGCCGGGGTTTCGGGATGCTCCGGGCCGAGGACGTGCTCACGGCGCCAACGCCGCCGCGCTCGAACGCAGGTGCAGAAGCCGTGACAACAGCACTTTCAGCCGTTGTCCACGAGGCTAGTGTCGCGCACGAACCCGAGGATCCAGCAGCACACCCTTAGGCAAGGACGGCAAGCAGCTCCGTCGGCTCGACCGCGAGAAGTTCTTCGATCGCGGTACGGGCCGGTGGGCCGCACCGATCGGCTGCGGCGCGCACCTCGGCGGCGTGCCCGGCCGCGACGATCGTCCGCAGCGCCTGCTCGGCTCCCTGCCGGGGCCGCTCCATCAGCTTCCGCACCCGCTCCGCCGCGTCCTCAGCCAGCCGGACCGGTCGCGTCGCGGGTACGCCGCGCTCAGCCAGGACTTCGGCAACGGCAGCTGGTCCTCGGTCCACGTCGGCCCCGAACACCACAACTCCCCCAACCGCTCCGTCCACCGCGAATCCCACGCTTCGAGCGTGCCAAGAAGCCGGCGCGCGGCGCGTACCTGCGAACCGTCGACGACGCCCCGCGCCTCGTCCTCATACCGATCCGCGATCTCGCCCACCATCTGCGCTGGTCAGACCGGTGACGCCGCCATCAAGCCCGCGCCCGACGACCCCACTACACCCGACGCCTCAACCTCGAACTCCAACCATGATCACGAACGGCGGCTGCCGTACCAAGAGGTCATGCCGGTCCAAAAGATCCGCAGCTGTAGTACCTGGTCGACAAATTCGATCTTGAATGCCATGTCGAGGTGCCGCAATAGCCATTGAGACCCATAGTTGTCAATGAGGTCGCTCAAAATAGTGCGGTGTCCACAGTGGGCCGACTTCAGATGACGAAAACGTGACGGTGTTAGGCCGACGATCGAGCGGGTAGCAAACGCTTCAGCAAGAGTTCACCGAGTTGACGAGACGAGGGCTGCAGAAATTGAACTGCTGACGTGTCCGCCAATCGCCCGCGACGCGCAGACAGCGCACGATTTCCGCAGCTGGGCGCATCTCCCAATAGGCGGACGGTGGCCCGGGACAGCGCCGAGACTGCCGCAGTCGCGTTGCCGTCGCACGCATCTCAACCACTAGACGGGATTTCCGCCGGACGTCCGGAAGCAAAGGAGCATCATGGCATCACATCATCCTGCCCTGACCTCTGCGGTGAGTCACTCCCCGTCTGCCGGGCATGCGATGCAGCGCGGCACGCCGACCGCTCTTTTCGGCTCCAAGGCCGAGACGCTGGAACAGCTGGCCCCGCTCGTTCGCAGGGCACGCGTGCTGCCCCTCCGGTACTTTTCCGTCACGGAATGGCGGACTGTCCCGGAGAAAGTTCTGGACGACGTGCTGAGCAGGCCGTGGGGCAACGAGCCGCTGATCGTGCGGAGCAGCACCCGGCAGGAGGACGACCCGGGCACGCTGATGCCGGGCAGCTATCTGTCCGTGGCGGGTGTCGCCGGCCGGCAGGAGTTGCGCGAGGCGGTCGACGCGGTCATCGACTCGTACCAGCGTCGGATCGAGGAGCCCGTGCTCGACGATCTCGGTGAACAGCTCGTGCTGGTGCAACCGATGGTGCGTGACGCCACCATGACCGGCGTCGTCTTCACCTGTGATCCCAACACCGGCGCGCCGTACCTCGTCATCAACTACGAGGAGAACGGGGACTCGGCGGCGGTGACCAGTGGAGCGCGTGCCCGACTGCGCACTCTTTACGCCTGGAAGACCAGCGGCACCGGCCGGGGCGACGCCCGGATCCAGCAGCTCATGGAGCTCTCACGTGAGCTGGAGGAATTGCTCGAACGCAACAACCTCGACATCGAGTTCGCGTTCGACGTCACCGGTGAGCTGTACCTGCTCCAGGTCCGCCCGATGGTGGTGGAGACGCTTCTCGACAACGACGAGCACGAACAGGCGCTGAGCGCCATCGCGTCCAAGCTCCGGACGGCGGGTCAGCCGCATCCGCACCTGTGCGGTCGGCGCACGGTCTTCGGTGTGATGCCGGACTGGAACCCCGCGGAGATCGTGGGCACCCGGCCCCGGCCACTCGCCCTGTCGCTGTACCGCCGCCTCATCACCGACGGCCTCTGGGCCGATCAGCGAGCCCGGTACGGCTATCGAGACGTACGAGGCTTCCCCCTGATGGTGGACTTCTTCGGTTTGCCGTACGTCGGGGTCCGGGAGAGCTGCAACTCGCTCGTTCCCGCATCCATCGACGACGACCTCGCCGAGCGACTGGTCGACCACTACATCGACCGGCTCGTCGCGAACCCGGAGCTGCACGACAAGGTCGAGTTCGACGTGGTGTTCTCGTGCTACTCCTTCACCCTGCAGGAGCGGCTCGCCAATCAGGTCGAGCACCTGTTCAGCGTTCAGGAACGCGACGACATCGTCAGTTCGCTGCGCGCCCTGACCAACCGGCTCATGGACCCCGAGCATCCGGCCCGCCGCGAGGACCTCGCGAGCATCACCTCGCTGCGCGCCAAACTGGGCGAGGTGCGCCAATCCGATCTGGACCTGCCCACTCAGATCTACTGGCTGCTCGAGGACTGTCGTCGCTTCGGCACCCTGGCGTTCGCCGGCTTCGCCCGACTGGGCTTCATCGCCACCGAGATCCTGGGCTCGCTGGTCGAGATCGACGTGCTGACCGAGGAGGACGTGGCCCGGTTGATGGCCTCCCTCGACACGGTGACCAACCGGATGCTGCGCGACCGCACCACGCTGACACGCGCCGAATTCCTGCGCCGGTACGGCTTCCTGCGTCCTGGGACCTACGACATCCGCTCCCCCCGCTACGACGAGGAGCCGGACGGATATTTCGACTGGCCGAACGCCCGGGTCAACGTGCAGGCGCCGGAGCCGTTCCGGTTGCCGCCGAAGACCATGCGCCAGATCGACGACCTGCTCCGGCAACACCGCCTGGAGCAGGACGCGTACGGCCTGCTCAACTTCTTCATTACCAGCATCGAACTGAGGGAGAACTCGAAGTTCGAGTTCACCCGCCACCTGAGTGAGGCGCTGGCGCTCTTCACCCAGCTCGGCAAGAGCGTGGGGATGGACACCGAGGAGATGTCGTACGTCGACGTGGAGTGCATCGACGGGCTGTATCGCGGTGCCGAGAACCCCGCGCGGGTGCTGCGCCGGTGCGCCGTCGAGGGACGGCAGCGCTACGAGCTCACCCGCCGGCTCGTGCTGCCGCCGCTGATCACTGACCCGGCGGACGTGAAATCGTTCCACCTGCCCGCCACTGAGCCGAACTACGTGACCCAGGAGTCCGCCACCGGGCGCGTGGAACTGGTCACGGCGCACCCGGCCGACCTGCAGGGCAAGATTCTCATGCTGCCCAGCGGCGACCCCGGCTACGACTGGATCTTTTCCGAGGGCGTGGCCGGTTTCGTCACCCGCTACGGGGGCGCCAACTCCCACATGGCGATCCGCGCGCACCAGTTCGGCATTCCAGCCGTCATCGGGGCGGGTGAGGTTCTGTACAACCGCTGGGCCGCCGCCGACTACCTGAAGATCGATTGCCTCAACCACCGGGTGGAGGTGCTGCGATGACGTGTGTCGCGGTCACACAGCGTGTGGTCGTCGACCCGGCGCACGGGGTGCGCAGCGACGCGCTCGATCAGCGGTGGTGGCCGTTCCTCCGTTCCTGCGGGCTGACCGGTCTGCCTGTTCCCAACGATGTCGACAGCGCCGTGCGGCTGGTGCGTGTCGCGTCGGTCGACGGCCTGTTGCTCACCGGCGGCAACGACTTGGCGGAGCTCGGTGGTGAGGCCCCTGACCGGGATCGCACCGAGAGCGCCCTGCTCGACGTGGCGCACGAAAGCGGCCTGCCGGTCGTGGGCGTCTGCCGGGGGATGCAGATGCTGCTGCGCCGCTTCGGCGCCTCGCTGCACCGGGTCACCGGCCACGTCACCGAGCGGCAGCCGGTCTGGATCGACGGGGGCAGCCGGGTCGTCAACAGCTACCACAACTGGGGCGCCACCGAGATCCGGTCACCGCTACGGGCATGGGCGACCGGGCCGGGTGGCGTCATCAAGGCCATCCGCCATGAGACCGAGCCGGTACTCGGCCTCATGTGGCATCCCGAGCGGCTTCCGATCGAGCTGGCCGGCGAGGACCGCCGCGTCTTGCGGGCCCACTTCGGAGCAGAGCCATGAGGGGAGTCATTCTGGCCGCCGGGCGCGGCAGCCGCCTGGGAGGTCTCACCGAGGAGCGTCCGAAGTGCCTGGTTCCGCTGGCCGGCCGGCCACTGCTCGCCTGGCAGCGGGCCGCGCTCACCGCCGGCGGCATCGCGGAGTTGGCTGTCGTCGCCGGATACCGGTCCGAGATGCTGAACGACCGGGGCCTGACGGTCATCCCCGCGCCGCGGTGGGCGCAGACCAACATGGTCCGCTCGCTGCTCGCTGCCGAGCACTGGGTGGCCACCACGCCGTGTGTCGTCTCGTACGCCGACATCGTCTACACCGCCGAGACGGTCCGGCGCCTCGTCAGCGCCCCCGGCGGACTGGCCATCGCCTACGACCCCGCCTGGGCGCAGCTGTGGCACCGGCGCTTCGCCGATCCGCGGGTGGACGCCGAGACGTTCCGGCTCGCACCGGACGGTGCGCTGGAACAGATCGGTGCGCGCCCCGCGACCGTGGCGGAGGTTCAGGGCCAGTACATGGGACTGCTGCGGTTCACTCCGTCCGCCTGGACCGGCGTACGAGCCGTGTTGGACGCGATGCCGCCGGCAGAGGTCGACGCGCTGGACATGACAAGTCTGCTGCAACGGCTCCTGAAGGCCGGACACCGGATCGAGACGGTGCCTTGCCAGGGCGCCTGGGGCGAGGTCGACAGCACGACGGACCTGGCGGTCTGCGAGGACCTGGTCGCGCAGGGCCGGCTCGTTTTCCACCAAGAACGGGAGACACATACATGGTCATCTGGCTGATAGGTCTCTCCGGGGCGGGCAAGACCACCATCGGCACCCGCCTCGCCGCCCGGTTGCGGGCAGAGCTGCCGAACCTCGTCTACCTCGACGGCGACCTGCTGCGCGAGGTCTGGGGCGGCGTGAGCCACGACGTCGCCGGCCGGGAGGTCAACGCCGAGCGGCTGAGCAAGCTGTGCCTGATGCTCGACCGGCAGAACATCCACGTGGTCGCCGCGGTCCTGTCCATCTTCCCGCACTGGCAGCAGTGGAACCGGCGGCATCTCTCCCACTACTTCGAGGTGTTCCTGGACGTGCCGATGGAGGTCGTCGTCGCCCGCGACACCAAAGGTCTGTACCGCTCCGCAATCGACGGCGAGACCAGCGACGTGGTCGGCGTCGACATCCCCTTCCCCGAACCTGCCGCCCCCGACCTGGTGCTGGACAGTTCGGGACGCGACGGGACACCGGACGACCTGGTCGAGCGGATCGTCGCAGCCCTGCCCGTCCCGGTGGCGCGATGAGGGCCCGGCATCTGATCGCCGTGCTCGGCGGCTACGCGGCAGTGGAGTACGGCGCCGCCCGGCTCGTGCGGCGGCTCAAGCCCGGCTTCCCCTGGCTGCTCATGCCCGGGGACGAAACCCCGGCGATACCGGCCGCGCTGGTGCAACGGCACGTCGCCCGCTCGTTCGACCCGGAGCTCGGCTGGTGCCGGCGCCCTGGAGAGCAGGGTACGGAGACCACCGACAGCGGCCGTGTCGGCTATGCCATGGACGAGCGTGCCCGCCGGCGCAATCCCGGTTTCGAGTCGGAGCCGGCAACGGTCGCCTGCTTCGGTGACTCATTCACCTTCTGCCGGCTGGTCGGGGACGACGAGACCTGGCCCCATCAGCTGTCCCGGCTGCTGGGTGTCAACGCGGTCAACTACGGCGTGGGTAACTACGGTTTGGACCAGGCTCTGCTGCGCCTGGAGCGGGAGCTGCCGGATCTCGAGGCCCAGGTGGTCGTCATGGGGGTGGTCCCGGAGACCGTCGCGCGGGTGCACTCCTACTGGAAGCACTACTTCGAGTACGGCAATGTGCTGGCTTTCAAACCGCGGTTCACGCTCGGCCCGGAGGGGCTGCGGCTGCATCCGAGCGCGGTCCGGCGCCCGGAGGAGTACCTGACCTACCAGGAGCGGCTGACGGAGATCACCCGTCTGGACCCCTTCCACGCCGGCAAGTTCCGCCCCGACATCTTGCGATTCCCGTACCTGCCCAAGCTCGTGCGCCGGGCGCGCCGCCACCTTCCCGTGCTGGCCCACCTCGCCGGTGGGCTGATCCGCGGCGACGGCGGCCGTGAGCCCGCGATCCGCGCGGCGTTCCGCGTGGTCCTGCGCGACAACGCCCGCTGGACGGCACGGCTGTACGCCGACCCGGACGCGCGAGGACTGATGCGGGCCCTGGTGGAGCGTTTCGCGGCCGTGTGCCGTGCCGCGGGCAAGCACCCGGTCTTGCTCGTCATACCGCAACTGGCCGACCTGGAGAGGCGCGACGGCGGCAGCGCGCACCATGGGTTCCTTGCCGAGGTGTCGCCGACGTTGCGGGTGGTGGACCTCACCGAGCGATTCCGCCGGGATCCGGATCGAGACGGCCTGTTCGTACACGGCCGGCTCGGACCTCACTGCAGCCGGCGCGGCAATGCGCTGGTCGCCGAAGCGCTGAGCCCAGTCATCGGCGGGCTTCTGACCGAGGCCGGCGCCGGGCCGGCCCTACCGCAGACCATCCGCTGAATCATCCGACTGACCGGCGCTGGTGACGCGCCGGCCGACAGAGAGGACGACAACCATGACCGACACACAGACGATGCGGCTCGGTGACTTCACCGGCCTGGCTGAGAACTACTCGGCCTACCGATCCGGGTATTCTCCCGCCGTCCGCGCGGCGATCCTCGGCCTTCTCGGCCGTGACCCGGGGGAACTGGACGCCGTGGACGTCGGCGCGGGTACCGGCATCTGGAGCAGGATGCTCGCCGAGGCCGCATTCCGCTCGGTCATCGCGGTGGAGCCCAACGACGACATGCGCGGGGTGGGCCAGCGAGACTCGGAGGGCACCGGCATCACCTGGCGGGTCGGCAGCGGCGAGGCGACCGGCCTGGACAGCGGGTCAGCGGACCTGGTGACGATGGCCTCCTCCTTCCACTGGGTCGACTTCGACAAGGGCACCGAGGAGTTCCGCCGGGTGCTGCGCCCGGGCGGATGGTTCGTGGCGCTGTGGAACACCCGGAAGCTGGACGCCAACCCGCTGCTCGCCGACATCGAGGAGGAGCTGACGCGCCTGGAGCCGGGGATGCGCAAGACCGCCTTCGGCAAGGGCAGCTTCACCGAGACGCTGACCGAGCGCCTGGCCGGGCATCCCGGCTTCGACGACATCCTCTACCTCGAAGGCCGGCATGTCGATGTGCAGCCGGTGGAGCAGCACCTCGGGGCGTGGCGAGCCGTCAACGACGTGCGCGCACAGCTCGGTGAGGAGAAGTTCGCCGCGTTCCTGCGCTACGCCGAGCAGCGGCTGGCCGACCGCGACACGGTCGACGTCACCTACCTGACGAAGGCCTGGGCCGTCCGCCGCCGGGACTGAGCCTCCGCGCGAGGGGAGGAGGATCTCATGGACGTTACCGTTCGCGGGGACGAGCGGATTCCCCGTCTCGGCCTGGGTACCGGCGAACTACGCGGTGACGCCTGCTTCGCCACCGTCTCGGCGGCCCTGTCCCTGGGTTACCGCCATCTGGACACGGCGGCGTTCTACGGCAACGAGGGCGAGGTGGGCCGCGCCGTGCGGGCCAGTGGCGTCCCTCGCGACGAGCTGTTCATCACCACCAAGGTGTGGTGGACGGATGCGGCGGCCGACCGGGTGTACGCCTCCGCCGACGCCAGCCTGCGGCGGCTGGGCACCGAATACGTCGACCTCCTCCTGCTGCACTGGCCCGCGCCGCACGTGCCGCTGGCCGAGACGATGACCGCCCTGCGCCGGGTGCGGGAGGCCGGCAAGGCCCGTCAGGTGGGCGTCAGCAACTTCCCCTCCGGGCTGCTGCTGGAGGCTGCCCGGCACGCCCCGGTCTTCTGCGATCAGGTCGAGTACCACCCGTTGCTCGCCCAGGAGGAACTACTCGACAGGGCGAACGAGCTGGACCTTTGCCTGACCGCGTACTCGCCGCTCGCGCAGGGCGCCGTTGCTCGTGCGCCGCTGATGCGGTCGCTGGCCGATCGGTACGGCCGCAGCCCGGCGCAGATCGCCCTCCGCTGGCTGGTACAGCAGCCGCGTGTCGCAGCGATTCCCCGTTCGACCGCAGTACCCCATCTGGTCGCGAACCTCAAGGTATTCGACTTCGTGCTCGCTGACGACGACATGAAGGCGATCGGTGAGTTGGCCCAGCGGCGCTCAGTGCGGTTGAGCGATCCCGAGTTCGCCCCCGACTGGACCCGATGATGCCTCAGCCGGGGTCGTCCGCCCGGCTGAGCCGGTGCGTACGACGTCCGTCCGCAAAGATCCATCACCAAGAGAAAGGAACACCTTCATGGCACACCGGCCGGATTCGACCCTGGCCCGCGCACGGCTCAGCGAGCTGTACGCAGACAACCTCAAGCAGCTCGGTCCACGGGACATCGTCGTGGCCAGCTGCGGTGGGGCTGGCCAGTCGCTGATCGGCAACATCCTCTTCGAAGCGGGACTCAACTACGTCGACGCCTACACCGAGCGGTTGCAGGCGGACGGCACGGCCGTCGGCGTGCGAACGCATGCGGCCTACCGGGACCGGCTCGCCTCGCTGCACGACAAGGACAGCGAGGCCGGAGGTCCTGGGGCGATCCGCCGGTGGCCGCGTTTCGTCAAGTCGCACCACCCCCCGGAGATCTTCGACGGGCTCCCGGTGGGCGGAGTCTGGATCATCGTGCGGGATCCGCGCGACGCCCTCTACTCGCTGCACCAGTGGCGCCGCTCCTTCGGCGAGGAGGAGTGGGACAAGGTGCCCGACGAGTTCGAGGACTGGCTGCGCGGTCCCGGTGACTTCTCGTCCAACCCGGTCGAGGACTGGTCGGCCTTCTACCAGGCCTGGGAAGAACAGGCCCAGGGGTACGAGCATGCCACGGTACTGCGTTTCGAGGACCTCAAGCAGCGCCCGGTGGAGGTACTCGAGCCGGCGCTGCGCGAGCTTGCGGTGGACGTCACCGCGGACACCCTCCGCGCCGCCGCGGAGGCCAGCAGTTTCGAGCGGATGCGGGCGCACGAGGACGCCGTGGTGGCGCAGGACGCCACAGGGGAGCGGCAACCGCGGATGATCCGCAAGGGCGCGGTGTCGGGCTGGACATCCTGGATGACACCGGGCCTGGCCGGGTACTTCTCCGATCCCGAGCTCGGTGCGGTGGCCCGGCAGTACGGATACGACCTGCCGGCGCCCGCTGGACAGGCGCAATCGGCCGGATAGCCGAGCCGGGGACGAGGGCGAGGACGGTCATACGGCGAGCACGGAGGACTGATGGAATCGCAGACGACGGCGCCCGCGGCGCGGCCGGTGAGGCATGGCTGGCCTACCGCTCTGGTGCTGGCCGGCGCTATGTTCCTGGTGCTGTTCGACAGTCTCGCCGTCGCCACGGCGCTGCCGGACATCGGCGCGGAGTTCGGAGTACCGCCCGCGCAGCTGCAGTGGGTGGTGACCCTCTACTCGCTGACCATCGGTGGCTTCCTCGTCCTCGGCGGCCGCGTCTGCGACGTCTGGGGCCGGCGCCGGGTGATCGTCGCCAGTCTCGCGCTGACCGGGACCGGGCTGCTGCTCTCCGGGGTGGCGGGCACGCTGGCGCTCCTGCTGGTGGGCCGGGTGATGCAGGGCCTCGGGGCGGCGTTCGCCATTCCCGCGGCGCTGGCATCGGCTGCCACCCTCTTTCCCGATGAGCCGTGGCGCAGCCGGGTGTTCTCCGTGGTGGCGGCCGCGGCGAACACGGCCGGCATGGCCGGGGCGGTCCTCGGCGGCGTGATCACTTCGTACCTCGGCTGGCGGTGGGTGTTCATCGTCGTTGTTCCGGCCGCGGCGCTCGCCGCGGTGGCGGGGCTGTTGTTGCTGCCGGCCGACGAGCCGTCCGGCAGCCGGCGGGAGCGGCTCGACGTCACCGGGGCGGCGTTGGTCACCGGTGGGCTGCTCGCCGTGATCTACGGAGCCACCCGGATCGGTGAGCACGGGCCAGGACTGGCGACGGTGTCGCCGGTCCTGGCTGGCGTGCTGATGCTGAACGCGCTGGTGTGGTGGGAGCGGCGGGTTCGCAACCCGATCATCAAGCCGTCGGTGGTGCGGTCCCGCCGGCTGGTGGCCAGCTGCCTGGCATTCGGTGCGCATTCGGCGGCGTACGCCGCGGTCGTGGTCGTGGGCAGCCTGCAGTTGCAGGACGTGTACTCGTTGTCCGCGGCGCAGGCCGGCATCGCGCTGGCTCCGGTGCTGCTCGGCGCCGTGATCAGTGCCGCTCCGGCCGGCCGGCTGGTACGGCGTTACGGCTCCCGCCGCGTCGTGGCACTGGCTCTCCTGCTGTGTTCGATCACGTTGGCCCTGGTGGCGTTCGGCACCGCCGGGTCCCTGACCGCGCTGGTGGTGTACCTGGTCCTCTGGGGACTGAGCGCGGGCCCCATCTACGTGGGCCTGACCCGAGAGTGCATCGGCGACGCCGCGCCGGAGGATCGAGGGCTCGCCTCCGCGCTGTTCGAATCGACCACGCACGTCGGCGGCGCGGTCTCGGTCGCCGTCTACCTCACCATGATCGGCGCCGGCTCCGGATACAGCTCCACGCAGTTCATCGGGGCCGTGGTCGTCGGTGCGTCGGTCCTCACGACTCTGCTCATCATGCCCGGTGCTCCGGCGCGGGACCCGGAGCACCGGGCATGAGGGCGGGGTGCTGGTCAGGCCCGACCGGAACTGGCGGCGAGGCGCTGCTCCGCGCGGAAGATGGTCTCCACGCCGGGCAACTCGGGCCGGTCGCCCAGCGCGTCGGCGAGGTTCCGGACGCCGTCCAGCAGGGGTATGCGAGGACGGTAGCCGAGCTTACCCAGCTTGGTGATGTCGGCAACCATGCGGTACGTGTCCTCAGTGACCGTTCCGTCGCTGACCAGCCGGGCGGGTTCGCCGGTCACGGTCTCGATGACGTGGGCGAGCTCCCGCAGAGACGTCTCGGTGCCGGAGCCGATGTTGTAGACCTCCCCACTGCGGCCCCGCACCGCGAGTAGGAGCAGGCCTTGGACCAGGTCCTCGACGTGGCAGAAGTCGCGGGTCTTGCGGTCCGGGTCACCGGCGGCGTGGATCGGCAGGCCCCGCAGGTGCCAGCGCAGGAACTGGGACACCTCGCCGCCGGCGATCTGCGGCTTCTCCCCCGGACCGTACAGCGTGAAGGCCCGGCCGATGGTGGCCTCGAGGCCGAAGGCGTGGCAGAAGCCGATCACCGCGTGTTCGCCGGCCAGTTTCGACGACGCGTACGGCAGAAAGGGGGCAACGGGGTGCGTCTCCGGCACGGGAGTCACCTGCGGGACGCCGTACACCATCGCCGAGGAGAGGTAGACGAGCCGAGCGACGCCCGATTTCGTCAGCGCTTCACAGAGATTGAAAGTCGCCACCGCGTTGGTCTCGAAGTCGAAGCGGGGCCGCTCGACCGAGACGGTTCCGCTGGCGTTCCCAGCCAGATGGATGACCAGGTCGGCATCGGCGACGGCGGCCTCGACGGCCTGGGCGTCGCGCAGGTCCACATGGCGGGTCTGGGTGCGGCGCGGATGCGGTACGGGCGGGGGTGCCACGTCAAGGGCGACCACATCCCCGTGCCGCGCGGCCAGGGCCGAAACCAGATGACGGCCGACGAATCCGGATCCTCCGGTGACCGCTACCCGGGAGTACCGCTCGAGTTCCGCGGTGATCTCGTCGTCGGGCGGTTCCTGCGCGCTCGTCATGGACGCTCCCCTTCCAAAACTATCGACATACGTCGAATTCTGCTCACCGGTCCGATTTCCGGGCCGGCTTCGGTCAAACGCCGATCGGCTGGCATGCCGATGCCGCCACCCCTTTTGGCACCCACCTGCAGCGGGTCACCGGCACGGGCTCGCGGACCCGGCCGACAACATCGACGATCGGGGGTATCGATGCTCGAAGCACTGGGACTGACGACGATCGACCAGGAGGCGTACGAAACCTGGCTGCGGAACCCGTCATGGACAGCGGCGCAGGTCGCCCGGCACCTCGGTGAGAAAGAGGACGCCGTACTCGCCAGCCGGGCGGCACTGATCCGGGAGGGTCTGCTGGTCGACGATCCTCGGCGCCCCGGGCAGCTCGCGCCGGTCGTGCCCGACGTCGTGCTCGCCCAGCGGCTCGCCGACATCGAGGCCGCCGCGGCCCGTCAGCGTGCGAATGCCATGCGAGCGCGCGTACACCTCTCCGCGATGATGGCGGCGCAGCTGACCGGTGACGGCGGCGGCCCGGGGCAGCGCATCCGCAGCTGGCCGCTGCGCCAGGCCAAGCTTGACGAGCTGGTCCGCGGCGCCAGCCGTGAGATCGTCGCCCTGCAGAGTCACCGCCCCGTCGTGCACGGGCTCACCGGCGCCTCTGCGGACCTGGACCGGTGTGCGCTGCGCCGAGGCGTGGCGATCCGGGCGCTCTATCCCCACGACCGGCTGGTGCATCAGGACGACCTGGCGTACGTGGGCGAGTTGGTCAGCGAGGGCGGTCAGGTTCGGACGGCGGCCGATGTGGCTGCCACGGCGATCGTCGTCGACCGGGTCACCGCCGTGCTCACGACCGGCCACGAAGGCCGTCTCGAGACCGTCATCGTCATCGACCCCGCCGTCTCCGAAACGCTGGCGGCCCTCTTCGAGTCCTGCTGGGCACACTCCCAGCGGCTCGGCGGCCCGGACCATACGGCGTCGGCCGGTGGTGGGCTCAGCGACAGTGACCGCAGGCTGCTGCAACTGCTGGCGCTCGGCGTCACCGACGAGTCGGCGGCGCGCAGTATGGGGATCTCGGTGCGGACCGTCCGGCGCCATGTCTCCCTGCTGCTCGACAGGCTCGGCGCCGCCAGCCGATTCCAGGCCGGCGTCCAGGCGGCACAGCGGGGCTGGCTGTAGCGCCGGGTACCCGGGCAGGAACCGGTCATCGCGGGGATTGTCCGGCCGTGGCCACCACGGGGTCGGTTTGCCGCCCTCCGCGCCGGGCACGGTCCGGCAGAAATGACCATCGAAGGGCAGCGATGTGGTCGCTGTCGTGGTCCCCGCCCAGGCTGTCACAGGAGGTAGGACAACGATGTTGCGTCATCTCACCGGGGCCTACGCCCTGGCGGTGCTGCTGGTCGCGGCCGCCGGATGCAGCGAACAAGAGCCGGACGGCAGCGCGAAGACCGGCCCGCCGGAGACCGTCACCATCCTCGGTGCGACCTCCGACCACAAAAAATACATGCAGAGACACTTTGACCAGTGGGCCAAGACGAGCGGCATCCACGTCACGTACGTGACCTCCAGCGACTTCGAGAACGAGGCCCCCGAACGCCTACGCTCGGCCGACCCGCCCGACCTGCTGCTGCTGCCCCAGCCCGCACTGCTGTCGCAGTTCGCCGAGAAGGGCGACGTCAAGGATCTGGAGAAGATGGGCCTCTTCGACCGCGACGAACTCGGCCGCCGGATGCGCCCGGGACTCATCGACAACGGGGTGGTCGGCGGGACCCTCGCCGGCGTGCCGCTCTCGCTCAACCTCAAGGGCCTGGTCTGGTACCCGCCCCAGGCGTTCCGCAAGGCGGCGTACCAGGCGCCGGCCACCTGGGAGCAGATGCTGGCCCTCACTGCGCGCATCCGCGAAGAGCAGAAGGCGGCGCCCTGGTGCATCGGCATCGCCGACGGTGGGGCGACCGGGTGGATGACCACGGACTGGATCGAGGACCTGGTCCTGCGGACCGCCGGCCCGGAGGTCTACGACCGCTGGGTGGCCGGCGAGCTGCCGTTCACCGCGCCGGAGATCAAGCGGGCGTTCACGATGTTCGAGCAGGTCGCTCTCGCCGACGGCAACGCGCTCGGCGGACGCGGCCACATCGTGTCGACCACCTTTCCCGAGGCGCTCAAGCCGATGTTCCAGTCCCCGCCCGGATGCTGGCTGAACAAGCAGAGCAGCTTCATCGTGGGCTCTTTCCCGGAGGGCACGAAGGCCGGCAGCGACTACGACGTCTTCCCGTTCCCGGCCCCGGCCGGCTCCGACGCGGCCGACGGCAGCCGGGCGGTCATCGGCGGCGACATCCTGGCGCTGGTCCAGGACCGGCCGGCGGTGCGGGAGACCGCCCGGCTGATGACGACTGCCGACTGGTTCCGTCAGTCGCGGGCGCACGAGGGCGGCACCCTCTCGGCCTTCACCGACGTGAGCCCGGGCGATTACGCGCATCCGGTCGACGCGACCCATGCACAGATCCTGAACCGTGTGCGGACCTTCCGGTTCGACGGCTCGGACTCCATGCCGCCCGCGGTCGGCGCCGGATCCTTCTGGCGCGAGACCACCGCGTGGATCGCCGGCCGGCAGGATCTCGACACGACCCTGCGCGCCATCGACGCGAGCTGGCCACGCTGACCGGCCAGGCGGTGCCGTCAACGGCGCAGCTTGGGTGACGACCCGGTCGACGCGGACCCTGTGGGTGCCGAAAACCTCATCCACGCTGGCCACAGTCATCTTGATCAGCGAGGCCAGGCGGCTGGTGCCGACACGGACCCTCTCGGCTGAATCGCGACGGTGCCCTACGTCGAGCACTGCGCGACGATGACGAGTGTGCTGTTTCGACTGGCCTACTCGGCGTGACCAACGCCCTCGCGCTGCTACGGCTGCTACCGACGAGCGACAGCAACAAGGACGCCGAGATCCTCGCTCTCCGGCACCAGATCATGGTCCTCAAGCGACAGCTGCACGGCGACAGCCCCGGTTCACCCCAGCCGATCCGTCGGCTCGCTACTCGAAGCGCCTCCCGAGCCGCCGGTGATCAGCGACATGTACCTGCCGCTTCCGTGTGTGGTGTTCCCGAGCAGGTCCGCGAGTACCAATACGCGGACCTGCTCCCCGATGACCTACGCCAACGGCTCGACGAGTGGGATGACGACGAAGACGAGAGCCGTCCCCACTATCGGAGCGACTTGTCGCTCGCGCCGGGATGGAAGGTCGGCGGATACGCGAACTGGTCACTGACCGATCCGTGCCCGATGGACTGTGCCGCCTGCGGCACCACTCACCCGAGCAACCACACTCATCCAGCCTCACGGTGGACGCATGGTCGGCACCGGTGGACGCTCCGGCTGGCCGGTCGCGGGCCACGCGGCGAGGTCGTCAACCGGCGATGCTCGTCGCCCACGGCACCGCGCCGACCCGCCGTGCCAGGCTCAGCCCGTCGGCTCGGTGCCGACCCGCCGCCAACGGGTCGTCGAGCAGGTCGGCCAGCGCCGCCAACGTGTTGTCGACAGGACCCAGCGACAGCGAACCGGTTTCCAGACCCGCGAAACACCCCCGCCACGGTGTCAGCTCGGCATAGGACTTGCGGGCGACCTTCCGGTCACCGAGTCGGGCGGCGACCTCGCCGCGCACGCATGCCCACAGCAGCCAGAAGTAGTCGGGCCGGATCGGCAGCTCCGGCTTCCACACGGCGCGCGCCTGCTCCAGATCGCCGGCCTCCACCAGGGCCAGGGCGAGCAGGTCGTGGCTGTCCTGGGGCACCCGGGCGTGCACCTGCCGCAGCTCAGGCACCGACTGGGCCGCGCCGCCCCCGGTCAGCCCCACGACGAACCGGCCGAGCATTCCCATCGCCTGCGCGTTGGGCCCGCCAACCTGTTCCATCCGCGTCGCGGCCTCGCCGTAGCGCCGCAGGGCGAGCGGATAGTCCCCCGCGAGCAACGCGGTCAGCCCGTCGAACCAGGACAGCACGGCCAGCATCAGTGCCAGTTGTCCGGTGTTGGCCTGCTCCACCGCCTTGTCGACGTGCCGGCGAGCGTCGACGAGGTCGGCCCGGTGCAGCGCCGCCTGGAAGAGGATGTGATGAGCCTGGGCCCGGTATCCGGTCAGTCCGTGGGCGGTGGCCACCCGCAGCATCTCCTCGCCGACGGCCGGCAGCTCGGCACGCCGGGCCGGCGCCATCACGGGGAAGTAGCGGGCGTTGAGCGCCCGACACAGCAGTCCTGGCTGCCCCGACTCGCGCGCCAGCGAGAGAGCCTCGCGGCTGGCCTCGTCGGCCCGGTCGTCGTCGGCGCCCTCCACCTCGAAGACCAGGGTGCACAGCAGCTCGCAGCGGGACACTGGGGCGTCCGAACCGAGAGCAGCGAGCGCGGCCTCGACGGCGGCGACGAACTTCGTGTCGACCGCGCGGTCCGGCCGGACGGTCCAGGCGACCGGGGCATCCAGGCAGTTCAGTGCCCGACGCAGGGCGGATGGATCGGCGGCCATGGCCGCCAGCGCGACGGCCTCGCCGCGTATCTGCCGGGCGGTGAGAATGTCGCCGGCGCGGGCGGTTGCCGCGGCTCGCGCACACCAGCCCGCCAGCCGGGTCGCCAGGGGTGTCTCGGGCAGCAGCGCAATCGCCCGGCCCACCCCCGACCACAACGCGGCAGCCTCTCGGGGCGCGTCCAGATCGGTGGCGTGGTGGGCGGCGGCGGTGGTGTACCGCAACGCCCGCTCGGCGGTGGACGTGGAGAGCCCGGCCAGGGCGTGCCGGCCCAGGCCGGCCACGTCGTGGGGCCGACGCCGTTCCAGGGCCTCCAGGGCACGCTGGTGCGCGCGGGTGCGGCGCAGCAGCGGAATGTCCTGGTAGAGGGCGTCGCGCATCACCGCGTGCGCGAACCGGACCCGCCCGGGAGCGGGTTCGACGAGCAGCCCGGCCAGCAGCCCGGCCTCCAACCCGTCCAGCACCGTCTCCTCCGGGCCGCCCACCACCTCGATCAGCAGGTCGACATCGACGTCCTGGCCGATCACCGAGGCGGTCCGCAATGTCGACCGGGCGGCTGCCGGCAGCCGGGCCAGCCGGCGGCGCAACACGTGCCGCAGGCCGACCGGCACCCCGGCGACGGCCGCCGCCGGTCCCTCCGCGGCAATCAGCCGGGCCGTCTCGGTGACATAGAGCGGGTTGCCGCCGGTGCGTTGCCAGACCGCGCGGACCACGTCCGGGCCCACCATCCCCGCGCCGTGGCGCCGCAGCAGCTCCGCGACGTCGGTCTCGGACAGACCGGCGAGGACAACGTCCTCACCACACCCCCCGGTCAGCGCGCCACGGGCGGCGACCAGGTCGGCGTTCACCTCGTGGGGACGGTAGGTGGCCACCACCAGCACCGGCCGGTCGACCAACGCGACGGCCAGGTGCCGCAGCACCTGGAGGGTCTCCCCATCGGCACAGTGAAGGTCGTCGAGGACCAGCAGCAGCGGCCCGCCAGCGGCGACGGTGCCGAGGTAGTCGCCGACCGCCCTGCGGAGGTGGAATTCGCCGCCCGTCGGCAGCGGGGCACCGCCCTCGCTGAGCAGCGTGGCGAGCCGGTCGGCATGCGCGGGTGCCGGCGGAGCGGTGGTCTGCAGCGCGCGCAGCACCTCACCCCAGGCCCAGGCCGGCGGGGCCCCGTCCAGCTCGGGGCAGCGGCCGATGGCCGTCCGCCAACCGTCGGCCGTCAACTGCCCGACCAGCAGCCGACCAAGGGTCGACTTTCCCGCGCCGGCGTCGCCCAGCACCCAGGACATCCGGAATCCCCTCCGGACGGCGTACGCGGCGGCCTCGCGCAGCCGGGCCAACTCATCTGGTCGGGGCAACGGGTCCCCGTCCACCGGAGCGGACGCCACGACCGCGGCGGGGAATCGCGGCGCGGCGAGCCGGAGGTGCGTGGTGGGCGTCGGCTGTTCCAGGGAGGGCGCCTGCTGCAGCAGATCCGTCTCGAGGGCCCGCAGGCCGGGGCTCGGGTCGACGCCGAGCTGGTCGGCCAGTTCGGTGCGCAGCCGCCGGAGCACGGCCAGCGCGTCGGCCTGCCGGCCGGATCGGTACAGGGTCAGGGCCAGGAGGGCGACCGCCTGTTCCCGCAGCGGATGCGCCTGGACATGCCGCTCCAGCTCGGGCGCGACCTGTTCGGCCCGGCCCAACGCCAGCGCCGCCCGGGCCCGGTGTTCGATGGCGACAAGACGGAACTCGGCCAGCCGGGCCGACTCCGCGGCGGCCCAGCCCTCATCGGCGAACTCCACGTAGGCCGGGCCGCGCCAGCAGGCCAGCTCCGCGTCAAGCCGACGGTACGCCTCCTCGGGATCCGCATCGAGCACGGCCATCGCCGAGCGGGTCGACGCCTCGAACCGCCCCGCGTCGAGCTGCTCCGCCCGCAGCCGCAGCGCGTAGCCGGGCGCGGCGGTGACGATCACCTGTGCGGGGCTGCGGGGCGGCCGGTCCGGTTCGAGGGCCCGACGCAGGTTGGACACGTACACCTGAAGTGCCGCCTGGGCGCGCGGTGGCGGGTCGCCGGCCCACAGGTCCTCGATGAGCCGGTCCACCGGGACCACCTGATCGACCATGGTGGCCAGTCGGGCCAGCACGGCACGCTGCCGCAGCGGACCGAGTTCCACGGGCACGTCGCCGTGCCACGCCCGCAGCGGACCGAGGACCCCGATTCTCAGCACGGGCAGGAGCGTAGGTCAGTGCGGCGGCACGTGCAGACAACTGGCGGACAGTCCCCGCGGCCGGGGGCGTCAGCCCGCGTACGGGCGGCGGACCCACACCGAGCTGGTGCGGGTCCGCCGCGTCGTGCCGACCCCGGTCAGTGCAGGTGTTCGTTGGTGATCCGCAGGAGGTTGGTGACGGTGGTGACCTCCGGAATGCCCTCCCGGTGCCGGCCGCCGGCAATCTCCGCCGACCAGTGGGCGTACCGGCCGGCCAGCTCGTTGGTCCGGTCACCGGCGACGGCGTAGACGCACCGGCCCAGCGGGTCGACCGGCGCGTTGGGCCGGTCGACCTGCCCACACGCGAAGTACGGGTTCTGGCCCTGCTTCGCGTCGAACCCGGAATTCAGGCCCTGGCAGGGATCCCAGTCGACGGCCTGCGCGCAGCCGGCGTAGTTGCTCACCGCCTGGGCGTACGCCGTCTGGAGGTAACGCCGGCCCGTGTCGCCGTTGAGGTCGCCACGCGGCGCGGTGTAGTCGCCGGGCAGCGAGCGGTCACCGAACAGGACGAGGTGCATCATCTCGTCCCGATCGAGCGCGCTCGCCCAGCCCAACTGGGTGAACGCCTGCAACAGTCGAACGGACTCAGCGAGCTGGCGGCCCTTCTCCCACAACGTCTGCGAGACGGCCCAGGTGGTGACCGGCGGGGCCTCGACACCGGTGCCGGCGGCCGCCACCCGGTAGAAGTACTTCTGCCGTCCGGAGAGCATCGACCGGGTACGCGCAAGTGTGTCGTTGTCGACCTGGGGATGGGTGGTGACGGTGCCCTGGGTCTGCAGTGCGTTGAGGTACTGCGGCCACTGGGTGAGCACGTAGTCCGACGGGCTGTGGCACTCGGTGTCGGGATAGGGCCCGCTGCCGTTGTAGATCTCGCAGTAGACGCCGACCGGCCGGGTCGTGGTGACACTGCGCACGTCCTGCCAGGTCTCACTGCCGCCCTGCTTCACCTGGTGGCGCAGAGTGATCTTCAGGTCGCCGGAGTAGATCTCGTACTTGGGCCTGATGGTCTCCTTGACGTTGACGAAGTCGCCCTCGATACAGGTGCGCAGCGTCGGCCGGTAGCCGGGCGGCGCCGCGTAGGCCAGCAGGTCGTAGTAGGCGGGCAGGTCCGAGTTGCGCAGCGTGGCGGGGACCGACCAGGCGGGCATACCGATGTCGCCGACCCGGCAGGGCGTCAGGCCGGGCGCGTCCGGGATCTGCGCCGCCGCGGGCAGCGCCTGGTCGGGGGCACCCCACAGGTCGTACGTCCGGTCGTTGCCGGCGGCCGGGTAGGCCGGATCGGTCTGGTTCCAGCGGACGGCGCGCCCCACGTCGTCGAGCGCGTCGGACCACCCGTCGAGAGCGGCCCGGTAGTCGGCGACGAGCCGGGTGAACAGCTCGTTGGTGACACCACCGGCGCCCGGGTTGCTGAACTGCCGCACCCGCTGGTTGACCCGATTCCCCGCGTCGAGGGTGCCGGCGGTGTGCTCCGCCGTGACCGCCGCCGCGAACTGCGGATTCTCGAGCTGCATGACGAGGTTCGCGCGGGCACCGATCAGCCAGGCGGACGGGTTCGCCACGCCGCTGACCGCCTGGTCGCCGGTGGCCGGCCGCAGCGGAACGCCCTTGGCCGCCGCCCACCCGGCGAGGTAGTCGATCGCGCCGTTGGGCAGATGGAGGTCGAGGACGCTGACCGGGTTCGCGGTCGACGTGCCCGCGGGCACCACGAACGGGGCCTTCTTCGCGGCCGTCGTCGCGAACGTCCGGGTCGGCGAGTCGACCTCGTCGAAGTACTCGGCCACCGACCCGATCGCGCCACCGTCGACGCGGACGGCCCGGTGCAGGTAGCGGTCGGTGGCGTCGTCGACGTCGTCCGCGGCCAACTGTTCGAAGGCAGCCTGGTTGGCCAGCGCCATCTGGTCGATCTTCTGATCCATCGTGTGGAGCTGGTCCCCGATCACGCCGAGGATCCGCTTGACCTCCCTGACGTCCTGGCCCAGCAGACCGAGCTGGGTGCTCAGGCCGTCGTACATCGCGGTGAGTTTCGCATCGACCCGGTCGAATCGGTCGCCGATTCCCTCGGCCATCCGCCGGACCTGCTCGCTGAGGCCCTTGATCTGCTTGCTGATCATCTGATCCGGCGACTCCTGGCCCATGAACAGCGGCAGCAGGGCCATCGCGGCACCGATGAAGTTGCCGGTCAGCGAGAGGGCGGCGGCGGCCGACGCGGCGCCGGTGAGCTGACCCGAGGCGATCGTCATCTCGTAGGAGATCACCGAGGTCACCGATTTGACCAGCGCGTCACCGACCGTCTTGACGGTCTTGGCGAACTTCGGGTCGTAGATCCCCCCGATGTCGCCGAGGACCACGGTCAGCAGGCTGCCGGCCTCGCTGACCAGCTTCTTGGCGTCCTCGGCCGACTTCTTGGCCGCCGCCTCCTCCGCCGCAGTCGGCTTGGCGCCCTCGATCGGGAACTTCGCGTTGAGGGCGGTCGCGGCGGTGATCCGGTCGTTCGCCAGCGCCTCCAGCGCCTCGAACTGCGCCTGCACGGCCGTGCGTACGGCAGCGGAGAACGCCGCCTCGTCGTCCTTCTTGGCCAGGATGCCCGGCAGGTCGACCCGGCTCGCGAACGCCGGTAGGGCCATCAGGTCCTGCGCCGGGGTGTCCAGCCGGACCGACAGGCGCGCCGCGTAGGTGCCGTCCCACGCCGTGCGCAGCCCCGCGTCGGTTGACGCCGCCCGGTGCAACCGCTTCCACGCCCCGGCGAGCCGCCCCGGCGCCGACACCTCCCACAGGAAGTTCTGGCTGCCGGTACGCACCTGCTCGGTCGGCGTGACCACCGCACCAAGTTCCTCCCCCGTGGTGGCGGTCAGCAGGGCGCGCAGGCTGGACCCGCGCACCTCGGCCCGGTCCAGCGCGGCCTGCGCCGGGTCCTGGTCGACCGGGACCGCGAGCAATCCCGCGGCGGCGGCCGCGAACGCGGCGAGCCCCTCGGACGACCCGACGCCGGACACAGCCGCCCGCACGGCCGCGTCGGTGCGTCCGAAGTGGCGGACCACCTGCGTGCCGTCCACGTTCGGATGGGCCGCTCGCCAGTCGACGATCTCCGCCGCCACGACGGCGTCGACCACGCCCGCGACGCCGGTCGTGCGCGACTGCACCGCTGCGGCATACAGACTGTCGTGCAGGGCAGCCTCGTCGATCGGAACCGGCGCGGCGTAGCCGGGCACCGCGTACGTCGACACCGCCACGACGACCCCGACGGCCGCGGCACCCACGCGCCTGCGGATTCTGCCTGGTCTCACCTGCGAACCTCCCTCATCTCCCCTGTGGTCACGGCGCCGTGACCCCGCCGCTCAGCGACTCCGAGGTGATCTCGCCGACTCTGCTGTTCACGAGCACCTGAAAATGGGTGTTGGCGTCCTGGTCGGAAAGCACCAGCGACATCCGTCCGGTACCGGGCTGCGCCGCGACGACGAAGGACTCACTCATCGGCTCCTGCCAGGAGTAGTTGCCCTCCCAGTGCCGACGCAGGTAGCTGAGCGTGACCAGGTAGGACGTCTCGTCGGTCGCGTTGTCGGTCCAGCCCAGTCGTAGGATGCTGCGGTTGTAGGCGCTCTCGGCCGTCGACACCAGGTCGGTCGGCTTCGACGGCCGGGAGCTGACGCAGCCCAGCGGCACGGCCGACGCCACCGGTGTGCTGCCGTCGGGCACGTTGCGTGCGGTCGCGCACAGCCGGCGGACCGGCCCGGTCGGCGGGACGACGACGGTGTGGGTGAACCCGAGGGGCCCGGCCGGCAGCCAGGTCCGGAAGTCGCTGGCCGGCTTGGACGCGACCAGGGCTCCGTCGAAGGTGATGTCCACGGTGACCGGCCACCCGTTGCTGTCGGCGGCCCAGCCGGTGATGCCGAGGACACCGTTGTTCTGCGGCCCGGTGGCCTGGGCCGCTCCGGTGGGTGCCTTGTCGGTCGGCGTCGGTGGTGGCGGTGGTGGTGGCGGGGGCTCGCAGCCCAGCGGATTGGTTTCACAGATCGGAACAGCGCCGGCCGCGCCCGGGGTCGTCAGCACTCCGAGCGTCGTGAGGAGGGCTGCCGCCCCCGCAAGCGTGCGTTTCATACGAGGATCAGGCCAGCAGCGACTTGGTGGCCACTTGGCGGCGACTTTGTGCGCCCACCGACGCGTCGGGGTCAGCGACTCCCAGACCGAGCCTCGACCGCGCTCAGGGCGACTCGTCCCGCCATGATCTTCCCCTGCCCCCGTCCGCTCCCCGGGGGCAACGCGGCATTCACCAACCGCCCCTGAGCAGGCATTCTTGGGATATGAACCAGTCCCTGGACCCTACCGTCGGAGGTGCTCGTCATGACGACCCCAACTCCCCCCGTGGCCCCGACCCAGACCCGCTACCCATGGCGCGCGACGCTGCGTACCGTGGCGGCCGCCGGCCTCGGCGCGCTGTCACTGCTGCCGGTCGCCGCCGCGACGGCCGGCGTGGACACCCTGCCGGCTGTCGCGCAGGCGATCGTCGTCGCCGGCGCGATCACCCGAGTCCTCGCGCTGCCCGGTGTGGACGCCTGGCTGCGGCAGTACGTGCCGTGGCTCGCCGCTGCTCCCAACCTGCTCCCCCAAACCGGGGTTCGCACCGGGCCATAGCAACACTCCTGACAGTGCTCGGCGTCGCCGGCCACCACCGCAGAGACCTGCTTTCCCAGAACAGATCGCCTGCGCCGGCGTAGGGCTGCCAGGCAGGGCTTGGTCTCGGTCACTGGCCGCTCGTGTGGCTCCGCACGGTGCAGAAGTCTGATCCGCAACACGTTCCGGCTCACCTCCCGCAAGTACTGGGACGCGCCGCGCTCAGCCACGACATCACGTCGATCTACCACGCCGCAATGCACCGCGCCCTGGCCAGAATCACCCGGCTTCTCCAGCAACACGACACCACTATCCCGCCTGCCACCCAGCCGCCCGCCGCACTCGCAGCCCTTCGCGACCGCGTCGAAGCCCGATCAACACCACCTTCGGAACCCACATAGGCGAGTTAATCTTCGGCAGCCCCTCAGGCTTGTTCCTACCTTGAATACGAAGGCCGTTGCGCTTACGAACCCAAAAGCATCACGATGCGCCTGGGACGATCGTGCTACGACGACCGCCCCAGGCGCATCTGCCACTAACTGCTGCTGGTCGGCGCGGGGCTCGCCTCGTCGGGGCCGAAATTCGACTCAACCCCATCCCCCCGGGTAACCCCAACGATGACGCCGATTACGGTGCAACAGGGCAGCGTCGCTGGAGACCATCACGTCGAGCAGGCTGGCGCCTCGCCGCTGCAGCAGACGCGCGGTGAGGGTGGGGGTCAGGGAGAGGCTGACCGCGGCTAGCAGGATGGCCGCGAGCACCGGCGTCCACAAGTGACCCCCGGTGGTGGTGCCGATGATGCCGGGGAGAATGGCGCCCAGCAGGACCACGGGGAAGATCGTCATTTGTCCACCGGTCGGATCGCCTGCTCGTTGTCCAGGGTAGCGGCGATCGCGGGCATCGGTGCCGACAGCCGGCATCAGGAGCGCGATCAGCGGTGCCACGGCGCAGGCCACTGCGGCTGCGGCGATGGCGCCGCTGATGGCGACGACGCCCAGCGGAGACCGGGTCACGGCCCACAACACGGCCGCCAACACGATCGACGGTACGCCGAATAACAAGAACCATGCCGCCATCCGGCCGCGTACGTCAGCCTGAAGGGCGCCCGGTGTGGTGAGCAGCTGCCACAGGGCCGTGCCGTCCAGGGCGTAGGTGTTGACCGCGACCATCGCGCCGAACACCGCCGCCGCGGAACCCACGAGGGGCAGCGCCCAACTCCAGTCGGTGACCCCGATGATGAGCGCCATCAACAGCGGGGTCAGCCAGGCACTGCGCAGTTCCACACCGCGCGCGGGATCCCGCGACCAGGTGGCCAGCTCTCGCGAGACGACAGCGGACACCTGCGGCGTCGTGAACGGAAGCGACAGCCCACGACCCGGTGCGTGAGGGCGTCGCGGCGTCACGAGGCGAGGTGGGCGGCGTAGGGCCCGCGCTGTCAGGGTGGTCCAGCCCATGTGCAGCAGTGCACCCAGGGCCAGGAGGGCCATCAGCGGCACGACGACCGCTTCCGTCCCGGCGTTGTCACGGGCGGCGATCGCGGCGCGGTACCCCCATCCCGTGGGCAGGAGGGCGAGCACGTCGATGATCGGCGCGGGTAGCTGCCCGAAGGTAGGGAGGACCAGGGTGGTGTCGCTCTGACCGAGGCGGGGCAGCAACCAGGCCGCGATCGGCACCCAGCCAGCGAACGACAGCGCGAGCATGACGGCGGTCTGGGTGGCGGCCAGCCTCATCCCGGCCCGGGTCTGCAACAGCCAGGCCGCGATCACCGCCACCGTCTTACCCGCCCAGACCAGCAGATACAGCTGTGCCACCATCGCCACCGCGCCGATCGTGGCCGCCGTCAGGCCGCCCGGTGCGGCCAGCACGACCAGGGACGACAGACAGGTCAGCGTGACCAGGGGGCCGACGCCCAGCAGCTCGGTCCAGGACAAGGCCCGAGCCGCGCGCCATGGCCGCAGCGGATAGCCGCGTAACCAGTCGCGCGAGATGACCGACGGATCGTGGCGTGGCTGGGTCAGAGGGCCGAACAGCCACATGCCTCCCCATCCGGTGAGCGCCACGGCGATCCAGCCTTCGTGGAGCAGTCCGCGGTTGGCCACCGCTGCGCCGACGACCACCAACGCGGCCAGGGCCATACCGGTGACCAGGCTGAATCCGCGCTCGTTGTGCGGGCCGTTGCGAAGCAGGCGTAGCTTCAGCGCGAACAGGGCTCGGGTCATGTCAGCCACCTCAACGGGCGGACCGGATCGGCGCCGACCAGCTCGACGAAACGTTCGTTGAGCGTCCCGTTCGCTGCCACCTCGTCTACCGGCCCCTCGACCAACACCCGGCCACCGGCCACCAACGCCACCCGGCGGCAGTTTCGTTCGACGAAGTCCATCATGTGGCTCGACATGACCACCGTGCCGCCGGCGGCGACGTACTGTGTGAGCACCTGTTCGATGGAGCGGGCCGAGACCGGGTCGATTGCCTCGAACGGCTCGTCGAGGACCAGCACCCGGGGGCGGTGCAGCATCGCCAGCGCCAGATTGATCTTCTTGCGCATACCGGTGGAATACTCCACGATCAGCGCGCGTGGAGTAGCGTCGAGGCCAAGGATCTCCAGCAGGTCCTCGGCGCGGACCCTCCAGCTGTCATCCAGCCCACGCAGCCCGGCGCTGTACCGCAGCACCTCGGTGGCGGTCAGCCGTTCGGGTAGCGACAGCCCGTCCATCATGATTCCGAGCTGGGCGAGCGCGGCTTGCCGATCGGTTCGCAGGTCATGACCGGCGATCCTGACCGTGCCGGAGGTCGGCTCCCGCAACCCGCACATGGCCATCAGCGTGGTGGTCTTGCCGGCCCCGTTCGGGCCGACGATGCCGTAACACATTCCCGCTGGGATGCTCAAGCTGACCCGGTCGACGGCGAGTACAGCGCCGAAACGCTGGGTGAGGTCAGTTACCTCAACGGCTGGGACAGTGTAATCGAACACTTGCATCGTCTCTTTCCGGCAAGGAACGGCAGACCGGTCAATTCGGCCGCACTATTCGTCGGTCAGGCCGCGGATCTCGTCCATGCGACAGGACGTCGAAGCGGGTTGCCGGAGCAGCGCATACACAACGAAATGCGCTGGCCGCCGAGCGGCCATCTCAGTGACGGCACGCCAGCAGTCGCCCGCTGCTACAGCAGAGCGACGTTCGTTCGGCTCCGCTACCACACGACCAGTTCACCGTTCTGTGCAGTCAGATGAGCTATCACTCGGCGGTGTGCGTGAGGATGGCGACGGCCAGTTCCTCGTGCACCTCCGGCGGAAGCGTATGCCCCATGCCCGCCGTGATCATCAGCCGCGCTCCCGGGATCTGCTCGGCGATGATCGCGCCGTGACCCGGCTTGACCGGCTCGTGGCTGCCCTCGATGACCAGCGTGGGCGCCTTCAGTTGGTGCAGCACGCCCACCGGCTCGAAGTCCGGGCTGGCCGCAGCGGCCAGCCGGTGGTTGGCCACCGCCGTCAGGTCGCGGGCCCGGTCGTAGATTCGTTCCTGTAGCCGGCGCGCCGCGTCCCCGTCGAACGGCAGCCCGGTGCCGTGCAGCACGCGCTGTTCGGCGATCATGCTGTTGATCTGGGTGCGCCGGTCCTCGGGCGGTGCGGCGGTCATCAGCGCCCGGTAGAAGGCCACGAACTCCGGCATCGGCTCGGGCAGGCTGTCCTCGGGCTGCGGCTGCCCCAGCAGAGCCCGCAGGATCACCTGACCTTCACCGCCGCCGAGCGGCGAGGAGGCGATGACGGTCAGTGAGCGCACCCGCTCCGGCTGCTCCACCGCGACGAACTGGCCGAGCAGCCCGCCGGCCGAGTGGCCGACCAGGTGGGCGCTCTCCAGGCCGTGGGCGTCCAGCACGCGGTACACGTCGTTCTTGATGTCGTTCCACGTGTACGGCTGTGCCGCGAAGTCGACCGTGCCCGACATGCCGGTGTCACGGTGGTCGTACCGGATCACCCGGCGGCCTCCGGCGACAAGGCGGCCGACGAACTCGTCCGGCCACAGAACGCCCTGCGACATCGACCCCATGATCAACAGGATCGGCGCATCTGTGACGGCGCCGAACTCTTCACTCCAGATGTTCACCTCAGTCATGTCTCAGAGCATGTCCTCTTCCGCTGCGGGCGCCTTCTGTAGAACTACTAGTCGCGCCAGTTCCGTGCGGGAGCCGATGCCCAGCTTCGGGTAGATCTTGTACAGGTGGTACTCGACCGTGCGAGGGCTCAGGAACAGCTGGGCGGCGATCTGCTTGCTCGACAACCCGTCGGCGACCAGGCCCGCGATGCGCAACTCCTGCGGGGTCAGCGCGTCCAGCACGGCCGAGCCCGGGGCCGGCCCGCTCTCGCCCGCCGCCCGCAGCTCACCTTGTGCGCGCCTCGCCCACGGCTTCGCGCCTGCCCGCTCGAACGTCTCCCACGCCATCCGCAGATGCGCCCGCGCGTCGCCCGGCCGCTGCGCTCGGCGCAGGCGCTCGCCCAGCAGTAGAGCCGTCCTGGCCTCCTCGAACGGGTTGGTGTGCAGCCGCAACGCCTCGCCGAAGGCGTCCTCGGACGACTCGGCCAAGCCCCGGCAACGGGCCAGCAGGGCGCGCGACTCGGACGTCGCGGCGTACGCCGACCATCGCTCGTACGCCTCGAGCGCCGCCCGCGCACCCACCTCGTCGCCCGCGCCCAGTGCGGCCTCGACGCGATCCGGCGCCGTCCGCCACACCACGGTGGGATGCCCGACACCCGGTCCCGCCTCGGCGATGGCCGTGAAGCGGTCATGCGCCGTCGCGTAGCGTCCCAGGCACAGGTCGAGCAGCGCCAGCGCGTACGCGGCGACCCCTGCCCGCAGACCTACCCGGTGCGGTATGGCGATGGCCAGCGCCTCGCGGGCCTGCCGTTCACAAATCTCCTCCTCGCCTCGCAGCGCCGCCAGGACCGCCAGGTTGGCCAAGTGCGCGGCCACGGTGTTCTCATAGCCGGCCTCGCGGGCCAGTTCCAGGCCCTCCTCGGAGATGGCCTGGCTGCTTGCCAGCCGCCCGGCGATGCGCTCGGCCGTCGCCACGAACTCCAGCACGACCGGCAGCTGCCCGGTCATCCCCGACATCCTGGCCACCCGTCCGGCCCGCTCGGCCATCTCGGTCGCCAGATCCGACTCGCCCAGATGGCTGGCCGCGGCCGCCGCCCACAGGTACTCCGCCGCCTCCCCCAGCTCGCCGACCCGCGCCAGCGCCCGCCGCAGCAGACCCGGCCCGGCAGCGTCGCCATCCAGCGCCAGACCGATCCCGGCAACCGTGTCCCGCAAGAATCCCTCGCGGTGCCCTGCCGCCCTCCGCCCGAGCTCGATGATGGCCGCCGTGTCGCCGACGTACGAAGCGGCCTCCGCGGCATCGGCCAGCATCTCCAGGCTGTCGCCCGCCGCCAGGATCCGCACGGCCTCGGCGGCGTTGCCGGAGTTCAACTCAAACCTGCCCCTGAGCTGGGCGATCTCCACGGCGAGGCCGGCATCCGCGCCAGCCTGGTCACGGGCCTCGGCCAGCAGCGACTCCGCCTGCCCGGGGCGACCACCAAGCCAGGCCGCGACGGCGGCGTCCTTCAGGCGGGCAGCACGGGTGCGCGGCTCGGGGGTCAGCTCGGCGGCCCGGGCCAGGGCTGCGGCAGCGGTGCCGTACCCACCGCGGTCGCGCGCCAGCTCCGCGGCGGTCACCAACTCGGTGGCGGCCCGCTCGTCCTGGCCCATGGCGGCTCCGGCCAGGTGCCAGGCGCGACGCTCACCCTCGGTGAGTTCCGCCAGTACGGCATGCACCCGGCGGATCCTGGCCGGGGTGTCCGCCTCGTGCACCGCCGACCGGATGAGCGGATGGCAGAAGCGCACGCGCGTACCCGAAAGCTCGGCCAGCCCGGACTCCTCCAGCTCGGCCAGCGCCATCCGCCCGGTCCACGCCCCCATGTGCTCTCCGGGCAGTACCGTCCGCTCGGCGGACAACCGGTCGGTGGCGCGCAGGACCAGGTCGAGGTCAGCCTCCACGGCGGCAACCAGCGCGAGCAGCCGGGCGGAGGCGGACAACGCGGCCACCCGGTCGCCGAACAGTCGGGTCCCACCGGGCAGCGGGTCGGGCAGCGGTTCGCTGCCGGCGAGTTGCGCGGGTGTCAGGCGAGCGGCTATCTCGCCCAGCGCGAGCGGGTTCGCGCGGGTCAGCGTGACGAGTTCCCGCGCCACACAGGGCTGCACACCGCAGCGGGACTCCAGCATCTCGGCTGCGGCGGCTCCGGGGAGGCCACGCACCTCCACCGTCAGAGGCACACCCTTGACCGGAGCGTCCCCGCGCACGGCGAACAACATCGCGATCTTTTCGGTCTCCAGCCGCCTGGCGGCGAACAGCAGTGCGTCGGCCGAGGCCTGGTCGATCCACTGGAAGTCGTCGACCACACAGATCAGCCCGTCCGGCGCGGCGGCTTCGACCAGCAGCGAGAGCACGCCAGCGCCCAGCAGGTACCGGTCGCCGGCAGTGTCCGCGGCGAGCCCCAGCGCCGCGCACACAGCGTCGTGCTGCGGTTCGGGCAGCGCGTCGAGCATGCCGGTCACCGGCCACAACACCTGGTGCAGCGCGGCGAACGCGAGGTCGGTCTCAGCCTCGACGCCGGTGGTCCGCAGCACACGCATCGCGCCGCCACGCACGGCCACCGCGTCGAGCAGGGCCGTCTTGCCCACGCCTGCCTCGCCCCGCAACACCACCGCACCACCAACGCCGTCGCGAGCCCGCGCGATCACCTCGTCGAGTGCGCTGACCTCCGCCGACCTGCCGTAAAGCACGAACAACCACTCTAGGAGACTTCCACGCCGTCCCATCCCCACAGAGTCACTTCTCACAAACAGTGACACGGCGTGAACGTGCAGGTCATGACCGCCGCCACCGGCCGCCTCGTCCGGCTTCACCGAGATGTGGTCCACGACCCGACCGCAGCCCGCACACACGGCATCATCGAGGCATTGACCAGGACAGACGCGATGACTTTCGCCGGCAAGGGGCCACCTAGGGAGCCCACGGCAGCGTGGCACCCCGATCAAGCGGGGCACCGCAGCCCGGCAGGTCGCAGCCGGCTCGGTTCCCCCCGGCTGCTTCCGACCGAAGCTGTCACGCCCACAGAAGGCCGTGAACCCGGGCACAGTCGAAGATCCGCAATCACAGATCGCGCATAAGCCGATCCTCAGGTCGAACCGACGCTGAACCGCCCCGAATTCTTGTAAAGACCACCGTCGGCGGTGGCCCGCGCGGAGCCGTCTCGGATCGCGTGGTCGAAGGCGACGGTGTCCGCCCACTCGGCTGGACTGTGGGCTCTGGTCGGCCCAGAAGCGGTCGTCGGGGAACGGGGCATCTCACTTCCCTGTCAAGTTCCAGCGTGTCTTGTCGGCGGGCCGCTATAGATCATCCGGTTGTCGGACGTCTGCAGTGGGCGATCATGGCGCGACGACAACGTTCGCGAGTGGTTCGCCCGCTGCGTGCCGCCGGACCTGGTTGACCAACAAGCGACGAGCCCGGGGTGACAACGCAGCGGTCAGGCCGCCGACGTGCGGGCTGATAAGGGCATTCGGCGCGGACCACAGCGGGTGACCAGCAGGCAGCGGCTCGGGCTCTGTAACGTCCAAGGCGGCGTGCATCCGGCCTTTGCTGAGTTCGGTGAGCAGCGCGTCGGTGTCCACCACTCGGCCCCTTGACACGTTTACCAGCAGGGCCCCGTCGGCCATCTTGGCTAGGAAGTCCGAGTTCACCATGCCTTCGGTTTCCGGGGTTAGCGGTGCGGAAAGGATGACGACGTCCGCGTGCGGCAGCATGTCCGCGATCTCCGAGATCGGCCGGACCCCGGGGCGGGCAGTCCGGGCCACCCGGCTGACGGCTACCTCGAACCCGGCGAGCCGGCGTTCGATCGCGGCGCCGATCGAGCCGTAGCCGACGATGAGGACCCGGGCGTCAGCTAGTCCACGCGACCAGTACGGGTCCCAGCGGCCCTCGTCGCCCGCCCGAACAAGTTGCGGCAGTCCGCGCCGGGCGGCGAGCGTAAGCGCCACGGCGAGTTCGGCGGTAGCCGCATCGTGAACGCCCCGGCCGTTGGCCAGGGTCAGACCAGGCCGCAGGAACGGCAGGACGTGGTCGTAACCAGCGGTCACTGTCTGCACAACGTTGAGCCGAGGCATCCGAGTGATCGGCTCACACAGGCGCGGATCGATGATCCCGTACGGCACTGCGTACAACTCGACGTCGTCCAGGTTCTCTGGGAGGGGTTGCGTGCCGTCGTAAAGCCCGACGTCGAGATCGCTGAGATCGGCCACGGCGTCGGGGTGAGGCAGCAGGTAACGCATGTCGATCATCATGCCTCGGCGGACAGTCGGATGTCCGGGAGCACAGCGGCCGACATCCGTCCATCGGCACGAACGTGCGCAGGATCACTGAGCCGGGTCACGCGAACGGTTGCAACAGCCCTGCGGTCGACGCGCATGCCCGATGGCACGTCTACAACTCCCAACTCTTTGAGTAATGGAGGCGGCGCCAGCAGATGATGGCGCAGGCAAGGGTGAGGAAGGCTTCGTGGATGTCGTCGCGGATCTCCCAGCGGATGCGCAGGCGGCGGAACCGGTGCAGCAGGGCGATGGTCTCCTCGACGCCTACCGCGGATGCCCTTGATCCGTGGGACCTTGTCGACCAGGGGCAGCAGTTGGGTGACGTCGTGGCGGTTGCCGCCGGTCAGGTGGTCCGGTTCGATGGCCGGCGGAACGTCGCGGTGGTCGACGGCGGGCGCGGCAGAGCGGCGGACTACGACCGGGTCGACGCCCGGGGCAAACTCGTGCTGCTCAGCATCGACGCAGACAAACCGGTCGGCGGCATCTGCCGGATCGGCGCGGCGCAACTCGCCCGCGCACGCGCCGCCGGCGCGGTCGGGGTGCTGATCGAACCGGTCTCCTCCGGCGGGATCTGGCCGACCACGGTCTGCTCGCTGCCGGTCGACCCGGACTGGTGGTACAACGCGCAGGAGGTGCCGGACATCCCGTACGCGGCCATCGCGCCGGGCGAGGCGGAGACGTTGCGGACCCTGCTGCGCAGGGGCCAGGTGAAGATCGAGTACTCGGGGTACGACGCGGCGAGCCCGTACCTCTACACCCTGCACATCTACCAGCAGGGGCGAATCCCGGCCTCGCTGCACACCGAGGTCACCGACAAGCAGCTCGCAAGTCCCGACGTCGCCCGCACCACCAGAACCTGCCTGACTCCCGCATAACAAGATCGACAGGATATGGCCTGGGCTCACTGCGCACACCCTCCATAGGCCCGTCGGCACCCTCATCAAGGAGGGAACAGACACCAGAGTCTCTACAAGGTCGAGAGCGGGTCAGGGTTAGGACGCTCCGGGGACGGTCGGTTGCGGGCCGTGGTGGTGGGCGTTCGCCCGCTGCAGTTTGGCCGGCGGCCAGTATCGACGCACGGTGCGCTCGGATCTGCCGATCCGCTCGGCGATCTGCGGGGGTGCATCGACGGATCCTGCTGGTACCAGTACGCCACGGCGGCCGGAGTGGCCGCAGCGACCTGGGCGGCGCTGTCCTGGTCCGCGGGGATCGTCGTCGCTGCGGTCCTCCCATGGCCGGCTGGCGTCCTTCCGGCGCGGCCGCCCGCTGCACGGGACTCCTCGGAACCGCCACGGACGTCCTCGCGGTCGGGCCGGGTTGGGCGGCCTGGCGACCCGGCGCTTGGTGTGCTCGCGGCCTGTCCTCGCGGTGAAGCCGGAGTAGACACGGCGCCCGGCGACGCGAAGGTGGCCATTGGTTTGGTCTCGGTGACCCCTTCGGTGAGGCGGGGCGTTCGCCGCCTGGTGGTCCGGTCGGCGCCGGTCCTCGGGGCGTGGTGTCCTGGCCGGTCCTGAGGGGCCGTTGGTTGCTGCGTGGGCCTGGGTGTGGGTCGGCTGGTGTCGGCGCGGATCCTTCCGGTGATCTCGACGAGGCTGATGCTGGCGACGACGACGGCAGCGGCTCCCCCGCCGGATCGAGCGTGCGCAGGTCGGCCACCGTGTCAGCGTCGCTTGCGTCGACGAGGCGGCTGCGGTGCAGGATCTGCGCTTCGATGAGATCGAGGGCCTCCTCGACGGTGGTGGTGACCGTCAGGCGCGGAGTGTGGGGCAGGGTCGCGGTATCCGTGCCGAGGAGGGTCGTCGCGGTTGCCGCTGGCATCACCACCTGGGTGCGTTCGTGTGGGGCGTCGAGGCCGCCGGCGGCGAGCGCGGCGGTCAGGAAACCGCGGGCAGCGGCGTCGGCGCCCGGGCCGATGAGCCCGAGGCCTGCGGACGGCCAGGCCTCGGCCAGCGGGTGCGCCAGGGACGGCACCGCCGGGCGCGGCACAGGGATCTGGTCGCCGTCGGTGTGGTCTTCGCCGTCGAGGGCGGCCGCGTCCGGGCCGGTATTCCCGTGATGGGGTCTGGGGACGAGTGGAGGTCGTGCCGTTGGCCGGTGGTAGCGGCTGTGGCGGTGCGTGGTGCAGCCCGGCGCAGCCGGCGGCGGATCTGCGTGAACACGGTCGGCATCGGGGTCGTGTCGAGGCCCAAAGCCGAGGTCTACCGGCAACTCGGACTTCGGCTGAACTACCAGCCGGAAACGCAAACGGTGCGCGCTGAAGTAGATCTCAACGCGCACCGTGGGGTTATGGGTTGTGTCCGAGGGGCGACACGACCCATTGCCCCACCACCGATGACGCTCAGCGCAACTCTGAAGCTCACGCAAATCTAGCTGCTGCGGTGAGGTGCTGGAGGAGTCCGCGTCCCAGAAGCTGACGAGCTTCAACGCGGCGGGGAAGAACACCAGCCCCGGCGCGACCTATCGCTGCCAGGCGATTTCCCTCTGTGGTGCAGAAATCACCTTCAGCCCGCAGCAGGAGCAGGCCGTGGTCCGCATGCAACTTCCCGGCCGCGACGCCGGACCCACCGTACGCGGATACAAGTACGTCCAGACTCGCGACGAGACCCAACCGGTTCCGTGACCTGCAAAAGAGACCGGCAAGCTATACCGGTCACTGAGGTGGTCTCAACAAGGCTGGGGACGCCGATCGGGACGACACGGGCATCTTCTCCATAGCGGACAGTGCTGGATGTGGGCGTAGAGCCATCAGTAGGCAGGTCTTTGCGACAAGACCAGTCTCCGAGAGGGCTCCACGTGTTCACATAGGCTGCCAGGCTCGACGTCCCGAGGGAACTCGTGCGGCACGTGGCGCGGCTGTCGCGCGCCGGGTGGTGGGTACCCGGCCGGACGTTGACCTGCTTCTACCAGGCGCTTCTGGTGTTGGTGGTTCCGCAAGGGTGAGGACAAGACCATCCTCGGGGCCTGGCTCGGGGTGTCGAGGGCGACCGCGTACCGGTACGTCGCCGAGGCCGTGCGGGTCCTGGCGGCGCAGACGCCCACCCTGCATGACGCCCTGCGCCGGGACGCCGCCGACGGCTGGTCACACGTCATCCTCGACGGCAAACTGTTCGACACCGACCGCCTCGCCGAGACCACCGTGAGCGTGAAAGGCGACACGATCGACGCCCGGTACTCCGGGGTCACCGCCGGCGCGGAACTCCGGATCGAAATGACTTCTTCCATTAATGACCTTTCATCGAATAAGCCTGGCCTCCACGTTGCGAGTAGCTGCAACGTGACCTGGCAGCCCAACCAGGATCCCGAAGGTCACGCAGCGTGAAGCTCGCCCAGTTGGGCCGGTCTCGCCACGCATTCGAGCACAGCAGACCCCTGACTAGAGGCTGCAGTGCCAGGAGGTGTTGCCCTGACCGCTCGTTCAGGGTTTAAGATCGATACATTCGCCCTCATCGACGGCGTCGCCGTGGTGGAGGCGTGGGACCTGCCCGCACTTCGTTCCACCGGAGATGAACGGGGGATTTATGAGCGTCACCGATAATGAGTCACCTAGGCATACCGCTCTGCGAGCGGTGGAGGTCAGTCTGAGTGACAATCGCGAGGAAAATGCCGCGCCTGAGATCCTTGAGGCCGCGGTTCGGGCCTTTGATGAGTCGGGGTACGAGCGGGCGAGCATCCAACACATCGCAGAGCTGGCCGGCACCTCCAAGTCGTTAGTCACCTATTACTTCCCCACCAAGCAGACGCTCGCGTCTGCCGTGATCAATCTCGCGTACCCGGGGGGCGTATTCATGGGGTCCCCTCGCCCCGCCGGCGATCCGCTCGACGCGATCGTGTGGGTTGCCGAGCATGTGACCACGAACGTGCTCTACAGCCCTCTGGCTCGGGTGGCGATCAAACTCGGTGATGAGGTTTCCGGCGACAAGGGTTTCGGCGGTCGCTTGTCCGGGTGGTATGTCAGGCTTACCGACTACCTCGAAGAGGCTCAGCAGAAGCGTCTGATCTCGCCGAGCGTCGATCCGACTGTAGAAGCAAAATTCCTCCTCTGCGGCATAGTGGGCCTCGTTGCCGTGGCGATGGAGACGGGGTCTCGTCTCTCGCTGATCGATGACGCCGCCCAGATCACTCGCGATCGTCTTACGTTCCTCCGCACGACGGACTTTTCACGAATGGGGGCGTAGCGGTCGGGTGAGTCGGGTCCGCTGCACCGACATGTGACCTCTGAGACGGCTTGTCGCTGCGTCCACGCCTCATCTGGGAAATGCCCTCTGATCTGGGATGACGGGAGCCCTCCAGGGTTCCGTCATCCCAGATCAGAGGGCACCCGCAGATGCGATTGGTGCGTGCTGACCCGTTACGGCCAAGGACCACTGAGGCCTATGCCGAACGCCCCGTCCTGGCCACCCAGGTCCCGCTGAGTGCGACCACGAACACTAGAGCGCCAAGCATCCAGGCGAGCCCGGAAGGACCGTCAGGACGCACCACGGTCCATACAACGATCAAGGACCCGACCAGGGCGACCGCCAGGGCTACCAGATAACCGACGCCGATAGCGCTAGCCGGAATGGGCAGACGAGTTCCCGAGGCTCTCGCCGCGGTACGGCTCGTCACTGCCACAAGCAGGGCTGCGACGACGAGAGTGGGGCCCGCGATCGCCTGCGGCAGAAGCGCAAATGCCACGACCGCAGCGCCCGCGATTACTCCGAGTGTCGCGTAATACCACCCCGGAACGACAAGCTGGCGGTCAGCCGCATCCGAACTGGCGAACGATCCTTGGTCTCCTGCTGAAGCCGGGCCCATGGCCACAAGTCAACACCTCGCTCCATTTTGTGTCAAGATTTTCAGGATCCGGACGAGTGGTGCGGATCAGGCCCTGGTGATGCGCGCGAAGATGGTTTGGCGTGCACTGAGCCATCCTCGCAAGCTGGGGGTAGCAGTCAGTAGCTGTCCGGAATGCCGGGAAGGTGTCGGACGCGCCAGATCAGGCGAGGGTGCAGAGAAAATACGCAAGACCTCGATACGAAGTGGTCCTTCCAAAGATCAACTTCATAGCGGCCCTGCGTCGACATGAGTGTCACATAAACCGCTGTACTGCCGGTAGGCGAGGAGACGGTGAACCGTCTGACCGGGCTGCTGGACGCCGAACGCACCCGCCGTGGCAGCCGCGCGCTCGCCGCGCAGCTGCCCGGTCTGCACGGCTCCCTCCTCGCCGCCAAGACCGCCGGCTACTCACATGTCATCATCGACGGCACGCTGGTCGAAACTGACCGGTGCCGCACTCCGGGACCCACGCGGAAGCTCCCTGCTCGAGACCACATTCAAAGCACTACGCAACATCAGCCTCGACCCCTGGCACATCGGCAAGATCTTGGCCGCCGCACTCGTCCTGCTCTACACGCAACACGACCGCAGAACATGATCACCACCGGTGATCAGAACGTTGCGCGGAAAGGCTCACTGAGGGGCGCCTCGAACACCGACGTGGCGATCACTCTGGGTGCCATCTTTGCACTGTGGGTAGATGACGTCTCAGGTCCTGGTCGAGCCTCTCGATGGGCTGATCGATGAGCAGCGGCCGGGCCAGCACCGAGCCGACACGCTGAATCCGACCGGATCCTCCTAGATCTACCCGGTCGAACGCTGATACGGGTTCCTCACTGAACAAAAGATCCGCCGCGGCGTCCACAAATCGGTGCAGTCCCTCGAAGCCGACCTCTCCGGTCGTGGATCGCCGACTGGAGCTGCGATCCACGACCAGTCATCTGAACCAAGATCGCCGAGGAGATCCTCGGATCACTCACACCATTTTGTAGGCGAATTTCCGGCGCGACGCGCTAGACAATGCACGAGTCGAGAAGGCTAGCGGCCGCCAGGCCGCTCAATGTGACCCACGCCGCGACGCCGGTCGGAGGGAAGACGAAGAGCGCAACCCCGCCGGCGATCGCCAGGACGCATCCGGTGTTCCACGGGGGATTCTGTGCTGCTCCGCCGCCGTAGGCGAGGTTGTAGGTCGCAAGCAGGTTTCCGTCGAGGTACTTCTGCAGGTAGCTACCGTGACAGTCGGTGGTCGGCCTTCCAGGGCCGATCCAGAAGCTACTGCCATCGGTTCCGATGCAGTTGTATTCGTACTCCCCGGTCTGGATCGCCAACGGGGCCGAAGGAGCCGGGGCCGTGCTGGTGGTTGCCACGTGGCTCGCGGTGATGTTGCCGGCCGGCGCCGCGGCTGCGGCGCTCGAGGCCTGAGGTGCGACGACTCCCGCGGCGACGATCATCGTCGCCAGGATCGTCCTCATGAGCTTCTGCATAGGTGCTTCCCCTCGTCGAGTTGCGGCGTTGCTGCCGCGACCTGCTGAGGACGCTATGTACTGGACGGATGGTCAGGGAATGCCTCACTTTCGCATCGTCCTTCCACAATGGTGCGGTCGGTGGTCCGCCAGGGACTCGGACTTTGACCAAGGCCGCCGGCGATGCGACACCGGACCGGATGCAACGGCTGCTCAACAAGTCAGCGTGGGACCCGGACGCTGTTCGCGACGACCTGTTTGCCTACGTGACCGAGCACCTCGGCCATGACGACGGGGTGCTGATCGTCAAGGAGACCGGCTTCCTGAAGAAGGGCATCAAGTCGGCGGGGGTGCAGCGTCAGTACTCGGGCACTGCCGGGCGGACGGAGAACTGCCAACTCGGGGTGTTCCTGGCCTACGCCAGCCCAGCCGGGCGCACGCTGATCGACCGGGAGCTGTATCTGCCTCGCCGCTGGTGCGACGACCCCGCCCGCCGCGAGGAAGCCGGCATCGCAGCCGGTGCCGGGTTCGCCACGAAAAACCGCACTGGACCTGCGAATGATCGAGCGCGCTATCACCGCCAGCCTGCCTGCGAAGTGGGTCACCGCCGACGAGGCATACGGGCAGGATTCCAAGTTCCGAACCTGGCTGCAGCAGCACAGAGTGGGCTACGTGCTTGCCGTGCCCCGCAACCAGCGGCTCCCGACCACAGCGGGCAACTCCCGCCCGGACGTCCTCGCCGCGAACGCACCGGCCCTGGCATGGAAGCGGCGCAGCTGCGGCACCGGCCCCAAAGGGCCACGACTCTACAACTGAGCCGTAGCCTCCCTACCCGGCACGGTCGACGAATACGGCCACTGGCGGCTAATCCGCCGCAATATCGTCAAGCCCACGGACCTGGCCTACTACCTGCGCTTCGGCCCGGCCGGGACGCACGACGAGGATCTGAGCCGGGTCGCTGGGACCCAGTGGGCGATCGAGAAATGCTTCCAAACCGCGAAGACCGAGGTCGGCCTGGACCATTATCAGGTGCGTCGCTACGACGCCTGGTACCGCCATATAACGCTCGTTCTGTGTACCCACGCCGACCTCGCCGTCACCGCCGCCCACGCCACGCCACGCCAAAAGGGGGCGCTTGCCCGGCCTGCTGACTGAAGTCTGCGACGTAGACGAGGACCTGGCCCACCGTATCGGCGACGACGTGTTGCAGCGGGCCGAGGCGCTGGCGGCCCTGCCGCAGCGTGCGCAGGACGTGCTGATCGCACCGTTCGTCGAGGAGGTGTTCGACCACAAGCCGCTGGCGGCACCGCTGGACCTGAAGGCCAAGGTCACCCTCGTGGTGCGAAACAGCCTGCTCGAGCAGGCACACCACGACGGTCCGCTCGACAGCGGGATCATCCCGGCGACGGAGTACGCGGCCGGCCCGCTATCGCATCTGCTGGCCGCGCGCCGCCGCCAGCCCATCGCCGATCAAAAGCCGAACCATTTCGCCGAGCTGGCCGGGCGCTATCCGCGTGCGTGGGCGTGTCTGGACGCGCTGACCGACACCTTCGCCGACGGCGGTCGCGGTCCACTGCGCCTGCCCTCGGCACCCACACCCAGCCTGCCTTCTGGCGACGAGGTAGTCACGGCACCACCGTCCGGCGACGACACGGTGACCCTGTTCAGCGCGATCGACCCGCGCTTCGACCAAGGTCTGGTGAACCTGCTCAGGAAGGCCACCGAAGGCGATCTCGTACTGTGCACATCGGCGCTGAGCCGGTACTCGCGCAACAGCGAGAAACTGCACCGCATCCTCGAATTCCTCCTCGCGCACAGGGCCACAATCCTGACCACCAACTATTTGATCCGCCACACCGACGTCTGGGTCCGCCGGGGCGCGCTCGTCAAACCAGACAGCAGCAAGCCCTTCGCCGGCGCGCTCGACACCCAGGGACTGGCCGGCACTCACCGGAAGATAGCCGAGAGCGTCGCCGCGCAGCGCGGTCTGCGCTGACTCCATCAGGCGGTCGCGCGTCGGCTTCAACGCGTCGTTGATCAACTTCGGATGCCGACGTTTTCCGGAGTTAATTGAAAGGGGTGCAGCTGTCCGCTAATGCCTGCAAGAGCGGTGGCAACGAGCCAGCCCCGGACCATCGTCGTCATGCGTCACTGACCTCGGCTTCGGCGGTGACGGTCGCCTTGGCGGCGACGGGATCCAGGATGTCACCCAGCCACGGTAGGCAGCTCACGACCGACCGATGCTGCGACCAGCAGCCGATGAGTCGGCCACCGCGTTGCCAAGTGCCACACCGACTGCTGCTCACGAATGGCCTTGCGCCCCTTGGACCACGGGCAAGCCGCACCAGGAAGATGCACGTCGCCAACGTGGCAGATCAAGGACACTCCTTATCGTCAGAGCTTCGCAAGTTTGCGTGCATCGCCCATGATGGACGTCGTGTCCAAACGACAGATGATCGCCTGCGCGCTCCTTCTGATGATCGTTGTCTCGCTAGTAATGATCTTTAGTGGGAGCCTCGACGGCGCGGCGGCCTGGGCAAACATCATCGCGTTACCGGTAGCGATCGTCGGCATGATCTTGACGATTCGAAGCGCCAGCGGCTCGGCACCCTCGTCTGGCGCTCAGCATCGGGACAGCTTGAGCGGTCCGGCGAAGTCGGGCAGAGCTAGCCCCGTGGTCAACCAGGTCGGGTTCAGTAGCGGGCGTCAGGCCAACGTCGCGGGCGACTACTTCGAGCGAGGCCATGATGACCGCGAGGGCAGGTAAGCATGGTAGATCGGCAAACTGGCGTTGGTGGCGAACGTCAGGCCAACGTCAAGGGGTCCTACTACGAAGGGAACGTCGATAAGAGCACCCACACGCATCACCATCGTCACTATGGAACCAGAGCGAATGTCGACCTCAGAGAAGATGAGGCAACAGAGTCTGGCTCCGGAGGTGGCGCGGCAGCAGCCGCGGGTGGTGGCGGACTGGGCGTCGTCGTCGTTCTTGCTGTCTTGGGCTACTTCATCTTCGGCGGAGATGAGCCGTTCCCTGCGACGTCAGATCCCTGGCCGGCTGAGGTGAAGCAGGAGGCCGTGGTCGCGGCTGCAGGTAGCTGGCTCGACAAATGCGCGAAGTCACCGTCTGCGACCCCCGCCAATTGCCCGCAATCCATCGTCGAGACCTCGGACGTCTCCAAGGTCCGATGGGCCTTCTACGGCAACCCTCTGGAAGCTGCGGTCATTCACTACACCGAAGCGGAGAGCCGCTTCGACATGCTCGGGACCGTCATGGTGACGGCGGACTACAACGCTTCAAAGGAGCTACGCCGCGTCGTGACGCCGGCGAAGTACTGGGCCAAGGTGAAGTGGGTCGATGGGAGACTTGACGTCCAGGAGATCAAGGAGCACTCGGCCATAGGCGACCCCGGTGTAGTGAAGCAGGATCCCAAGGTGCCTTGGGAACTGGTCGCCGCGAAGCTGAGCGAGGCTTTCACACGATGCGTGCGAGACGCCAAGTCGGCTATGCCGGCTGGATGCCCCGAATGGAGTCCGCCGTCGGGCGCCGAGAAGGTCAAGTGGTCTTCCACGGGTGATCCACTTCTGACCGCGCGTGCCACCTTCGATCCGAAGTTTGCGATCTACCGCGTCAAGGGCACGTACGAGCTGGCCGTCCGCTACACCTGGCTCGGAACCACGAAGACCGACACCCGGAATCCCACCTATGAGGCTTGGATCGCTCCAACAGCGGCAGGGCCTGTCGTGCTCCAGATCAAGGACGCGACCACCGTCTAGGTCTGATCATCATCTTAGGACGCTCTCACCTACGGCCAGTGGGTGTGGCTGACCGGTGAAGGCTGCCAGGGCGGTAGCGACAGCGTGCAGGTCGGCCTTGATATAGGTGGTGGTGGCGGGTCCTCGGCGGTCCGTGTGTCCGGCGTAGGCGCGGGCCACACCGTAGCCGAAGTGCCGCTCGACCCAGGTCAGGGTGGTGTGGCGCAGCCAGTGCATGGTGATTCCCTGGGCGGCGACCCACGGTAGCCGCCGGCCGATGCGGGCCCACAGTAGGTCGTAGCGCCGGTAGGTGGCGGGTTGGCCGTTACGGTAGCGAAGCAGCGCGTCGGTGGGCGTGACGGCGCCGCGGGCCTGGGCGTGCTCGCTGAGACGAGCGGCGAGCATCGGCGTGATGGGCTGCCACCGCTGCGTGCCACCCTTCTCCGACAGGCGGATCAGCGCGTGGTCGGTGTCCAGGTCGATCAGGCGCAGCGCCAGGGCGTCGCCGCGCCGGCAGGCAGTTTCGGTGTGCAGGCGCAGCAGTAGGGCGTCGAGCACGATGTCGTTACCGCCGCTGCGGGCGGCGGCGTTGATGTCGGCCAGTTCGTCGGGGGTGAGGGCGCGGCGTGTGTTGGGCAGCCGACGGGGTTTGCGAACCCGGTGGGCAGGGCTGTCCACGACGGTGAGGTAGCCGTCGGCAATGGCGCGATTGTAGAAGGCGCGGGCGGCGGCGATGAGGTGCTCGCCGGCGTGCCGGCCGTTTCGGGAGTTGCGGCGAGGGCGGGCGTCTGCGGCGGCCTGTCGCATGAGGGCTTCGATGTCGCTGGCCCGCACCGCATCGATACGCCACTCGCCGAGGGCAGCGGCCATGCGTCGCCAGGAGCTGCCGTAGGTACGTCGGGTGCCCGGGCTCGCCGCGGCGACCACAGCAGGAAGGTACTCGGCGACTGTCGGCATGGCAGGCCGGTTACTGCCGGTGAGGTCGGCGGCGGTGAGGCCGAGGTGCTCGAGGAGCGCTCGGGCGGTGGCGACACGATCGGGACCGGTGGTCATGAGGGCTTTGCGAGGATGCGGGCGTGCAGGTCGGCCAGGACCGCAGTGATGGTGTTTGAGGGGTGCACGACGATGCGGTTCTGGCGGGGCAGGGCGGCCAGCAGCACGGGTTCGCCGGTGGCGATGCCGCACAAATGTCGGGCGGCGGCCGGTAGGGGCAGCTCCTTGCGAGCACCAACGACGTGCGCGCCATCGACGGCCGGGGTGATCAGGATTGCGCCGGTCACGACGTCGACGTGCAGCGTGAGGCCCGGTATCCAGTCCAAGGCCCGCAGCAGCGCGCGAGCGGTGACCCGGCCGGCGGCGTCGGGTCGGGCCACGTCGAACAGCACGCCATCGCCCGTGCGGGCGGCGGGCGCGGGCAGTGTCGGCAGCGGCGCCGGCTCCGGCGATGCGACCGGCAGTGGGGTGGGAACGAGCGCCTCGACGAGCTGCTCGTCGCGCCAACGAGGGCGCGGGCGATCACGACTCACCCGACCCCCGCCAGCGGGGCGGCAAGGGTGTCAGCGCAGGTAGCACCGACTCCCGGGAGACGGTGCGCACATATAATCCGTCGCAGGTCGCGTTCCCCGCGCGAGAGGAAGTTGATCTCGCGCGGATATCCACGAACTCTGGTGTCCGAGGGGGGACTTGAACCCCCACGCCCTATACGGGCACTAGCACCTCAAGCTAGCGCGTCTGCCATTCCGCCACCCGGACCTACACGTTCAGCCTACCTCGCCGACCAGATGATCTTTCCATCCGGTGGTCGGCACGGCGGGCCGCACGGGGAGTTACTGTACACGCCGCTCGTGGATCATGCACATCGCCTTCCGGCACCTCTCCCCCGGCCCTTCCGCCGCTGCTCAAGCCGCCTCAAACGGCGCGGCGACACACGGTCGAGGCGTGTCCGGGTAGCGTCCGGCAGCCCTCTGACGGCAGCATTGCCACGTGCCCCATCCCTCCCCCTTGGCAGCCGCCCAGCACCGAGCCCTCGCCCTGCGCGCCGCGGGCGACCTCAGCGCCGCCCGGCACCTGCTCGCGGAGGCCGTCGAATCCGCTCCTCCGCCGTACGGTGACGATCATCCGGAGGTGCTGCACACCGCGCACCTGCTGGCGCGGCTGCACCGGGAGGGGGACGACCCGCCGGCCGCCCGCCGGGTGTTGGAGGAGGCGTTCGCGGCGGGCGAGCGGCGCTGGGAGCACTCGGATCCGCTGATGCTCGCGCTCGCTTTCGAGCTGGCGGAGGTGGCGGAGGAGTTGGGTAACCGGCACGAGGCCCGCCGTAACTACACGCGCGTGGCCACCGCCGGGCCCGCCGCGCTCGGTGAGAACCATCCGGCGGTACGCGCGGCCCGCGACTATCTCGGCCCGCCCGCGTCGACGTCGGGCGAGCAGCACCCCGCGCGAACGTCCGGCCCGGTTCCGGTCGCCCCGGCGAACGAGCCGGGTGCCCGGTCGGCGCTCACCGGCCCGACCCTGTCGCTGGCGACCCTCGCCGCGATGCGGCCCTCGGCGGGCGGTCCGCCGCCGGCCGTCTCACCCTGGGCGCCGCCGCAACCGCCGGCTGCACCCCCACCAACCCCTCCTCCGGCGGTACGCGCACCCGCCGCACCGTCGTCGCCCCGCAACGCCGTCCCAGCGCCTCGGGCGATGCCCGTTCAGCCGGCAGCCTCCTCGACCCGGCCGACGCAGCCCGGCCCGCCGACGGCCGCACCCAGACCTGTGGCGACGCCAATTCCACCCGCTGACGAGCAACAGTCAGCGACCGCGATGTCGCTTGGCTCACGCTCCAGCGGGCAGTCACCCACGAATGCGCCACCACCGGTTCAACGCGCCGACGAGTATCCGTCCGCACCGTCCCGGTCAACGGTCGACCCGACGCCCCGGCCCAGGGCTGAGGGCCCGTCGACAACGCCGGCCGGGCAGCGACCACCACACGGACCGCCAGCCGGGCCAACCGTGGCACCACGTCAGCGGGTGGGTGACCAGGCGACTCCGCCGGTAGCCGACGCGCCACCACCGCCGCCCGCCGCACCGGCGGTGCCGGCACCTCGCTGGGACAACCCCACGATCCAGGTACGGCAGATCGAACCGCTGCTCGCCGAGGAGGCCGCCCGAGTCGCCGCCGGGCCAACCGCACCGGGCGATTCGCACAAGGTGTCCGACACCGAGGCGACGCTGCCGGGTAGGGCCGCCCCGGCCGTCGACCATCCGGGGCCGGCCTACCCGCCGAGCGGACCACCTACCCAGCCTGTCAGCGCACCGCCGGTGACCCCGCATCCGATCTCCGCGCCACCCAGCCAGCCGCACCCGGTCTCCGGGCCGCCGGCCCACCCATACCCGGTCTCCGCACCCCCCGGCTACGACCAGCCCGTCTCCGCACCACCCGGACACACCTACCCGGTCTCCGCACCCCCCGGCTACGGCCAACCCGTCTCCGCACCACCCGGACACACCTACCCGGTCTCCGGGCCGCCGGCCCACCCATACCCGGCCTCCGCACCACCCGGCTACGGCCAACCCGTCTCCGCACCACCCGGACACACCTACCCGGTCTCCGCACCACCCCGTTACGGGCAACCCGGGTTCGGGCAGCCTGTCTCCGGGCCGCCTTACGGGCCACCCGTCTCCGCGCCTCCGGTGAGCGCGCCACCCGTGCCGCCCTGGGGGTTGACCGCACCTCCCTGGAGCAGCAGCGCCCCACCGCAGCCTCTGCCGACTCCCGCTGCCGACCCCACCGCCCAGCCCGCGACGCGCAATCAGCCCGCGACCGCCGCACAGGCCACGACCGCCGCACGGGGCATGACCGTCGGACAGGCCATGACCGTCGGACAACCCGCGACCGCCGGACCGGGCACGACCGCCGGACCGGGCACGGCGGCCGGACAGACCATGATGGACGCGGGTGGCACCGGTGCGGACGGTGACCCCGGGCTGGGCATCCTCGACGCGCCGGCGGTGTCGAGCCGGCAGACCGGGGGTGCGCTGTCCGACCAGACCGTGGTGTTCCCGTCGCCTGACGGGTCGGCCGTTCCGGGATGGCCCGCCGCCGGCCCGCCCGCCCCGGTGGCCGCGCAGACGAAGCCCACCGCCGGGCCGACGAACGTCACCGGAGCCTCCCCAGCAGACCCGAGCATCGCTCAGGCAAGCCCTGTCGCACAGCCGGCCTGGTCACCGAGCGCCGGCCCGAGGCCGCCGGCCGCGCCGCCACCGGTGCAGCAGTACCACCATCAGCCGGCCCAGGCGCCGTACCCGATCCAGGACCAGTACCAGGCGCCGCACCCGGGTCAGCAGTACCACCCGCCGGCGTACGCCGATGATGGTGGGTCGACGGGCCGCAACCGGGCGGCGCTGATCGGTGCGGTGGTGGCGGCCGGGGTGGCCGTCGTGGCGGTGGCGGGTCTGGGCGCGGTGGTGCTGACCCGTGACGACCCGCCGCCGGCCGCGACCCCGACGACGGCGGCGACGCAGGCGCCGACGGCGGCCGGGCCGGCACCGGGTGACCTGAAGCTACGGGACGATTCGACCACGATCACGTTGACCTGGACGGACCCGACCGGTGGTGCGGTGCCGTTCATGGTCGCCGCCGGTCGGGCCGGGCAGGCGTTGGGGGTGATCGCCACCGTGGACCCGGGCCGGACCAGCTACACGGTCAACGGGCTGAACTCCCGGGTGGATCACTGTTTCACCGTGTTGGCTGTCTACTCCACTGACAGCTTTGCGACTTCCGGGCAGGTCTGCACGGCGCGGGAGCGGCGACCCACGCCGACCGGGTCGCCCTCCGGCCGGCCGTCGCCGCGCTGAGTCGAGCAGCGAACCGCGCTGAGCCGAGCGGGAAACCGCGCTGAGCCGAGCGTGAACCGGGCCCGAGTCGCGCCGGGAACCCGGCTGAGCTGGACGTCCACAACGCACACGCTCGGTATCCACAGGGGTGACAGTGCGGGTTCCCCCGCCACCACCAGCGCCATATGATGGCACCCGGCTCAGGGGAGGGGTCGCCGCGAGGCGCACGCCACCTGCCACGACTCACGGGAGGCAGCCGGCTGTGGCCAGCATCGACGACGCCGTACGGACCGAGGCCCCCCGCCCCCGGTCCCGGCTGCGCGGCGGGCTGGTGACCGTCGGCACGGTGGCCGCGCTGCTGGCTGCCATGGGGTTGACAGTCCTCGGGTTGGGCGCGGCGGACAACGCGGTGGCCAACTACGACGCGAGCTCCTGGTTGTGGAGTGCGGCGCGCAGCGAGCTGGCCCGGGTCAACGGGGTCACCGCCCGGGTGGACACCCGCACCGAGATCCCCGGTGCCCGGCAACATCCGATGCAGATCACCCAGACCGACCGGCTGCTGATCCTGCGTGACCTGCAGACGGGGCAGGTCAGCTCACTGGATCTGGCCACCCTCCAGCTCAGCGCGACCACCCGGACCACTCCTGGCCTGGGGGTGAGTGTGGCCCTGCACGAGGACGCGGCGTTCGTCGTCGATGCCGTGCAGGGCATCGTCCGGCAGCTCGACCCGCGATCGTTGACCCCGGTCGGTGAGCCGGTGCGCTATCCGCCGGGCATCGCCGGTGGCACCTTCGACGGTGCGGGTCGGCTCTGGATCGCGGTGCCCAGCGAGGGCACCGTCTCGGCGATCACCGCTGCCAAGCTGCCGTCCGCGCCGGCGTCGGCCGCGCCGGCGGGCACCGGGCTCAGCCCGCAGCGGGTCGAGTCGTACGACGTCGCCGACGCCAGCCACGAGCTGGTGGTCTCCACCCTGGACGACGGGGTGGCGGTGCTCGACCGGACGGCCGGCAAGCTGGTGCGGGTGCAGCACGGTGAGGTGCACCCGATGCCGCTGACGCTGTCCGGCCCGGCGGCGCTTCCCGCGCGTACCAGCGGTTCACGGGTGCCGGTCACGGTGACCGCCGACCGGCGGGTGCTGCTGGTGGGTGACGGTGGGCAGGAGAGCGCGTTCACAGTGCCGGGTGAGGGGGGTCGGCTCAGCCCGGCGGTGGCCTGGGCGGACCGGTTCTACTGCGCCGACGAGGCCACCGGCATGATCTACTCCTTCGACGCGGCGGGTCAGCTGGTCGAGACCATCCGGGGGCGGGCCAACGGGCCACTGGAGCTGGAGGTCCGGGAGAATCACCTGTTCATCAACTCCCCCGACTCGGCGACCGCCCGGGTGGTGGACGACAAGCACCAGGTGCGCGAGGTCAACAAGTACGCCAACGATGTGCTCGGCGGCGACCCGCCGCCGGTCCCACCGCCGCCGCCCCCACCGAAGAAGCCGCGGGTGGGCAAGCCGAGTGCGCCGCGCAGCGTCACGGCCGCCGCCGGTAACGCCCAGGCGCGGGTGAGTTGGCGGCCGGCCGCCGCCAACGGCGCCGAGATCATCAAGTACGTGGTGGAGGGCGCCGGCCAACGCCTGCAGGTGGGCGCCAACCAGCGGGCGGTGGAGGTCAAGGGTCTGACCAACGGCGAGACGTACCGGTTCGCGGTGCACGCCGTCAACGCGAAGGGCGACGGCCCGGCGCGCACCAGCAACCCGGTGACGCCGACCGCCGCGGTCCCCGACCCGCCGGCGAGCGTCACCGCGCAGGAACGGCCCGATGGCACGGTGCTGGTGAAGTGGCCGGCGGCGAACGGGCAGGGCAACACCATCGCGAGGTACGCGGTGACGGCCAGTTCGGCGGGGGCGAACGCGCCGGCTGGCGAGTCGACCAGGACGGAGCTGGTGGTGCCCGCCGGTGAGCTGGAGTACGGCACCCAGTACGCGTTCACAGTGGTGGCGGTCAACAGCAAGGGCGCCGGGTCGGCGGCGGCCCCGGTCAGCAACACGGTGGTGCCCTTCGCCGCGCCCGGTCGGCCGCTCAACCTGCGCGCCGGCACTGTCGCCAACCAGCCGGGTGCGGTGACGGTGCAGTGGGCGCCGGCCGAAGCCAACGGTCGGCCGGTGACGAAGTACCTGGTGGACGTCGGTGGGCGGGTCAGTGAGGTGACCGACACCCGCACCACGGTGACCGGGCTGGGCAACGGCCAGAACGTCACAGTGAAGGTGAAGGCGGTCAACCAGGCCGGGCCGGGGCCGGAGGCCACCGCCACCGCCCGGACGGTGGCCGAGCCACGGGTCACGGTGACCGGCTCGTCGTCGACCGCCACCGGGGCGACTGTGACGTTCACAGTGGACGCGGGCGGTGGTCAGGCCACCTGCTCGCTGAGCACGGCGGGCGAGCCGGCGAAGGCCGGGGCCTGCTCCAGCATCACGATGGCGGGCCTGACGCCGGGCACGAAGTACACGTTCACGGTGACGGCCACCAACGCCGCCGGTAAGGGCACGGCGCAGAAGGCCCAGAACACGCAGCCGCTGTACGGAATCGCTACCTGCAACAACGGGCCGGACGGTGACCAGCGGACCTACTGCGACAAGGAGGTCGACGGCCGCAACGGCAACGAGGTCTTCAAGGTCACCCGGCAGGACAACGACCAGCAGGCCGGCTGGGCGAAACCCGGCACCCGGTTGAAGGCGTACTGCAAGAAGTCGGGCGAGAACGTCGACTCGTGGATCTACAACAACCAGAAGCAGAGCAACTGGTGGGTGCAGGTCGAGTTCAAGGGGAAGAACTACATCCCGTGGGCCTGGCTCAACCTGGAGGGCGGCGACACCATCAACGTCCTGCCCACCTGCTGAACCACCAGGCGAGGAGCACCACCGACCGTGAACACCCACGAGCCGCTCACCCAACCGGAGGTGCAGGGTTTCGCCGCCCTGGCCGCCCGGCTGGCCGAGAACGTCAACGCGGTGGTGCTCGGCAAGCCGCAGGTGGTGCGGCTGGCGCTGACCGCTTTGTTCGCCCAGGGTCACGTGCTGCTGGAGGACGTGCCCGGGGTCGGTAAGACGACCCTGGCACGGGCCATCGCCGCCACCGTGAAGGGTGAGTGGCGGCGCATCCAGTTCACCCCCGACCTGCTCCCCTCCGACGTGTCCGGTGTGACGATCTTCAACCAGGCGACCCGGGACTTCGAGTTCCATCCGGGGCCGGTCTTCGCCAACATCGTCATCGCCGACGAGATCAACCGGGCGTCGCCGAAGACGCAGTCGGCGCTGCTGGAGGTGATGGAGGAACGCACCGTCACAGTGGACGGGGTCCGGCACCCGGTGCCGTCGCCGTTCCTGGTGGTGGCCACGCAGAACCCGGTGGAGATGGACGGCACCTATCGGCTGCCCGAGGCGCAACTGGACCGTTTCCTGGTGAAGCTCTCCGTGGGGTACCCGGACGAGGCGGTCGAGGTCGAGGTGCTGCGCGGGGCTACCGTGCGGTCCCCGGAGGCGCTCGCCCCGGTCACCGACACCGCCACCGTCGGCGAGATGGTGCGGATGGCCCGTCGGGTGCACATCGCCGAGCCGCTCTACGCGTACGCGGTCCGGCTGGCCGCCGCCACCCGCACCCACCCGCAGGTGCGCGTCGGGGTCAGCCCTCGGGGCGTGATCGCGTTGACCCGGGCGGCGTGCGCGTACGCGTTGATCGACGGGCGGGGCTGGATCATGCCGGAGGACCTCAAGGCGCTCGCCGAGGCGGTGTTCGCGCACCGGCTGTTGCTCACCCCGGACGCCCAGGTGCGCGGGATGACCGCCGCGGAGGTGCTGCGCCAGGCCGTGGCCTCGGTGCCGGTGCCGCTGCCGTCGGGGCAACCCGCTCCGGTGCAGGGCTGACCGGCAGCAGCGCGATGGGGATCACCGCCCGTGGGGTCGGGCTGCTCGTCGCCGCCGTGGTGCTGCTGGGGGCGGGTTTCCGGTTCGCGTACCCCGAGTTGACGTTGCTCGGCGCGGCGGCCGGAGCGGCCGTGGGCTACGCCGCGCTGGTCGCGGCGTGGCGGCCCCGGCTGGCGGTGACCCGCCGTGCGGACCCGGACCGGGTGGCCCGTGGCGAGCCGGCGAGCATGACGTTGACAGTGCGTAACACCGGCCGCCTGCGATCGGCGAACCTGCTGGCCGAGGACCGGTGCGGTGAGCGGACCGTGCCGGTGCCGGTGTTGCGGCTACGGCCCGGCCGGGACACCGAGGTCCGCTACGACGTGCCGACCGACCGTCGTGGGGTGGTGCCGGTCGGCCCGTTGCGGGTGACCCGGCGCGACCCGCTGGGGTTGGTGGCGCTGGCCCGCCCGTACGGTGCGACGGTGCCGGTCTGGGTGCACCCCCGGGTTCATCCGCTGGCGGCGGTGCCCACCGGCGCGGGGCGCAGCCTCGACGGTCGGGTGGACGGGGTCCCGCACGGGTCGATCACGTTCGACTCGTTGCGGGAGTACGTGGTCGGTGACGAGCTGCGCCGGGTGCACTGGCGCACCAGCGCCCGGGTGGGTGAGCTGATGGTGCGGGAGAACGTGGACACGAGTCTGCCGCGCCTGGTCGTCCTGCTGGACAACCGCGTGGCCGCGCATCCGGGGCGGGTCGGTGGGGTGGCGGAGTCGTTCGAGTCGGCCTGTGAGGCGGCGGCGTCGATCGTGACCGCCGCGCACCGCGCCGACCTGCCGGTGCTGTTGCTGCTGGTCGCGGCGGAGCCGGCGCAGGTCACTGCGCCCGACGGCGAGGGCGACGGCGCGCTCGGGCCGCTGGACCGGCTGGCCGCCGCCGAGCTGTCCGGCGATGGTGCGGCGGTGCGCGCGGCCACCACCCGGCTGCGGCAGGACCGGCTGGGCGACACGCTGATCTTCCTGACCGGGCCGGGTGGCCGGGAGGAGTTGGGGCACGTCGGGGCGCTGCGGGGGGCGTACCCGTCGGTGGTGGTCGGGGTGTTCGGCGCGGCCGAGCCGACGCCGCCGGGCACCGCCGGCCTGGTGGTCGTCGATGCGGCGGACGGCGCGCAGTTCGCCGCCGAGTGGGACGGGGTACGGCGGTGGTGACGGGTGCCGCGCGGGTGCTGCGGGCGGCGGTTCTGCCGCTGGCGCTGATCGGGCTGACCGCGCTCGCCGGGGTGGTGCTCGGCCGGGTGTACGCCGGTGGCCTGCTGACCTGGCTGGTCGTCGGCGCGGCGGCGGGGTCGGTGCTGGTCAGTGTGGCCGCGCGACGGCTGCCGTCCTGGCTGGTGGCGCCGGTGTCGGTGGCCGCGATGGCCGGTTGGACACTGTGGTCGCTGCGACTGGCCGCCACGCGCGCCGACGTGCCGGGCGGCCTGCTGGAGGTCACCGCGGACGCCGCCCGCAACGGCATTCCCCGGCTGCTCACCGCGATGATCCCGGTGGAGCCCACACCGGACACGGTGCTGGTTCCCGTCGTGGCCGCCTGGCTGGCCGGGCTGGCCGGCGCGGAGGTGGCGCTGCGCACGGGCCGGGTGCTGCTGGGTTATCTGCCGGCGGCGGGACTCTACGCCGCCGCCCTGTACGTGGTGGGCCCGAACGCCGAACCGGCGGTGGGGTCGACGGTGGCGTTCGTCGCGGTCGCGGCGGTGGGCCTGGCGACCCCGAGCCGGGCGGCGGCGTCGGGCGGCGATCCGACCGCCGACCTGACCCCCCGGGTACGGGCGGCGGTGCGGTTGCGGCTGGCCGCCAGCGCGGCGCTCGGGGTGGCTCTGGTGGTCGGGTCGGTGGCGCTGCTCGGCCCGGTCGTCGCCGGGCAGGTCGACGGTCGGCCGGTGGACCCGCGCCGGTACGTGGAGCCGCCGCAGGTACAGACGCTCGACGAGAACCCGTTGATCCGGATCTCCGGCTGGGCGCTGCACCCGGAGCAGAAGCTCCTCGACGTGAGCACGGAACGCCCTGACGCGCCGCCCGACACCGACCCAGCGGCGGACACCTCGCCCGGTGTGCGGATCCGGTTGGCGGTGCTCAGTGACTACGACGGGGTGACCTGGCGCGTCGGCGCGACGTACCGCAACGCCGGCCGGATCCTGCCGGCCGCGACCGCCGCCCGCGACAGCACGGTGCGCACGGTCCGGCAGCGGATCAGCGTGGCCGAGCTGACCGGCCGGTTGCTGCCGGCCGTGGCGACGCCCCGGGAGGTCAGCGGGGCGCGGGTGGCGTACGACCCGGCGAGCGGGACGCTGATCCGGCCGGAGGGGCTGGCGCCGGGGCTGCGGTACACGGTGACCTCCGCCGAGGAGCGCCCGGACCTGAACCTGTTGGCTACCGCGAACGTGCCCGCCGGTGGTGAGGTGGCCCGGGTGCTGCGGGTCGCGGACGGGGTGCCGGACCCGATGCGCCGGCTGGCCGGGCAGCTGGCTGAGGAGAACGGCGCACCGTTCGCGCGGGCGTCGGCGATCGAGCAGTTCCTGGCCGAGCACTACCGGGTGGTGGCGGACGCGCCGAGCGGGCACGCGTACCCGAATCTGGGTTTCTTCCTGTTCGGGCCGCGCAACGGCGGCGGGCAGGAGGGCACCTCGGAGCAGTTCGCGGCGGCGTTCGCGGTCCTCGGCCGGCTCTGCGGGCTGCCTACCCGGGTGGTGGTGGGTTTCCGGACCAGCGGGCAGGGGCCGGTGCTGGCCGGTGACGCGTACGCCTGGCCGGAGGTGCTCTTCGACGGGTTGGGCTGGGTGTCGTTCGACCCGCTGCCCCGCCCGAACGACGAGCCGAGGCCGGTGGAGGAGGATTTCCGCCCGACGCCGGAGGACCCGCCGCCGTCGGAGGCGCCCGCGCCGACAGCGGAGCCGAGCGCCTCGCCGGAGCCGGTGGCCGCCGCCGATGTCCCGCCCGGCCGGGACGGGGTCTCCACGCCGGTGCTGGTCGCCGCCGGCAGCGGTGGTGTGCTGCTGGTGGTGGGGGCGTTCCTGCTCACCCTGTTGGCGATGCGCCGCTCCCTCACCCGCGGTCGGCTCGTGCGGGGCGACCCCGGTCAGCGCATCGCCGGCGCCTGGCGGGAGGTCACCGACGCGCTCCGGCTGGCCGGCAGGCCGGTCGGCGAGGACCTGGCCGCGACCGAGGTCGCCGGGCACGCCCGTCGGGCACTCACCGACACCGGGGCGGGCGGGTTCGGCGGCGGCACCGACGGGCCGGCCGTCGACGAGCTGGCGGCCCTGCTCAACCGGGTGGGTTTCGCACCGGGTGCCGCAACAGCGGACCAGGCCGCCCGGGCCGCCGAGGTCGCCACCGCGTACGTGACCACCCTGCGCTCGGCGCGCCCCTGGTGGCGCCGTCTGCTGTGGTCGGTGCATCCCGCCCCGCTCCGCCGCGCCCGCCGCTCCCCACGGTGATCGAAAACGTAGCGGGTCATGGCCGCTGCAACCGGCGGACGAGTTTGCGCATGCCGGCCTGCCAACCGTCCGGGTCCTCGGCGCGCCGGCGCGCGTAGTCGGCGACCTCGGGGTGCGGAAGGATCAGGAAACGTTCCTCGGCCAGCCCGGCGATCGCCGCCTCGGCGACCTGGTCCGGGGTGAGCACCGCGCCGGACGCGGCGACCACCCGGGCGCCGAGGTGGCCGTCGGCGAGCCCGTCGGCGAGCATCGGGGTGTCCACCCCCTGGGGGCAGAGGGCGCTGACCCGGATGCCCCGGTCCCGGTAGGTGATGGCCAACCACTCCGCGAAGCCCACCGAGGCGTGTTTCGTCGCGGTGTACGCGGCGTCGCCCACCGCGGTCAGCACACCCGCGGCGGAGCAGGTGTGCAGCAGGTGCCCGCCGCCCCGGGCGAGCATGCCGGGCAGCACCGCGCGGGCCGAGTAGACGTGTGCCAGCACGTTGACCCGCCAGGCCTGGTCCCAACCGGTGTCGTCGACCTCCACTCCCCCGCCGGTGGTCACTCCCGCGTTGGCGCAGAACAGGTCGATCCGGCCGTACCGCTGCTCGGTGTCGGCGACCAGCGCGCGGACCTGCTCCTCGTCGGTGACGTCGACGGCGTGGGCGTGCGCGACCGGGCCGATGCCCTCGGCGACCGCGCGGGCCGCGTCGGCGTCCAGGTCGGCGACCACCACGGCCGCGGCTCCCTCGGCGGCGAACCGGCGGGACAGCGCCGCGCCGATGCCGCCGGCCCCGCCGGTGACCACGACGATCCGGTCGGTGAGGTTCACGCGGACGCCTCCACGAGGTTGGTGCCCAGTCGGGCGATGAGGCCCAGGAGCGCGGTCGCGCCACCGGCGGTGACCTCGGGGGTCGGCAGCAGCGCGATGATCGGCACGTCCACCCCGTTGTCGGCGTAGCGGCGCACCTCGGCGCGGCACCGCTCCGGTGAGCCGTGCAGCACCAGCGCGTCGACCACCTCGTCGGGCACCGCCGCGTTGGCACCGCGTCGGTCACCGGCGGCCCAGGCCGCCCACATCGGTGCGAGCGCCTCGTCGCGGCCGAGCCAGCGGTGGAAGTCGGCGTACGCGCCGACGGTGAGGTAGCTGGTGATGAGCCGGCGGCCCAGTGCCCGGGCGTACGCGGTGTCCTCGGTGGGGCAGACGAAGATCCGGGCGGCGACGTCGAAGTCGGCGCGGCGCTCGCCCAGCTCGGCGAGGGCACGCGGTACGTCGTCGGCGCTGAGCCAGTTGAGGATGACCCCGTCGGCCTCCGCGGCGGCCAGCCGGAGCATTCCCGGGCGCAGCGCGGCGAGCAGGATCTGTGGCGGCACCGCCGGCGGTCGTTCCAGCGTGAACCGGCGGACGGCGAACGTGTCGTAGACCTCGTCGACGGTCTCGCCGCGCAGCGCGGCGCGCAGGAAACGCAGCACGTCGCGGGTACGCCGGAACGGTTGGTCGAACGGCACGGCGTTCCAGTCCCGGACGAGCACCGGTGAGGACGCCCCGATGCCGAGCGAGAACCGGCCCGGCGCGGCCTCGGCCAGCGCCGCCGCGCTCATCGCGAGCAGCCCGGGACCCCTGGTGTAGACCGGGGTGATCGCGGTGCCCAGCCGCAGCCCGGGCTGCCAGGCGGCGGCGAGGGCCAGCGGGGTGAACGCGTCGGCCCCGGCGACCTCGGACGACCAGACGTCGGTGAACCCGGCCCGGTCCAGGGCCGCGTAGGCCGCGTCGTGCTGCGCCAGCGCGATCCCGCCCAGCGGCACGGTCATGCCCCATCGATTCGTCACCGATCGATCGTGCCCGTTGACGACGGCCCGGGCAAGATCCCCGGGTTGGGCAGAATCGCCGGTTTCCGGCCGTGCGGCCCAGTGGGAGGTGCTACCACTTCGAGGTGGACCGGACCGACGGCGCAGGCCGCTGACCATGGGTTCCAGGGCGGCGGGACGCCTGGAGCCGGTCCCGGCCGCGGCCGCGCCCGGCCGGGCGACGTTCCTGGAACTCTTCTTCGACCTGGTGTACGTCTTCGCGCTCACCCGGATCTCGGCACGCGCGTTCGAGGATCTGACTCAGGACCCGGGCCGGGAGCACGGCTGGGGGACGATCACCGGCAGCGGCAAGACGCTGCTGTTGCTGCTGGCGCTGTGGGCGGTTTGGCAGGGCACCGCGTGGACGACCAGCCGGTACGACCCGTACCGGGTGCCGTTGCAGACCGTGGTGATCACCGCGCTGGTGTGCAGCATGGTGATGGGGGTGGCGATCCCCCGGGCGTTCAGCGAGACCGCGCTGATGTTCGCGGTGGCGTACGTGATCGCGCAGGTGACCCGGCCGGTGATCCTGTCGGTCGCGCTGGGCGCGCACCCGTACCGCCGGTTGAAGGTGCGGATGGCGGTGATCTACGCCGTCAGCGGGGTGCTGTGGATCGGCGGCGCGATGCTGAGCACCAACGCGCAGGTGGTGCTCTGGTCGGTGGCGCTGGGCTTCGAGTACCTGGCCGCCCGCTGCGGCTGGCCGGTGCCCGGCCTGGGTCGTTCGACGATCTCCAAGTGGGAGATCGCCGGGGAGCACCTGGCCGAGCGGTACCAGCAGTTCTTCCTCGTCGCGCTGGGCGAGACGATCCTGGTGGCCGGTTTCTCGTACAGCAAGGGGCCGTACGAGAAGGGGCACGCCTGGGCGTTCGCGCTGGCGTTGGCCACCTCGATCATGTTGTGGCGGATCTATGTGCAGCGGGCCGGGCGGATCCTGGGCGAGGCGGTGATGAAGGCCTGGCACCCCGCCAATATCGGCCGGTCCGCGGCCGACACCCACCTGGTGATGGTGATCGGTCTCGCGTGCACCGCGATCGGCTACGAGCTGATCATCGAGGCTCCGTTGGAGCGGATCCCGGGCTCGTGGTTGGCCATGGTGCTCGGTGGCCCGGCCCTGTTCCTGGCCGGCCGGGCCCGCCTGGAGTACGAGGTGTTCGCGCGGGTCTCCCCGTCCCGGTGGATCGCCCTCACGGTGCTGGTGGTGTCGTCGGTGCCGTTGCTGCACCTGCCCGGTGTGCTCGCGACAGCGCTCGGGGCGCTGGTGTTGGCGGCGGTCGCGGTGGCCGACGCCCGGCGGGCGCACGGCGCCCCACCGGAGGCCGCCACGCCACCGTTCTGAGCGTTGCGCGCGAATGCCGTGCCGGACCGGAGGGTTACTCTCGGCCGGTGACCTTCTCGCTCGTCGCCCGCTCCGCCGACGGCCGCCTGCACGGCGTGGCCGTCGCCAGCAAGTTCCTCGCCGCCGGGGCGTTGGTGCCGGCCGCCGCCGCCGAGGTGGGTGCGCTGGCCACCCAGGCGCACGTGAACCTCGCCTACCGCCCGCAGGGTCTCACCCTGCTACGCACCGGGGTGGCTGCCGCCGACGTGGTGACCGGGCTGATCGCCGCCGACCCCGAGCGGGACCATCGTCAACTCGGCGTCGTGGGGGCCACCGGAACGGGGGCCAGTTGGACGGGGCCGGCCTGCCACCCGTGGGCCGGCGGGCGGACCGGCGACGGCTGGGCCGCGCAGGGCAACGTGCTCACCGGGCCGGAGGTCGTCGACGCCCTCGGTGCGGCCTGGGAGGCGGGAGCGGCGCTGCCGTTCGCCGAGCGGCTGGTGGCCGCGTTGCGGGCCGGCGACGAGGCCGGCGGCGACCGGCGTGGGCGGCAGAGCGCCGGCCTGCTGGTGGTCGAGCGCGGCGGCGGGTACGGCGGCACCAGCGATGTGGTGGTGGACCTTCGGGTGGACGACCACCCCGACCCGGTGGCCGAGCTGGGTCGTCTGCTGTCGGTGCACACCATGCTGTTCGGCCGGCCGGACCCGGCCACCCTGCTCGACCTCACCGGCGCGGTCGCCGCCGAGGTGGCGGCGTTGCTCGCCGCGCTCGGTCATCCGGCGCGGGAGGACGACCCGGAAGCGGCGTTGATCTCCTGGGCCGGGTTGGAGAACCTGGAGGAACGGCTGGTGCCGGGGCGGATCGACCCGGTGGTGCTGACGCACCTGCGCGGCGTCGCCCCGCACGTCCCCGCGCCCCGCTCGGCGAGCTGATTCAGCGACACCGGCGCCGGACCGCAGGGCCGGCCGTCAGCGGCCGAAGGCCAGCCAGCGGAAGCCGGCGGCGTCGACCGCTGCCCGTTCCGGGACGGTCACTGCCGTCCGGCCGGTGGCCTTGCGGATCAGCGTCAACCGGTCCCAGCCCAACCCAGCCGGCGTCGGTCGTCCGCCGGTGAGCAGCTCGGCGATGACCGCCGCCGCCGGTGGGGTGAGCCACGGCGACCGGCCCAGCGCGGCGGCCAGGTCCAACCCGTGCACGCCCACCTCGACGACCCGGGTCCGCAGGAACTCGCCGAGGCGCATCGCGTCGCCGTGGCGGGTTCGCACCACCCGGTCGGGCGCGGCGGCGGCGACGGCCGCCTCGGTGGCCCGCCAGGCCCGGTCGAACTCGGTCGCCAGCGCCGCCCGGTCCACCGGTAGCGCGTCCCGCTGCCCGCCGGCGATCCGGTCGGCGTCGACCTCGGCGGTGAACTTCGCCGCGCCGAAGTAGCCTGCGGCGTCCACCTCGGCGTGTGGCGGGGCGGGCGCGGCGAGCATGTCGGTCAGTCGGCCGACCCCGGTGCGGGTGTGCGCGATCAGCTCCCCGACGGTCCACGGCGGGCAGTCGGTGGGCCGGCCGAGATCATCGTCGGTCAGCTCGGTCAGGACCTCGGTGAACCGCGCGCACTCGGCGGAGAACGCCGCCCGGGTCGGCTCCACCGGGCGGCTCAGCCCTTGACCCGGGGCACCAGCCGGTGCACGACGGTGAGCACCAGCGCCATCACCACGGCCATCGTGCCGGCGATCCCGGCGGCGCTGCCCGCGTACCCGACGAACAACGGCCGGCGGGACAACTCCTGCGGCCCGGTGCCGCGTAGCTCGATCAGCCAGGACAGGGACAGTCCGCTGGCGACCAGGGCGAGCAGGCCGACCACCCCGAGCACCAGCGCGGCGACCCGGTGCGCGTCGCCGGGGGCGACCTCGGCCTGCTCCCGCTGGGTGATCAGCAGGAGCAACCCGGCCAACGCCGCCCAGACACCCACCACCAGGTACGCGGCGACGGCGTCGCTGGGCCGGTGCCAGCCGGCGGAGAGGGTGGCGACTCCGGCGACGGCGGCGTAGCCGGCACCCACGAACGCGCCGACCGCCCGGACCTTGCGCGGCAGCACGAGCATCAGCGCGACCGCCACCGAGGCGGCCACCGTGGTGTGCCCGCTGGGCAGGCTGTTGCCCACCGCCGCGCGTTCCGGGTCGAGGCCGAAGTCGGGGCGGTTCAGCCCGTACTTGAGCAGTTGGGTGGTGACGTTCGCTCCGGCGATCAGCAGGGTCGCGGTGATCGCCAGGGCGATCCGCCCCCGGATCAACGCGATGAAGCCGATCATCGCGGTGGCGGCCAGCAGCGAGACGACCGACATCGCGTTGAGGATCCGGTCGACCGGACCATCGATGGTGTCCTGTCCGATCCGGTTGCCGGTGAGGGCGACGGTGTCCACCCACTGACCGATCTCGAGGTGCACGGCCACCCGCCACACGGCGAGGAAGGCAGCCGCCTGGACAAGGGCCAGTACGACCAACCAGACCGCGGTCCAACCCCGTGCCGTCGCGCGCATCCGCACACCGTAGCGGCAGGTGTCGGCGGTCCGAGCGGTGGCCCGCCACCAATCGCCGGTTAGGTTGTGCCGGAGGTGAGGAGGCGGTGGTGAGCGGAACACCGGAGCGCGACAGCTGCCCGGCCGAGCCCGGTCCGGAGCAGCGCGGAGGCGGCGATCCGGGGCTGGAAGGGCCGGCGCGGGCCGGCGCCGACACCGGTCCGGGAGAGCCAGCGCGGGCCGAGTCGCTGACGGATCTGCTGGGCGGGCGACGCGGCGCCATCGACGCCACACTGCCGCCGCTGGCGTTCGCCGCGGGGTGGTTGTGGGGCGGCGAGTCGCTGTGGGGCGGGGTCGGCGCGGCGCTGGCAGTGGGCGCGGTGGTGGCCGGCGTACGCCTGCGTCGGGGTGACCGGCCGCGTTCGGTCCTGATCGGGCTGCTGGCCGTCTGTGTCGCGGCGCTGATCGCGGTGCGCACCGGTCGGGCCGAGAACTTCTTTCTGATCCAGGTGTTGTCAAACGCCGCGAGCGCTCTGGCGTGGACGGTCAGCATCGTGGTGCGGTGGCCACTGCTCGGTGTGCTGGTCGGCGCGGTGCTGGGCCAGCGCGCCCGATGGCGGCGCGACCCGGTGCTGCTGCGCGGGTACGGCCGGGCGAGTTGGGTGTGGACGGCGACGTACCTGCTGCGGGTCGCCGTGTTCGTGCCGCTCTACCTGGGCGGGCAGGTGCTCGCTCTGGTGGTGGCCCGGGTGGCGCTGACCTGGCCGCTGGTGGCGGCGGCGCTGGCACTGAGTTGGGTGGTGCTGCGGCGCTCGCTGCCGGCCGGGCACCCGGGGCTGCGTCACCCGGTCGCGCCGCCTCGCTGAACCGGTCGCGCCGCCTCGCCGGTGCGGCGGGGCGGCGCGGACTCGCTGCAAAAGTGGAGAGGCCGCCACGGGGGGAGCGGCCTCTCCGGTGACGTACGTTACTCCGTCACGGACCTCGGTGTGATCCCGCGACGGCCCGAATTTCTGGGCTTTTTCGCGGCTAGCTTCAGTCCGGGCGGTGGGGCGGGCCAGCCGATCCGCTGCGTCGGCCAGATGGCCGGCCCACCCCGGCCTGACCGTGGGTGTCAGGCCGTCCGCCAGCCCTGGTCCGTCGTTCCGCGGACCGGGCCGGACCCCGGGGTGGGCGGTCCACGCCACCCACCCCGGGTCGTATCAGCCGTTCGGGAACAGGCTGCCGTAGTCGGCGTACGCCATGGCGACGTCAGCCTGCGCCCAGAACCGGTGGTAGTTGAACTCGGGCTCCGGACCACCGTCCAGGTACGCCTGCACCTTGGGCCAGTCCGGGTCGTTCTTGTAGAAGGACCGGATGTCCAGGAAGCTCTTGCCGGCGGCGATGGCGTCGCCGTTCGGCATCTTCCCGGTCCAGCCCGACGGGACGTAGAGGCCCTGTCCGGTGGACGCGTTGTAGACGTCGTCGAAGCGCCGGTAGTCGCCACGCTTCTCGGTGGTGGACACGCCCTTGGCGTCGCTGGCGGACGACAGCGCGTCGAGCAGCCCCTTGGCGGTGTCCTTCGCCGCGACGTTGCCCGACTTGGCCGCGTACGCGATCAGGGTCCGGGCGTAGGCGGCGGTGACGCCGACGTCCTGGCCCTTCACCGTGACCTCGACGTGCAGGTTGGTGTTGGGCTGCGGGTTGGACGGGTTCCAGGTGGTCGGCTGACCGGTCCACGCCATGTCCGACGGGATGGACCAGTTGGTGCCGAGGGTGGTGTTGGCGATCGCCCACGGCACCCACTTGTCCAGCAGCGCCTTGGCCTTCGCGTTGCCGGTCTGCAGGTACAGCTCGGCGATGCGCTGCATCGACCAGGCCTGCATGCCGAACCACTGGTTCGACGGCGGGTCGTTGTAGACCGGGTCGACGTCGTAGAACATGCCGTAGAAGGTGCTGGTGCCGGCCGGCGGCTGGGCGTAGCTGCCGTCCCAGCTGTTGGTGGCACCACCGGCGATGCCGCCCTCGGCGGACTGCAGCCAGGTGTAGAACTCCAGCTGCCGGTCGAGGCTCTTGGTCCAGTCGCTGGCGGCGGTCGGCGACTTCGGCGCCAGCTCCGGGGTGTTGGTCAGCGCCCAGGCCGCGAACGGGTTCTGGTAGCCGAAGTGGTTGTGGCTGGAGCCGATCCGCCAGGACCAGTTCTGGCTGGTGTCGTACGCGCCGCCCCAGGCGTAGTACCAGGACAGCAGGTAGTGCGCCGAGTCCTTGCCGCTGCCTGCGGGGCAGGTGCTGGCCCCGACGCAGTTGCCGATCTTCTTGAAGTACTTGTCGAACATCGCGTACCGCAGGTAGTCGCCCATCTTGGCGGCCTTGGTGATGGTGGCCGCGACGTCGGCCTGCTTGTTCTGCGCCTTGGCCCAGGTCAGCGCCCAGTACGCGGCCTGCACGGCGCGGGCGTCGGCGTCCGGGGCGTTGGTGTACTTCCACTGCTTGGCGGGGGCCCCGGTGTCCTTGACGAACAGGTCGAGGTAGCCGTACTGACCGCCGTGCTTGAAGGTGTCGCAGGACGGCTGCGGGACGGTCTCCCACACCGACTCCTGGGTGCCCCGCTGGAAGGTGTTGATGTACGCCGGCTTGGTGGTGCCGTCACCGCAGCGGCCGAAGCCGTAGGTGTTGTCGACGTCCATCAGCCAGTGCATGCCGTAGATGTCGCCGGTGCCGTAGGTGGACTGCAACTCCGAGCGGAGCGGGTCCTGGCCGACCGGGACGTTCGGGTCCAGCGCCGAGGGGTACTGGCTGGGCAGGTTGTACTCCGCGGCGTACTGCGGGGTGCCCGCGGAGCCGGCGGTCGGCTGGTCGGCGTGCGTCGGGATGATGTACTTCTCCATCACGGTCCACGCGTTGTTGAACGGGGCCCAGTTCTGGGTGACCCGCCCGTAGTTCGCCTCCAGCCAGAGCCAAAAGCTGAACGCCTCGGAGGTGGTCTCGTGACCGTGGTCGGGGGCTTCCACGATCAGCGTCTCCACCGAGTGGTACGGCACGCCCTCGGGGCTGAAGTAACCCGAGTTCTTGATCTTGCCGTACTGCTCGAGGAACTTCGCGATGTAGGTGTTGTCGCCGCCGGGGGTGTCGTTGTCGATCTCGGTGGCGGTGACCGCCAGCGAGGCCAGACCCGTGGCGGTGGCGGTGATGGTGGCGGCGCCGCCGACGGTGTCGGCGTCCTCGGCCGCGGCGACCGTGACGGTGGCCCCGGTGTTCCAGTTGCTCGGGGTCAGCGTGACGGTGCTCGGCGAGACCGTGACATCGGTGTCACCGGTGCGGGTGAGGGTGACCGGCACGTTGGCCGTCGGCGCGGCGCTGAGCTTCAGGTTGAAGGTGGCGGTGCCACCCTCGGCGACGCTCACCGCGGACGGCGTGGCGACCAGCGTCGGGCCGCTGGCGGCGCCGACGGTGAACGCCTTCTCGTCGACCCCGATGCCGTTGGCGTTGTCGTACGCCTTGGCCTGCACGGTGTAGCTGCCGGCCGGCAGGTCCTCCTGGGTGTAGGCGTACGGGGCGCTGGTGTCGGTGTTGATCAGCAGGCCGTTGCGGTAGAACTCGACCTTGCTGATCGTCCCGTCCGGGTCGCTGGCGGTGGCGGTCAGCGGCACGTCGGCCGGCGCGGTGAACGGCCCGCTCGGCAGGCCGAGCGAAACCGTCGGCGGCTGGTTGGCCGGGGTGCCGTTGCACGGGGTGCCGTTGATGGTGAACGCGGTGGGCTTCGGGTTGCTCCCGGTGTGGGCGCCGTTGAAGCCGATGGTGGTGGAGGCCCCGGTGCCGAGGTTGCCGTTGTACGACTCGTTGGTCGCGGTGACCTCACTGCCGGTCTGGCTGTACCGGGCCGACCAGCCCTGGGTGACCCGTTGACCGCTGTTCGGGAAGGTCCACTTGAGCGTCCAGTTGGTGATCGGGTCGCCCAGGTTCTTGATGGTGACATTGGCGGTGAAGCCGGTGTTCCAGTCGTTGGTCGCGTAGACCACGTCGCAGGCGGGTGCGGCCTGTGCGGCGCCAGCGGGCAGGGTCACCCCGCCGATGGCGAGCGCGGCGGCGGCGATGATCGCCACTCGACGGCGTCGTGCCAGTTGTCTCATGTGCGCGGTGTCTCCTCGGACCGGGCCGGGACGGTCCCCGGCGAGGCGCCTGCCCGCGTGGGTGGTGGTCCGCGGGGATGTCGAGGCGCCGGGAAGGTGGTCTCCCCCGGGCCCGGCCGGGGTTCGGCGGTGCGAGCCCGCACGGGAGGGGTCCCGCCGGCTGATCGGGTGACCGTGACCGGAGCTGGTGCTGCCGGCTGCCCTCGGTGGACCCGCACTCACGCGATGTGGCTCCTGTCGCGTCGAATCGACAGTGTGCCATGGAAGCGCTCCCACAACAAGCGCACGGAGCCTCGGATCAGCTCCTTGTTTCGATCTCGTTTTGGGGCTTTCACAAAGGCGTGACGGGCGTTACAGTCGCAACATCGGTCGATGGGAGCGCTTCCATCGACAAGGTTCCAACAAGAAGATCGCTGGGATCGTCTCTGACGAGCTCAGGGAACCAGACCGAGGGCCGACGACGGGCCAGCCCGGACGCCGTCGTCAGCCATCGTCCCGCCACAGGGAGGGAGGTGGAACCAGAGCCACTCGCGTGGCCCGGCTCCCGCGCGACACGCACGGCAGGACCCAAATTCCGCCCGTGTGTGTGCAGTTACGGTGGGGACGGGGGTTGCCCTCCCCCGTCCCCACACTAAACCCCCGTACACGATAGGAAAAGAGGCCGACGGGACAGGCGCGCCGCGCCGCCCGGACGGCCTCGTTCGCTGCTCGGGGCCACATCCGTCTCCCACTCGCCAGCGCCGGCCGCCATGACGGCCGGCTGACCAGCCGGCAGCGCCTGCCCTATCATGGGAGCGCTCCCGAATCTTTCGGCGGTGGCCCCGTATCCATGAGGAGAATCCATGTCGATACCTATTGGGCCCGCCGGCCCGCTGCGCTTCCCGGACAACTTCGGCTGGGGCGCGGCCACCTCCGCGTACCAGATCGAGGGCGCCACCAAGGAGGACGGGCGCGGCGAGTCGGTCTGGGACACCTTCAGCCGCGTCCCGGGGCGCACCCGCAACGGAGACACCGGCGACGTGGCCATCGACCATTACCACCGGTACGCCGAGGACCTCGACCTCATGCGCGACCTCGGGTTGCGCAGCTACCGCTTCTCCATCTCCTGGCCCCGAATCCAACCCGACGGCACCGGCACGCCCAATCAGCGCGGCCTCGACTTCTACCGCCGCCTCCTCGACGGTCTGCACGAGCGCGGCATCACCCCGATGGCCACCCTCTTCCACTGGGATCTGCCCCAGGCGCTCCAGGACGCCGGCGGCTGGGAGTCGCGCGACACCGCCCACCGCTTCGCCGACTACGCCGACGTGGTCTTCCGCGCCCTCGGCGACCGGGTGCCGTCCTGGCTCACCATCAACGAGCCCAAGACCGTGGTGCAGAACGGCTACCTCACCGGCCACCACGCCCCGGGCCGGCAGGACCCGGACGCCGCCTACCTGGTCGCCCACCACCTGCAACTCGCGCACGGGTTCGCCGTCGGCGCGCTGCGGGCCACCGGCAGCGACAGCCGGATCGGCCCCGCGCTCAACCTGCACCCCTGCTACCCCGCCGACGACTCCCCGCAGGCGGCCGCTGCCGCCCACCTCTACGACGCCTACGAGAACCGCCTCTACCTCGACTCGCTGTTCAAGGGCAGCTACCCGGAGGACCTGCTGGCCGACCTGGGCCCCCAGAGCCGGATGGTCCAGGGCATCCGCGACGGCGACCTGAAGGTCATCTCCGCGCCGGTCGACCTGCTGGCCGTGCAGTACTACACCCCGATCTACGTCACCGCCGACGGCGGCACCGCGCACCGGTGGGCGACCTCCGAGGCCGAGTGGCAGCAGATCTACCCCGAGGGGATGTACGACCTGCTCACCCGGATCACCCGCGACTACGGCCCGATCCCGCTCACCATCACCGAGAACGGGCTGCCCACCCCGGACACTCTGGACGCGGACGACACCGTCCAGGACACCGGCCGGATCAGCTTCCTGCGCGACCACCTCACCGCGGCGCACCGGGCCATCGCCGACGGGGTGCCGCTGGAGAGCTTCCACGTCTGGTCACTGCTCGACAACTTCGAGTGGGACCAGGGCTACGACCAGCGCTGGGGCCTGGTCTACGTCGACTACCCCACCCAGCGGCGGGTGCTCAAGAGCAGCGCCACCTGGTACCGCTCCGTCATCGCCGACGGCGGCTTCTGAACGCGCCGCCACCCGGACCGCCGGGCCCGGACGGCTCGGCTCGGGTGAGCCGGTGACCGTCCGGGCTCGGCCGGCTCACTCAGCGGGGCAGCGCCTGCTGCAACTCCGCCCGCAGGGCCGGGGTGAGCATCTCCCCCGCCTGCTTCGCCAGCCGGGCCATCTCGTAGCCCACCACGCCGATGTCCGCGTCACCGGCCGCCAAGGTCGCCAGAATCGAACCGTCGCGGATCTGCATCACCAGGAAGTAGCCACGGCCCATCTCGACCACCGTCTGCTTGACGACATCGCCGTCGAACATCTGGGCCGCGCCCGCGGTGATGCTCATCAGCCCGGAGGTCACCGCGGCGAGCTTGTCCGCGTTGTCACGCGGCAGGTGATCGGAGATCGCCACCAGCAGCCCGTCGGAGGAGACCACCACCGCGTGCGCCACACCCGGCACCCGCTCCGCGAACGCGCTCACCAGCCAGCTCAGGTCACGCGCCTCCTGGCTCAACGTCGTCACTGTCGTCGTCCCCCTTCGTCGTGCCCCCCGGACGGTGGCACGGGTATCTCGGTGGTGTCCTCAGCCTCGGCGCGCCGTACTCCGCTGTAGAGCCGCGAGAGCATGCCGCCGACCGCCTCCGGGTCCGGGTCGGTGCGGGTCGGTGCCGTCATCGGTTGGGCCGAACGGGTGACAGCGCTCAACTGCGCCATGGGCACCCGCACCGGCAGTCCCCGCTCGTTGGTGCCTGCGGTCACCGGGATGGTCGGTGGCGCCGCCGGTGCGGGCACCACCGGCGAGGTCGGGCCCTGCCGCGAATACCAGCCCCCACCGTTGCCGTTGCCGTTGGCAGTGGCCGGGGCCAGCACGTCCTCGGCGCGCACCGGCATCGGGCGGCCCTGACGCGGCACGCCGACGCCCGGCGGGCGGCCGGCGACCGGCAGGTCCCGCACCGCGTTGCCCGGTGCGGCGGCAGCGCCCGGCCAGCCCGCCCCGGGCTGCGCAGCCAGCCCTCGCGCCGCGCTCGCCGCCAGCATCCGCGCCGACGGGGGCGCGTCCAGCTCCACGTTGCCCGGGGCAGCCAGCAACTCGGCGGGCAGGACGAGCCGGGCGACCAGGCCATCCTCGCCGCCCTCCAACCGCACGCGGAGGCCCAACCGGGCCGCCAGGTGGCTGACCACGAAGAGCCCCATCCGCTCCACCGCCGCCACGTCCGCGGCCGGCGGGCTGGCCAGCACCTCGTTCGCCTGCACCAGCGCGGCCGGGCTCATGCCCAGACCACGGTCGACGATCTCGATCAGCGGACCGCCCGCTCCGACCCGGGCGGTCACCACCACGACGGTGTCCGGGCGGGAGAAGGCCGTGGCGTTCTCCAGCAACTCGGCCAGCAGGTGCACCAGCTCGCCGACGGCGTGCCCGACCACGTGCACGTCCGCCACCGACTCGATCCGGACCCGCTGGTACTGCTCGATCTCGGCGGCGGCGGCCAGCAGCACCGCACCGAGACCGACCGGCCGGTTCCACCGGCGGGTGGAGTCGGTGCCGGCGAGCACCAACAGGCTCTCGTCGTTACGGCGCATCCGGGCGGCCAGGTGATCGAGCTTGAACAGGTTCTCCAGCTGGTCCGGGTCGCTCTCCTCGCGCTCCAGGTCGTCGAGCAGCTCCAACTGGCGCTCCACCAGCACCTGACTGCGCCGGGCCAGGTTGACGAACATCGCGTTGACGTTACGCCGCATGAGCGCCTGCTCGACGGCGACAGTGACCGCGCTGCGGTGCACCGCCACGAACGCCTCGGCCAGCTCGCCGATCTCGTCGAGCGAACGCACCACCGCCGGCGCGACCTCGATGCGGGGCACCCCGCCGGTGACGGTCTTCAGCCGGTCCAGGGCGTCGGGCAACTCGACCTGGGCGATCCGCAGCGCCTGGCTGCGCAGCAGCCGCATCGACCGGGCGACCGACCGGCCGATGAGCAACGAGATCAGCAGGGCGGCCAGCAGGACCGTCACGACCCCGCCGACCACCAGCAGGGTCGCCCGCAGCTGGTCGGCGCTGGCCTCCTCGGCCTGCCGCACGGCGTCGTCGAGCACGCCCGCCTCGAGCTGGCGCAGCGACTCCTGGCGTTGCTGGCTGGCCGACCACCACTGCTCCGACGGGAGCACCTGCGGCGACGCGCCACCGGAGGACAGGCTGCGCTCCTCCAGATCGGTGGCGACCAGAAACATCGGCGACACCGATGTCTCGTCGTAGCGGCGGATCTGCGCACTGGTCGCGGCCACCCGGAACGCGCCGAGCGCGGTGAGTTGCTGGCCGCGCAGGTCGGCGAGGATCACCCGGTCCTCGGTGCCGTACGCACCGGCGCGGGCGGCGGCGTAGAGCTGGCCCCGCACCCGGGAGGACAGCTCCTTGACCCGGGCCAGCTGGACGTAGCGCAGCACCGCGTCGTTCAGCGCCGGCTGGTTCTGACCCGGCGTCGGTTCGGCGAGCAGGTCGAGCAACGCCCCGACCGCCCGGTGGTAGTTGCTCAGGATGGTCTCGCTGCTGAGCACCGCCGGTGGGATCGCCGCGCGGATGTCGACCACCTGGTCGTACGCCTCCAACGCCTCCGAGAAGGCCACCCGCCAGGAGGCGTCCGCGTCCGCCAGTGGCTCGGCGGCCCGGCTGAGGTCCACGATGGCCTTGTCGGTGGCCGCCTGCAACGGCTTCAGGTCGTTCGCGGCGGCCTGCCGGTCACCACCCTTACGCAGCTCACCCAGCTCCCCCGCCGAGCGGTCGCGCTCCTGCTGGAGGTGGTGCACCGCGGCGGTGATCTGGCGGCCGATGCCGACCTGACTGGAGAAGTCGTTCAACGCCGTCGTCCGCCCCACCAGCGTGCTGGTCTGCACCCCGGCGAGCAGGAGGAACGCCATCGACGGCACCACCAGCACGGTGGCGAGCTTCGTGCTCATCCGCCAGTCGCGCAGCCGGAACGGTGACCGCCGTCGATGCGGAACGACTCGGACGTCGAAGCGGCGGCGGCGATGGTTCGACACCGCACCGTTCGCCGGGTCGGGACCTGCCGCCACCCTGCCTCCTCCGTCCTACCGCGTCCACCGCGGTCGGGGGAGCGCAGTCCATCCAACCAGGCTCGGTACCGCTGTCAACGGCCCGGGCGAGGCCGAGGTTCAGGAAGGATACTGCGGGTGGGACCGTCCTGCCGTGGTCGGTAAAACCAGCTCGTCCGTCCGGCCGATGTCGGCGAGCTCGATCGCGTCACCGAAGCGCCCCAGCGCGACCAACGCGGCACCGGTGGCGCCGATTTCCGGGTTGCGTTGATGCGATACCGGTCGCGGTGCGAGCGCGGTGGCGAAGGCCTGCCGCCACCACACCGAGGCGGCAACCGCGCCGCCGCCCAGCACCACGCCGACCGGTTTGTCGATGGTGGACTCCAACACCCCGAGGTCGTCGGCGACGAGCTCACACAGCCCCTGCATCAGCCCGGCCAGGATGTCGACAGATGTGGTGCTGAAGCTGAGCCCGCGCAGCGCTCCGCTGCCCGCCGGGGCCAGCCCGGGTGCCCGGTCGCCGCCGAAGCGGGGATCCGCCGGTCGACCACCGCCCGCCGGCACCAGCGCCAGCGCCGCGTCCAACTCCGCGCCCTGGGGCAACCGCAACTCCCGGTTCGCCCAGGCGAAGAGGTTGCCGCCGTTGGCGTACGCGGCACCGGTCACCACGTGGTCGTGGTCGACCCGGTAACGCCACAACCGTTCCGGCAGGCGGGGCATCGGTTCGCCGGCCGGGATCCGCTGCATCAGCCGTACGGCTGCGGAGGTGCCCACTGTGACGGCGGCCCGGCTCGGGTCGACGCAGCCCGAGCCGACGTTCGACGCCCCTCCGTCACCGACCGGCGGTGACCAGCGGGCCTGCGCCAGCTGCGGCCACCGACGAGCCAGGTCGACCCGGAGCCGGCCGTGCCAGTCCAGCTCGCCGAGGGGCGGCAGCTGCGCCGGTGTCGCCTCGGCCAGCGCCAGCGCCTCATCGTCCCAGCGCAGGGTGCGCAGATCCAGCAGACCGGTCCCGGAGGCCTGGGAGATCGACATGGGCGCGGTGTCGAGCAGCTCACCCAGCACGTACTCGGGCAGACCGACGAACCGGGCGATCGGGGTGCCGGACTGCTCGCGCAACCAGGGCAACCGCATCGACCAGTACGACCGGTGCCACCAGCAGCCGGTGCGCTGGTGGAAGCCGTCCGGGTCCGCCGGTCCGGCGGTGCGGCCGACCGGGGCGGGCCGGGTGTCCAGCCAGGTGACCACCGGGCCCAGCGGAGCGCCGTCGCGGTCCAGCGGAAGCACCGAGTGCCACTGGGCGGAGACCGCCACCAGGTCGACGTCGTGCAGGTGCCCCGACTCGGCCAGCTCGTCCAGGCACTCGACCAGGCTCGCCAGGTAGTCCCGGCCGGACAGCGTGCCGGTGCCGTCGTCGCCGATGGCGAGGTCGACCTTGCGGCGGGCCAGTGCGCCGGGCAGCGGCTGCGTGTCCGCGTCCAGCACCAGCCCGCGTACCGAGGAGGTGCCCAGGTCGAGCGCGAGAATGTTCATCGCCGGTCAAGTTACCCCGTGCCAGCGGGGCGACGGGCGCGTAGGGTGGATCACATGCTCGCGCACCTGACCAGTTGGTGGCCCGCCGACCCGGCGGCCATCCCCCGCGCGTAGCTCCATCCACGCGGCCGCCATCGAGGCGGTCGCCGGATCTCCCGGTTCCAGGGCCGCCCGAGGGCGGCACCCGGCCCGACGGAGATTCCGATGACCCAGCTGACCGACCTGCTCGCCGCCGTCACGCACGGCGTCGACCCCGGCCCCTTCGCGCTGCTGCGCCGCGACGGCGCTGACGAACTGGACCTGTTCACCGGCCCGGTCGACACCGCCGAGGGGCTCACCGACATTCCGCTGCCGCCGGGCCCACCCGGGGCCCGGACGCTGGCCCTCGTGCCGTACCGGCAGATCACCGAACGTGGTTTCGCCTGCGTCGACGACGGTGCCCCGCTGGAGTTCCTCCAGGTCAGCGCCCACCAGCGGATCGCACTGGCCGACGCCCTCGCCGCGCTGCCCGACGAGCCGGTCCACACCACCGACGCCGGCTTCGACGTCAGCGACGAGGAGTACGCGCGGACCGTGCAGCGCGTGCTGTCCGAGGAGATCGGTCGGGGCGAGGGCGCGAACTTCGTGATCCACCGCGCCCTGCACGCCACCGTGCAGGGTCCGCCGCTGCGGGCCGCGTTGGCCGCACTGCGCCGGTTGCTGGTCGGCGAGCGCGGCGCGTACTGGACGTTCGTGGTGCACACCGGCACCCGCACGCTGGTCGGCGCCAGCCCGGAGCGGCACGTCAGCGTCGACGACGGGTTGGTGATGATGAACCCGATCAGCGGCACCTTCCGCTGCCCGGGCGGCGTCGCGGACCGGACGGCCCTGCTGCGTTTCCTCGCCGACCCGAAGGAGGTCGAGGAGCTGTACATGGTGCTCGACGAGGAGCTGAAGATGATGGCCACCGTCGCCGAACACGGTGGGCAGGTGATCGGGCCGTACCTGAAGGAGATGTCGCACCTGGCGCACACCGAGTACCTGCTCGCCGGGCGGGGCACCCGGGACGTGCGGGAGGTGCTGCGCGAGACGATGTTCGCCCCCACCGTGACGGGCAGCCCGATCGAGAACGCCTGCCGGGTGATCGCCCGGCACGAGCGCCGGGGTCGGGGCTACTACGGCGGTGTGCTGGCGTTGCTCGGTCACGACGAGGCCGGCCGGCAGACGCTCGATGCCCCGATCCTGATCCGGACCGCCGAGATCTCCCCCACCGGCCGACTGCGGGTGCCGGTCGGCGCGACCCTGGTCCGGCACTCGACGACGGCCGGCGAGGTGGCCGAGACGCACGCCAAGGCCGCCGGTGTGCTGGCCGCGCTCGGCCTCGGTCCGGCGGCGTCCGTCGGCGACCGCGGGCCGGTCGCGCGGCTGGCCGACGACCCGGCGGTACGCGACGCGCTGGCCGCGCGTAACGCACCGCTGGCGCGGTTCTGGCTGGACCAGCGGTCACCGGACGCGCCCGGACTGCCCGCACTGGTCGGCCGCCGGGCGTTGATCGTGGACGCCGAGGACACCTTCACCGCCATGCTGGCCCACCAGCTGAGCGCGTTGGGCCTCGCGGTGACCACCCGGCCGTGGCACGCGAGCGGCCCGGTCGACGACTACGACCTGGTGGTGGCCGGTCCCGGGCCGGGTGACCCGGGCAGCGCGGACGCGCCGAAGATGGTGGCGCTGCGCTCGCTGCTGACCGGGCTGCTGGCAACCGGTCGTCCCACCCTCGCGGTCTGTCTCGGCCATCAGGTGCTGGCCGGGCTGCTGGGGCTGACGCTGCACCGCCGGGAGGCGCCCTACCAGGGGTTGCAGCGGGAGGTGCCGGTGTTCGGGCGGACCCGCCGGGTCGGGTTCTACTCGACGTTCACCGCCCGCGCCGAGGCCGACCGGTTGGCCACCGCGTACGGGCCGGTGGAGCTGGCCCGGGACCCGGGCGACGGTGCCGTGCACGCCCTGCGGGGGCGCGGCTTCGCCGGGGTGCAGTTCCACGCGGAGTCGGTGCTCAGCCCGGACGGGCTCGCCGTGCTGAGCGAGCTGTTGGCCGATCTGCTGCCGGCGGCGCGTACGCAGGCGCTGTCCGCGACGCGCGACGGCGCATAGTCACAGTGCCCCGGGGGTAGGGCTGGATGGACCGGTGGCGCGGACGGGCCGAGAGCCCCCGCCCGCGCCACCGGTCACCCTCGTCCGTCAGCCGGCCGCCGGCTCAATTTTTCCGCAACTTCCGGGTCGTTCCGGCCCGGCGCCGCGCGCGGACGACGATCCTGATGCCATCGGTGCCGGCGGGATCGAGCCGTCGCCCCGCACCGGGCGCCTGAACGGGGGATCGCGCTCCGCCGGCAACGGAGCTGGCGTAGCGCGATCAGGGGACCGGGTCCGCCCCGCCCGCGCTCAGTGGACCAGGGTCGCCATCAGCCGGTCCAGTTCGGCCGCCGGGTCGGCGGTGAGGCCGGTGTGCACCGGCCCCGTCTGGATCATCGTGCTGCGCGGCGCGGCCAGCCAGTGGAACCGCTCACCGAGGCGCATCCGGGTCGCCGGCCCGTCACCGGAGCAGGTCCGGTCCCAGGAGTCGAGCACCGCCTCCACCGCCGGCAGGTCGACGTCGGGTGCCAGCGCGCGAACCCGGTCGGCGTCCAGGTGCGTCCGCGCGGCCAGGTAGTCGCGCTGCTGGCAGTAGAGCAACACCCCGACGTTGATCTGCTCGCCGCGCTCGATGCGGGGTACGAGCCGGATCACCGCGTACTCGAAGGGTTGCCTCATGCCCCGCTCCCCGGTGGCAGCCAGTCGGCCGTGCGGGCGACCCGGCGGGTCAGGTGGTGCAGGTACGCCTCGCGCGCCGCGTCGGCCGTGTCGAAGTCGGCGGCGGTCAGCCACTCCCCCGGCACCAGGGCCAGCACCTCGCTGAGCAGCTCCGGGGTGACCTGGGGGGCCAACTCGGCGTCGGCCTCGGCCAGCCGCGACGCGTACGGCGCCAGCACGTGGTCGTCCGCGCGGTAGGCGCGGTGCACGGCGGCGTCGGCGCGCGGCCAGTTGTGGTGGAAGTACAGCGAGGCGCCGTGGTCGATCAGCCACAGCTCCCGGTGCCAGACGAGCAGGTTCGGATTGCGCCAACTGCGGTCGACGTTCTCCACGTACGCGTCGAACCAGAGCACCCGGGAGGCCAGCGCCGGGTCGACGGGGTGCGCCACCGGGTCGAAGCCCAGCGCCCCGGGCAGGAAGTCCATCCCGAGGTTGGCGCCACCGCTGCCGCGCAGCAGCTCCTGCACCTCCTGGTCGGGTTCGGCCCGCCCGATGACCGGGTCGATGTCGAGGACCACCAGCGGCGGCACCCGCAGCCCCAGCCGGCGGGCCAGCTCGCCGCAGATCACCTCGGCGATGAGCGCCTTGGGCCCCTGCCCGGCGCCGCGGAACTTCGCCACGTAGGTGCCCAGGTCGTCGGCCTCCACCACGCCCGGCAGCGACCCACCCTCGCGGAGCGGGGTGACGTAGCGGATCGCGGTGACCTGGCGGAGCACGCCGCCCACCCTACTGTGCTGCCCGGGACGGGTGGGCGGGCCGGCCCGGACCGGCACACGTGGGTCAGTCGAGCTTGTCGCGCAGCTTGTCGACCTGGGTCTGCAGGCGGTTCACCGCGTTCTCGTTGTTGACGAACGTGGTGATCCCCGCGGCCAGGCCGAGCCCGATCAGCACGGCCAGGATGCTGAGCACCAGGCCGCCGATGGACACGCCACGACCGGTGACCCCGGGTCGGCGCGCCATCTTGAGCCCGACGATGCCGAGGATGATCCCGATGATGCCCAGCACCAGCCCCAGCCAGGCGAGGATCGCCGTCAACACGCTGAACAGGCCGGCCACTCCGAACACCAGGGCGAAGGTCGCTGCGGCGCTGGTCTTGGCGCGGGCGTCCCCCCGGTGGCCGCGGGACCCGGCCGTTACGCCGGCACCCCGGGCCGGCTCGCTTGCGGCAGTCATGAGAATCCCTTCCGTACGCGCGGCGCGCGCACTTCCGGCGAGCCGCATTCCCCCGAAGACCCCGGTTACGCCTCCCACCAGCAGGAGTGTCGGTGGTCGGGCCTAGGCTGGCCGCCCGGCCACGAAAAGGAGCGCCCGATGCCTGTCGACCTCAGCGCGGCCGAGGCGCTCGCGCTGCGGATGACCAGCTTGTTGCTGCGCCCGCAGCCGAGCACCCGACCCGGCACCGTCGCCGAGGTGGTCGAGTGGTTCGGCGCGATGCAGGCACAGGATCTGGCCAGCGGGTTGTGGTCGCTGGGGGCCCGACTGCCCGGTTGCCGGGTGACCGACGTGCAGGCGGCGTTGGAGCGGCGTGAGGCGCTGCGCACCTGGCCGATGCGGGGCACCGTGCACCTCGTGCCGTCCGCCGACGCCCGTTGGATGCTGGAGCTGACCGGTGTCCGATCGCTGGCCGCCGTGGCGACCCGGCGGGCGCAGCTCGGGCTCAGCGAGGCCGACGCGGACCGGGCGGTGGACGTCCTGGGTGCCGCGTTGGCCGGCGGTGGTCGGCTCACCCGCGCGCAGTGCCTGGCCGCCCTGCGGGCCGCCGGCCTGAGCACCGACGGGCAGCGCGGCTACCACCTGCTGTGGTATGCGAGCGTTCGCGGGGTGACCTGCGTGGCGCCCAACGTCGGCACCGAGCAGACCTTCGCCCTGCTCGACGAGTGGGCACCCGAATCTCGCCGGTTGGAGCGGGACGAGGCGCTGGCCGTGCTCGCCCACCGCTACGTTCGCTCGCACGGCCCGGTCACCGACCGCGAGTTCGCCGGGTGGAGCGGGCTCACCCTCACCGACGCCCGGCGCGGCCTGACCGCCGCCGACGACGCGCTGAGCACCGTACGGGTCGACGGCACACCGATGTACGTCGACGCGGCAGTGCCAGACGCCCCGCGCACCACGGCGGACGACGTGCTGGCGTTGCCCGGTTTCGACGAGTACCTGCTCGGCTTCCGGGACCGCACGTTGATGCTCGACCCCGCCCACCAGGCGGCGGTGGTGCCGGGCAACAACGGCATCTTCCAGGCCACAGTGGTGCGCGCCGGTCGGGTGGTCGGCGTGTGGAAGCGCAAGATCACCCGCACCGGGGTCACCGTGACCGTCCGGCCGCTCACGCCGCTGGACGTCGCCGCGCGGGCCCGGGTGGAGCAGGCGCTCGGGCGCTACGCCGACTTCCTCGGGCTGCCGGCCCGCTTCGACTGGCTGACCTGACCGACGGCGTCACGCGGCGGCGGGTCGGCCGCTCGTGGGCGGGCGGCGCTGAGCAGGTCGGCGATCCGCCTCACCCGGGGGTCTTCGCGGATCTGCGCCACGCTGGCCGGCAGCGGCAGCCGCCAGTTCGGGTACTCGTCCACCGTGCCCGGCATGTTGGGTTGGCGCACCTCGCCCAGCACGTCGTAGAGGGAGACGCCGAGCAGCCGGGTCGGGCTGGCCGCGAGCGCGGCGTGCATCGACACCACCACCTCGCCGTCGTCGGGTGTCGCTGTCGCGTCGGGCCGTGCCGGGTCGACGGTCGGTGTCGGCAGCAGGTTCTCGGTGCGCAGCATCGTGAGCAGCCGGTCGCGGTCGGCGGCGGCGCGGGCCCGCTCCACCGCCACGTCGGTGCCGAGCAGTTTCAACTCGTCGCGCACCCGCACGTGCTCGCCGGTGAGGAAGCCCGGTGCGGTGGGCAGGTCGTGGGTGGAGATCGTGGCGAGGGCGTTGCGCGGCCACCGGGCCGGTGGGACGAAGTCACCGTTGTCGTCGCGGGCGAACCACAGCACTGTCGAGCCGAGCATGTTGCGCCCCCGCAACCCTCGGGTCACCGCCGGTTGGACGGTGCCGAGATCCTCGCCGACCACCACCGCGCCGGCCCGGTGCGCCTCCAGCGCGAGGATGCCGAGCATCGCCTCGGCGTCGTAGCGCACGTAGGTGCCCTCGGCCGCGCCGCCGCCCGGCGGCACCCACCACAGTCGCCACAGGCCGGCGACGTGATCGACCCGCAGGCCACCGGCGTGCCGCAGGGCCCGGCGCAGCATGTCCCGGTAGGCGGCGTAGCCGGTGGCGGCGAGCCGGTCCGGACGCCACGCGGCGAGGCCCCAGTCCTGGCCGAGCTGGTTGAAGTCGTCCGGTGGGGCACCGACCCGCACGCCCTGGGCCAGCACGTCGGCGAGCTGCCAGCCGTCCGCGCCGCCCGGGTCGATGCCGACGGCCAGGTCGTGCACGACACCGACCGGCATCCCCGCCGCGCGGGCCGCCGCGGTGACGGCGTCGAGCTGCTCGTCGCACAGCTGTTGCAGCCAGGCGTAAAAGGCGACCCGGTCGGCGAGCTGCCGACGCTGCTCGGCGACCGCCGGGGCGTCCGGGTGGCGCAGCTGCGCCGGCCAGGCCCGCCAGTCGTTGCCGTGCCGCTCGGCGAGCGCGCACCAGGTGGCGAAGCTGGTCAGTGCCGGGTCCGCGGTGAGGTCCACCGGCCGGGCGTGAGGGTGCAGCAACTCCAGGGCGTGCCGCTTGGCGGACCACACCTCGTCGTAGTCGATCAGCGGTCCCCGGTCGGGGCGCAACGCGTCGACCACCGCACGGGTCGCCGGGTCCGCCGCGCGGTACGCGGCGGTGTCGCTGACCCGCAGGTACAGCGGGTTGACGAAGCGTCGGCTGGCGGGCGAATACGGTGAGGTGGCCACCGGGTGCGCCGGCCCCACCGCGTGCAGCGGGTTGAGCAGCACCAGCCCCGCCCCGGTCGCCCCGGCCCACTCGGTGAAGTCGGCGAGGTCACCGAGATCGCCCATGCCCCAGGAGCGCTCCGAGGTGAGCGCGTAGAGCTGAAGCATCCAGCCCCAGGCCCGGGGTGGCACCGGGAGCCGGCGCGGCACCACCACCACTGTGACCTCCCGGTCGGCGCAGGCCAGCCGGTGCCAACCCAGCGGCAGGTTGGCCGGCAACTCACCGTCGACCGCCCGCCGACCACCGTCCTCCAGGGTGAGCACCCCTGGGCCGGGCAGCGCCCGGCTGCGGCCGTGGGTGAGCACGACCGTCTCCGGCAGGGCGCCCCGGTCGACAGCGCGGACGGCGGCGAGGGCGTCGGCGATCGCCGCCGGGCTGGTGGCGTCCACGCCGAGCAGCCCCAGCACACCCACCACGGTTTCCGGTGCGACCGCGACGCGGCGGTGCCGCCAATCCTCGTACCAGGTGGAAACACCGTGCGCGTTGGCCAGCGCGGCCAATCGTCGGTTCATCCCCATCCCCCGCCCCGAAACGTGACCTGCAACCACCCTCCCACCCCCGCGCCCCACCCGCTCACCGGCAGCGCCGATCTTGCACTTTCTGTCCCGACATAAGGGGCGTTCGACCTATGTCGACAACTGTTACTGCAAGATCGGCGCTAGCTGGCTAGCTGGCTAGTCGGCGAGCGCGCCGGCGGCCCGACCCTCGTGCAGGGTCAGGTTGCGGCCGTTGGTCGGGTCGAACAGGTGGATCTTCTCCAGGTTGAACCAGACCCGCCGCGTCTGCCCCTCGGCGACCGGGGACTCGGCGGACAGCCGGGTCACCAGGTTGCCGCCGGCACCGGCGAAGTCGGCGGCGCCCGCGTCGGCGGCCAACTCCTCCAACTCGGCGGCGCTGGCCTTCTCACCCTCGACGGTGAAGTAGACGTACTTGTCCGAGCCCATCGACTCGACGATGTCCACCGGCGCCTCGAACTCCATGCCCCGCCGACGCGTGTCGTCGTCGACCAGTTCGGCGTCCTCGAAGTGCTCCGGCCGGATGCCGAGGATCAGCTCACGGGGCGCGTCGGCCGCCTCCAACTCCCGGCGAACACGGTCGCCGAGCGGCACCTGCCCCAGGGCGGTGTGCAACTCGCCGTCCTGCACGGCGGCGTGCAGGAAGTTCATCGACGGTGAGCCGATGAAGCCGGCCACGAAGAGGTTGCGGGGGTGGTCGTACAGCTCCTGCGGTGGCCCGACCTGCTGTACCGCGCCACCCCGCATGATCACCACGCGGTCGCCGAGGGTCATCGCCTCGGTCTGGTCGTGGGTGACGTAGACGGTGGTGGTGCCGAGCTGCTTCTGCAGGCGGGACACCACCGTGCGCATCTGCACCCGCAGCTTGGCGTCGAGGTTGGACAACGGTTCGTCCATCAGGAACGCCTTCGGCTGGCGGACGATGGCGCGGCCCATCGCCACCCGCTGGCGCTGACCACCGGAGAGGTTGGCCGGCTTGCGGTCCAGCAGCGAGGTCAGCTCCAGCACCTTCGCCGCTTCGTCGACCTTCTGGTTGATGGTCTCCTTGTCCAGCTTCGCCAGCCGCAGCGGGAACGCCATGTTCTCCCGCACCGTCATGTTCGGGTAGAGCGCGTACGACTGGAACACCATGGCGATGTCCCGGTCCCGGGGAGCCTTGTCGTTGACCCGCTGCCCGCCGATGCGCAGCTCACCGGAGCTGATGTCCTCCAGCCCGGCGATCATGTTGAGGGTGGTGGACTTCCCGCAGCCGGACGGCCCGACCAGGATCACGAACTCGCCGTCGGCGATCTCCAGGTCGACGTCCTGCACGGCGACGGTCCCGTCCGGGAAGCTCTTGCTCACGTTGTCCAGCACGATGTCAGCCATGACTTTCCACCTATCCCTTGACTGCGCCGGAGGTCAGACCGGACACGATGCGACGCTGGAAGAAGAGGACGAACAGGATGATCGGAACGGTGATCACCACGGCGGCGGCGCAGATCGCCCCGGTGGGGTCCTCGAACTGCGACTCGCCGGTGAAGAACGACAGCGCGACCGGCACCGTACGGGCACGTTCGGTGGAGGTCAGCGTGATGGCGAACAGGAAGTCGTTCCAGCAGAAGATGAAGACCAGGATCGCCGTGGTGAACAACCCGGGCGCGGCCAGCGGCGCGATCACCCGCCGGAACGCCTGCCCCTGGGTGGCGCCGTCCATCTTCGCGGCCTTCTCCAGGTCCCAGGGGATCTGCTTGAAGAACGCCGACAGCGTGTAGATCGCCAGCGGCAGCGCGAAGGTGATGTACGGCAGGATCAGCCCGGGCCAGGTGTCGAACAGGCCCAGCTGCCGCTCGATCTCGAACAGCGGCGACACCAGTGACACCTGCGGGAACATCGCGATCAGCAGGGAGACGCCGACCAGCAGCTTCTTGCCGGGGAAGTCCAACCGGCTGATCGCGTACGCGGCCATCGCACCGAGCACCACAGCGATCAGCGTGGCGATCAACGCGATGCCGATCGAGTTGATCAGTGCCCGGACGAACTGGTCGGTGTCGAAGATGGTCCGGTAGTTGTCGAGCGTCCATTCCCGGGGGATGAAGTTCCCGTCGGTGAGGGTGGCCGGCGTCTTGAACGACAGCGACGCGATCCACAGCACCGGGACCAACGCGAAGACGACCACGAGGACGTCGAGCAGACCCCAGCGCAGCTTCGCCCGGGTGGTGGTTTCGACAGCCATGTCAGCGCCTCTCTCCGTCGTCGCTACCCGGGGCAGCGGTGCCGAACAGCTTCACGAAGACGAATGCGATGATCGCCACGGTGATGAAGATCAGCACCGACATCGTCGAGCCGATGCCGAGGTTGAGGCCCCGGATCAGGTTGTTGTAGGCGAGCATCGACACCGACGACGTCTCGTTGCCTCCGGCGGTCAACACGAAGATGTTGTCGAAGACCCGGAACGCGTCCAGGGTGCGGAACAGCAACGCGACAAGGATCGCCGGCTTCATCACCGGCAGCATCACCTTGGTGAACTTCTGCCAGGCGGTCGCGCCGTCGGTGGAGGCCGCCTTGAGCAGGTCCTCCGGCACCAGCGCCAACCCGGCCATCAACAGCAGCGCCATGAACGGGGTGGTCTTCCAGATCTCCGCGAGCATGATGATCGCCAGCGAGCTGGCCCGCTCGGTCAGCGGCGCGCCGTCGCTGAACAGGTTGGCCAGGTAGCCGGTGCCGGGCGTCCAGGCGTACCGCCAGGAGAACGCGGCGACCACCGTGACGATCCCGTACGGGATCAGCGCCGAGGTCCGGACCAGGCCGCGCCCGATCAGGGTGCGGTGCATGATGATCGCCAGGCCCATGCCGAGCACCAGCTCGACGGCCACGGTGACCACCGTGATCAGCATGGTCACCCCGAACGCGGTCCACCAGAACTCGTTGGTGAGCACCGTGACGTAGTTCTCCAACCCGATGAACTCACGCTGATCGGGGAAGCGCAGGTCGAAGCGCTGCAACGACAGCCAGACCGAGTAGATGATCGGGTACGCGGTCACCGCGATCATGACCAGCGCGGCGGGCGCGCAGAGCAGCAGGCCGAGCCGGCGTTCGGCTTTCTTGTTCTCGCTCAGTGGGGGCTTGCGACGGCCGCCACGTTGGGCGGGCACTGTGGCGCGCCGGCCGGTGGCGCCACTGGTCTCGTCGGCGGCGACATCGGCGCCGGTGGGCGTGGCGTTGATGCTCACGGCGTCACCTCTTCTCGCGACTGCGGGGCTCGCAAAACCGGCTCACTCCGAGCGCTCACGGCAGGACCCCCTTCGACTGGAGGGCGTCGGCGATGGCGTCGCGCAGCTCGTCGGCGGTCTGCTGCGGGCTGATCCCGGACGGCGGCGACAGGATCGCCGACATCACCGTGGAGATGCTCTGGTAGGCGGGGGTCAGCGGACGCGTCGCCGGCTCTTTCAGCTCCTCCAGGATGGTGTCCTTCATCGGGTACGCCTCGGTCATCTCCGGGTCGTCGAAGACCGCCTCGATGGTGGGCGGTACGCCGTCGTTGATGGCGGAGAACTTCTGGTGCTCGGCGCTGCGGATGCACCGGGCCGCCTCGAAGGACTGCTCGGGGTGCTTGGAGTAGGAGCTGACCGCCAGGTTGACCCCACCGATGGTGACCTTGCTGGGGGTGCCCTCGTCGATGCCCGGGATCCGAGCCCAGCCGACCTGCTTGGCCAGCTCCGGGTTCGCCTCCTGCAAAGCCGGGTAGACGAACGGCCAGTTCACCTGGAACGCGCCGGCGCCGGACTGGAACTCCAGCCGGACCGGGTCCTCAGTGGCGTTGCTGAACGACGGCGACGTCACGCCCGACGTGGCGAACTTCTTCAGCTGCTCCAACGCCCGGACGGTGCCCTGGTCCATCACGGCCTTCGTACCGTCGTCGTTGAGGATCTTCCCGCCGGCGCTCTCGGCGAGGGTGTTGTAGAGAACGACCAGGCCCTCGTACTGGGCGCCCATGGTGAGCACCTGGTACGGCTTGCCCTGCTCCTTGAGCTGCTGGGCGGCGCTGATCATCTGGTCCCAGGTGGTCGGCGGCTGCGGCACCAGGTCCTTGCGGTACCAGAGCAGCTGGACGTTGGTGTTCTTCGGTGCCGCGTACAGCTTGTCCTCGTACCGGGCGGTGGCCAGCGGTCCGGCGAGGGTGCCCTGCTCGACCTCGGCCTTGTCCTGGCCGGTCCACTCGCGGATCCAGTCGGCGCTGGCGAACTCCTGGGTCCAGGTGACGTCCAGCCCGAGCAGATCCATCCCGCTGTCCTCGGCGGCGAGCCGGCGCACCATCTGCACCCGCTGGTCGTCGGCCTGCCGGGGCAGCACCCGGTAGGCGATCTCGTACCGCCCCTGGGCCTGCGCGTTGCAGTCGTCGACGACCTTCTGCAGGTTCTGCTCGGGCGGGTAGTACAGGTTGATCGTCGGTGGGCCACCCGCGTCGTCGGCGCCGCACGCGGCCAGCGGCGCGACGAGTGCCAGCGCGGCAGCCGCCGCGCCCAGCCGAACAACCGGCCGGCGTCGGTGTCGAGCCGTGTCGGGGTCCGTCATCGCCCTCCCCCTCTCCTCGGCGAAAGACCGGGGAAGGGCATCCGTGCCCCGGCGCACGGCGAGCCGACTCCGAGCCGGCAAGCTGCGGAAACGCCGGCGCGGAGGCTCTGTAGCGGCTACTCTGCCCCAGCTGTGAAGCCGCGAAACCTGGCTGTCAGAGCGAGAGCCCGGCCGCCTCTGCCGGCGCCGCCACCAGGTGCGTGATCAACTCGACTTCCTGAAAGTCGGGCCGTCACCGCACCAGGGAAGCCCCGCTTTTCTGAAAGCCGAGTCGATCACGCGCGGGGACAGCGCTCCCGTGCGGAACGAGGTGCTCCCCCGCCGGCAGTCAACCGAGCTGATCAAGGAAGCGGCGAAGTCATGGGCATGCTGACCCCCCAATGGCGCAAGTCGACCCGGTCCGGCGGCAACGGCGGGTCCTGCGTCGAAGTCGCCGACAATCTGCCGAACGTGGTGCTGGTGCGCGACACCAAGGACCGCGACGGCGGCACTCTGCACGTCGACCCGGCAGCCTGGAAGGCGTTCGTCGCCTACGCCAGGCAGCACTGAACGCGAACTCGGAGATCTTGGACAGTTTCCGTCCGGGCAGAACGGAAACTGTCCAAGATCTACTCTGAAAGGTCTCGCGACCGCGGCAGTCGCGCCCGGACCAGGCATGCTGGAACCATGCTGGCCCGTTTCAAGGATCTCTGTCTGGACGCCAACGACGCGCTGGCGCTCGGCGCCTTCTGGGCCCGGATGCTCGACGGTGACGTGGCGGACGCCGGTGACGGCGACACCCGGGTGGACCCGCGCTCCGCGCGCTCGGACGCCGAGTCGATCTGGGTGAACAGGGTGCCCGAGCCCCGGGTCGGCCGGACCCGCGTACACCTGGATCTGCGGTTGGCCGACGCGGACCCGGCGGCGCTGCTCGCGGAGGGCGCCCGACTGGTGCGCGAGCCGGACGACGACGCCGGCCGGTGGGTGCTGGCCGACCCCGACGGGAACGAGTTCTGCGCCCTCGCTGCCGACGCCAACAGCCACCCGGGCCCGTTCCAGCTGGTGGTGGACGCGCTCGACCCGGCCGCCCAGGCGATGTGGTGGGCCGGCGTGCTCGGCGGCACCGTCGAGTACGGGTCGACCGAAGCGGCGGTGCTCGGGGCCGCGGGCCTGCCCTGGGAGCGCTTTGTCTTCGACGGGGTGAGCGAGCCCAAGACGGTCAAGAACCGCATGCACTGGGACGTCGAGTTGGCCGACCCGGAGCCGACGGCGCTGATCGCGGCGGGCGCGACGCTGTTGCGGGAGCCGCTCGACGAGGCGCACTGGTGGTGGGTGCTGGCCGACCCGGAGGGCAACGAGTTCTGCGCCTTCGCACCAGAGCGCACCGGGTGAACGACCGACTACCGGGCGCGGGCGTCGTCGGCTAGCGTTTTCCTAGCGCCGCAGCCGGCGCGTTCGCCGCCGCCGTCGACACGCCTCCGGCCGACCCACGCCTGCCCGATCGGTTGGTAATCGCGGGAACGTCCCACCGCCGCTCCCCCGGTTCGGCAGGATCGTCCCAACGAGGAGGTGCCGTCGTGCAGGACACCCGCGCTCTCGCCCTGACATTCGAGGTGAGCGGCCTGCCACCGGTCAAGACCGAAGCGTTGTCCATCTTCGCCGCCGGGCATCGGCAGGCGACGAGGGTCCGCACCCTGCTCCAGGCCGCCCTCGGCGCGGCCCAGCGCACCGGCTGGACGCCGTTGCCCGGGCCGATCGAGGTGGACCTGGTGTTGCGCTGCCCGCCCGGGCACCGTACGTCCGACGCCAGCACCCTGCTCGGCGGCGTCTGCGCGGTGTTGCAGGACAAGAAGCGGGTGTCGAGCATCGGCCTCACCCACCTCGGCGTCCTGGTGGACGTCGCCCTCTACGACGACGACCGGCAGATCCGCCGGTTGTCGTACCACGAGGAGCCGGCGGAGGACTTCTCATACCAGGTGCGGGTCGCCGCCGTACCGAACGGGGTTTGACCGGCGTTCGCGGTGGGGTACCGCGGACGCCGACGAAGGGAGCACCGATGTCGGAGCCACATGTCACGCTCGACCCCCGCGGGCTCGACCCTGTGCAGCAGAAGCTGCGCGGCCCGCTGGAAGAGCAGCTCACCTCGGCGCTTCAGGCGGCCACCGACCGGGTCCGCGCCGACTACGCGGGCGAACCGGTGGAACAGGTCTGCCAGCGACTGCTGGAGGAGACCCGCTCCGGGTTGCACCCCGACATCGCCGCCGGGTTCAACCCGGACATGGACGAGTTCTGCCGGGTGGCGGTGGCGATCGTCCGGCGCGAGGCCGACTGAGCCCTCAGCGCCGGTCAGTACCGGCCGAGCTGGGCGTACGGGCTGAGCACGATGCGCGGTGACAGCGCCGGGTTCAGCCAGTTGAGCACGGCGACCAGGTGCCCGTGCGCGAGCGAGACGCAACCAGCAGTGGCGTTGCCGGCGCTGGTGCTGAACTGGTGCAGGAAGATCCCGCTGCCCTTGTTCGGCACCGGCTTCGGCACGTTCGGCGCCATGTTGTAGGTGATCACCGCGAAGTGCGTGTACGCGGGAACCTCCTGCCACAGTGCCTCGCTGGCCCCGCCCGGGTTGGTCGCACTGTGCTGGAAGGTGTTGTAGAGCGACGACGACGGGTTCTCGTTCCACCAGTCGCCGCTGACCAACCGGTGGTAGGGGTATCGCACGCCCGGGTTGGCGGCGATGCCGTACATGGTCTGACCGATCGAGTAGACGCCGGTCGGCGTGGTCGGCACCCCCTCCACGTGGTTGTCGCTGAAGCCCTTCGAGCCGATCCGGGCGGGCAACGGCGCCGAGACCGGCTGCCAACCGATGCGGGCCCGCACGAACGTCTCCACTGTGGCGTAGGTGGTGGTGTAGCTGCTCGCGCCGACGATGATCACCTGCTTCGTCTCCGTCGGCAGCGTGGTCAGCGCGCTGGCCCGGTTCTGGCGCTGCCGCCCCGGCCACTGTCGCTGCGTCGGGTCCGTGCCCCAGCCCGGCCGCAGCGGCCCGCCCGCACCGATCGCGGGCGCGGCCGGGGCGAGCACGGTCGGGGCGGCCAGACCTGCCGCCACACCGAGGAGGAAAGATCTGCGCTTCATGCCCGCCATCCTGACAGTCGAACGGACCGGCGGCCCGCCCCCACGCGCCACTGTCGACGAATTCGCGGGCGGTCAGGACCGGGTCCGCAACTACCCGGCCCTGACCCCCGGCCGTCCGACAGGGGAGCGGACAGCTCCGGCACCCGCCGCGCGGGCGTGACACGACGCCGCGCGCCACAACGGGGTGAGCCGGCCCACTCCGCACTCAGCTCCACGGTGCTCACCCGCCGAACGCCGACGCGCCCCCGGCACACCCCGAAAGGCCGTGAGCGCCGGACCAGGTTAGGTGGGCTCCGACCGGCCGGACAAGCCGCGTCGAACGACCGGGGGCAGGACTTATCCCACTGTGAAAATCGGGCAGGTCGGCGTAACACGACCATGATCGCGGACGCTGTTGGGATTCCCGGACGGTCAGAAGTGCCGCAGCAGGTCACGGAACGCGGCGAGCCGCAGCACCCCGTCGTCGGTCGGGTCCAGCTCGTCGTCCTCCAGCACCCACGTGTTCGCGTTCGGGATGAACACCGCGTTCAATCCGGCCGCCCGCGCCGGCAGGATGTCGGACTTCGGGGAGTTGCCGATCATCCACGCGCCGGCCGGCGCGAAGCCGTGCTCCCGAGTGAGCCACCGGTACGTGTCGACGTTCTTCTCGGCGACGATGTGCGCGGCCCCGAAGTGGTGCAGCAGGCCGCAGGCGTCCAGCTTGCGTTGCTGCTCCTCCTGGTCACCCTTGGTCAGCAGCAACAGCTCGTGCCGGCCGGCCAGGTCGTCGAGCGCGTCGGCCACCCCGGGCATCAGCTCCACCTGGTGCTCGACGAGGGCCACCGCCAACCGGTCGATCTCCTGGCGTTCGCTTTCGGTGGCCGGTCGCTCGCGCAGCCGCTCCAGACACTCGGCCAGACTGCGCAGGAAGACCTTGCTGCCGTACCCGTGCGCCACCGCGTTGGCCCGTTCGATGTCGTCGAGGACGGCCCGCAGCTCGGCCCGGTCCAGGGTGGGATGGTCCAGCCAGCCCAGGAAGTCGTCGATCACCCGCTCGAAGACCACGTTGTTCTCCCACAACGTGTCGTCCGCGTCGAAGATCAGCACCTGCGCGTCCCGCCGTGCCCCCGCACCGACCGTCATGCCATCCCCTCCCCGCGCCCACCGCCCGGCAGGCCGAGGGACAGGGTAGGCGGCCGACACCCGGCAGAGCCCATGGTTTTCCGCCCGGCGGGCGTGGTCACGGCCACCGCAGCAACCGTTGGGCGATCAACGCCTCGCGGTCCTCCTGCCCCTCGGGTCGGAGCCGGCCACCACGGGTGAGCATCACCACGCCGTGCAACAGGCTCCAACCCACCTCGGCGAGGGTGTCCGGGTCCCGGCCCTCGGCCAGCGGGGTCAGGGCCGCCCGCAGCTCCGCGAAGACCGCCCGTGGCGCGGCCGGCACACCATCCGCGCCGAGGGCCAGGTCGGGGGTCAGCGCGAGCATCGCGTCATAGACCTCAGGATTCGTGTACGCGAAGTCGAGGTACGCGGTAGCGACGGCCGGCCAGACCCCGTCGGGGCTGCCGACGCTCTCCGCGTGCGCCTCGGCCAGATCGGCGGCCAGATCGGCGAAGGCACACACGGCGACGGCGGCGATCAGCGCCTCCAGGTCGGCGAAGTGCCGGTAGATGTCACCCATGTCGATCGCGGTCCGTTCGGCGAGCCGGCGGGTGGTCACCCCCGACCAGCCCTCCGACTCGGCCAGTTCCCGCGCGGCCGTGACGATGCGGTCACGCCGGTCCTGTTCAGCGGCCTTCTCGGCAGGTCCGGGCACGCACCCGAGCGTAAGGGCGCACACCCGTCGTAGCGGTCGGGTGACGGATTGGTGACTGTTGTGGTTGGCCGGACGCCTCCCGTCCCGTGCCACCGCCGCCGTCCTGGCTCGTTAGGTGAGGAGATCACCACGACGGGAGGGCACGTGGTCGTCCGGGGGCACCGACGCGTGGCGCGACGATGAGGAGCGCCAGCGACGTCCGGCTGCTCCGCGACGACGCCACCCGGCAGCGCGCGACCTTCCTGGAACTCTTCCTCGACCTGGTCTTCGTCTTCGCCCTCACCCGGATCTCCGCGCGGCTGATCGTCGACTTCACCGACGGCCACCGCGGCGTGTACGCGGGCCTCGGCCAGGCTCTGCTGCTGTTCCTGGCGCTGTGGGCGGTCTGGTCGGTGACGGTCTGGTCGACCAGTTGGCTGGACCCGGACGCCCCGATCGTCCAGACCGTCATCATCATGACGTTGGTCGGTGCCATGACGATGGCCGTCGCCGTGCCCGACGGCTTCGGCGCGCGGGCTTCCCTCTTCGCCATCACCCTGGTGACCCTCCAGATCGGCCGGGTGGTGTTTTTCCACCTCGCCGGGCACGGCCGGCCGGATCCCCACCAGTCCATCCGGATCCTGTTCTGGTTCGGCCTGAGCACACCGCTCTGGGTCGGCGGCGGGCTGGTCACCGACGGCACCGTCCGCGGGGCACTCTGGACGCTCGCCGTGCTGATCGACTACACCGGGCTCTTCCTCGGCTGGCCGACCCCCCGACTCGGCGCGCGACGGATCGGCGTCCAGATGATCGCGGCCGAGCACCTGGCCGAGCGGTACCAGCAGTTCCTTCTCATCGCTCTCGGCGAGGCGATCTTCGTCATCGGGCTCGCCTTCAGCGGCAGCGAGTTCCACACCGACCAGACGGGTGGGTTCGTCCTGGCGCTGGCGAGCACCGTCCTGCTCTGGCGGATCTACTTCCACGTGGCGGGCGGAGTGTTGGGCGCGGCCGTCGACAGCTCCCGCGACCCGGCGCGGCTGGCGACCGGCATGGCGTTCGCCCACATGGTCATGATCGCGGGAATCGTGCTGACCGGCGTCGGCTTCGAGTTGTTCATCACCGAACCGCTCGGGCACCTCCCGACGGCCTGGCTCATCGCCATCCTCGGCGGCCCGGCGCTCTTCCTCACCGGGCGTTCCACCCTCGAATACCAGGTCTTCGCCCGGGTGTCCCGGTCCCGGCTGGCCGGCCTGCTGGCCCTCGGCCTGCTGGCACCGGCGGCACCGCACCTCCAACCGCTCACCGCCGGCGCGGTCGCCGCCGTGGTGCTGCTCGGCGTCGCCGCGGCGGACACCCGACGCTCACGCCGCCGTCCCGCGGAGACACCCGCTCCCCCGTACTAGCCGCAACGGCCGTCAACGGCACAGCGTGGTCGCCCGCCGCATGTGGGACAGCTTCTCCGGGTTACGCACCGCGTAGAGCGCGGTGATCACACCGTCGTCGACGCGCAGCGTGACCACCGAGTCGATCTCGCCGTCGAACCGGAGGACCAACGCCGGGTAGCCGTTGACCTCGGCGGGTCGCAACGACATGGCGGCCACCTGGACCTTCCTGCTGGCCAGCAGCCGGGCCACCTTGTCGGCCCCGCTGACCGGCCGCAGCAGCGCCTGTTTGATCCCGCCTCCGTCGCCGAGGAGCACGACATCCGGCGCGAGAACGTCGAGCAGGCCCTGCACGTCGCCGACCTCGACGGCCCGTCGGAACGCGTCCAGCGCCCGCCGGGCGTCCGCCGGGGAGACCATCCCCCGGGGCCGGCGCGCGGCGACGTGCGTTCGTGCCCGGTGCGCGATCTGACGGACGGTGGCTGGGCTCTTGTCGACCGCCTCGGCGATCTCGTCGTACGCCAGGTCGAAGACCTCGCGGAGGACGAACACCGCACGCTCGGTCGGCGCGAGTGTCTCCAGCACCAGCATCATCGCCATCGAGACGCTCTCGGCGAGTTCGACGTCCTCGGCGACGTCGGGCGCGGTCAACAGTGGCTCCGGCAACCAACTGCCGACGTAGGACTCCCTGCGCCGGCCGACCGCCCGGAGCCGGTTGAGCGACAGCCGGGTGGTGATCCGGACCAGGTAGGACCGCTGGTCCCGCACCGCCGGAAGATCCACGTCCGCCCACCGCAGCCAGGTCTCCTGGAGTACGTCCTCCGCGTCGGCGGCCGAGCCGAGCATCTCGTAGGCGACCGTGAAGAGCAGGTTTCGGTGGGCAACGAACGCGTCGACAGCGGGCTGCCCGCTGCCGTCCGCGCTGATGATTCCGCCCTCGGCATCCATGCGTCCTCCAGTCTCGTCGATCTCGGCCGCCTCGCCCACCAGACACCGGCCGCCCACCTCCTGTGACACCCGATGCCGGTGCTCCTCGTCACTCGGGGCGGGTTGTCACAGCGCACCGGCCGGCGGTGTCTCCTGTGCGAACCGACGAGGAGGAAATCTCATGAATCTGGCTCTGTGGATCGCGGCCGGACTGCTGGCCGCGTTGGCCCTGGCCGGCGGCATCACCAAGACGTTCGTACCCAAGGAGAAGTTGGCGGCGGCCAACGGCGGAGGGTGGACCGACGGTGCCAGCGTCGGCTTCGTCAAAACCCTCGGGGTCCTTGAAATCCTGGCCGCGGCCGGTCTCATCCTGCCCGCCGTGCTGGACGTCGCACCGGTGCTGGTGCCGGTGACCGCCATCTGCTGGATGGTGCTGATGGTCGGCGCGATGATCACCCACCTGCGTCACGACGAGGCCAGGTTCATCGTGCTGAACCTGGCCTACCTCGCGGTCGCCGCCTTCGTGGCCTGGGGCCGTCTCGACTCCTCGCCCTTCAGCGGCTGACCGACCTCGTCCCGCTACCCTCACCCGATGAGTTCGCGGACCGCGCTGAGGAGACGAACGAAACACGCTCTGGTGGCCGTGTCCGTCACGCTGGGCCTGCTGTCCTGCCTGTGGGTTCTGTCCTTCGTGTGGTTGCAGATGTTCAAGACCGAGGGAGAGTTGCCACCGACGTCGCGGATGCCGCAGGTGCCGGCCGGAGCAAAGGTCACCGACGAGGGCATGGAATGCGCCTCCGGTGGGTGCTGGCGAACGATCACCGTGGTGCCAGCGGCGGGCCAGTCCTCAGCGGACCTGGCACGGGAGATGGGTCTCTCCAAGGAGCTGATCCTGCCGCCGACCCTCTTCGACCCCGCGTCTGTCTACGTGGGGGCCCACCCGGAAGACGGCGAGCTGATCGTCCACATCGGCTATCGGTGAGCGCCGCGACAGGACGCGCCGGCTGACGATCCGGCACGCGGGTCGGTGCGGCGACACTTGTGCCCGAGCTGCGAGAAGCGAGATCATCACGCATGATCGATCCCTCGCCCGAGGACGACGGGACTCCAGCTGCCTCGCCTCACCTCTCAAGGAGACACAGCCACGTGAAGAAACTATCGAGCGTCGCGTCCGTGCTCGCCCTCTCCGTAGGTATCGCCATCGCCCCGGCGGCTACTGCCTCCGCCGCTACCGACCGGAGCGGCGCGGAACGGCTGAACATCCCGAACAGCAGTGCGTGCAAGGCCGGCCGTACTGTCATGCAGGGCATGGTGGCGGGGGCGGGCGGTCAGCTCTACATCATCTTCACGAAGGCGGCCGGCGCGGAGCCGGTCCTGTCCCGGTGGCTTCGTGACGGCTCGACCTGGGACGGCGCCAGCTGGGTCTGCGCCGGTGCCCCCACCTCCATCCCGACACTCGGCCACGGCAACGACCTCGCCTACAACGCGAACTATCTGGGGCAGGGTCCTGCCTTGATCGCCACCCAGGGAAGCCAGTCCGCGTTCCTGAGCGACAAGGTGACAATCATTCGCCTGAACGCCAACGGAACCATCGGCACAACCAGCGAGGTGCGGCTGCCGATCGGCAACATCAGCGGCCTCTGCTACAGCGCGACGGCTGCCGGTGGAGCCGGCAAGTACGCGGCCCGCCGGTTGGGCAGTCTGTGGACCCATCCCGGCGCTGGCGCGCTCACCAGTGGTTGGACGCTGGTCAAGAGCAACCTGACGAGTCACGACAATCGTTCGGACCAGGGCATCGACTGCTCCGAGAACTACATCTGGAACACCAAGTCGATCAACACCTCAACGCCCACCACGGGGTGGAACTGGGTGTACCAGTACAACTGGTCCGGGGGCGACGTGGAGAGCGACATCGGCATCCCGGGCAACAACCTGACCGACGAGATCGAAGATGTCACCCACGTCGGCAGCGAGTTCTTCGTCGGCATCAACCGCAACGACGGGCTGGCCGACACCGTGAAGGTGCTCACCGAGTAGGCCCAAGCTGAACGGGGTGCGCCCGCACGCACCCGTGGCCGGGGGTCGCTGGGCGTGTCGCCTGGCGGCCCCCGACGCGGGTCGCCGGTCGCCGGTCGCCGGTCGCCGGTCGCCCGTCATGATCGTGCTCGATCCAGGATCGAGTGGCCTCCCTGCGCCAGCGACACCACTACATCATGGATCGAGCACGATCATGCCCAACGCCAGCGGGGTTGAGGCCGGGTGGCCCAGCAAGATCCGTGCAACATCCCTGATGTTGCTGCCTCCGCAGCCCCTGACACAGCAACATCCGAGAAGTTGCGCAGATCTTGCCGGCAGGTGGGTGATGCGGGGTGAACAGGCGACAGGCGGGCAGGCGGGGCCGGGCGGGTGCGGGGGCCGGGCGGGCCGGGCGGGTGCGGGGGATCTCAGCGGCGCAACGTGAGGATCAGGTCGGCCACCAGGGCGGTCCAGCCGGTCTGGTGCCAGGCACCCAGGCCGGCCCCGTTGTCGCCGTGGAAGTACTCCGGGAAGGCGATCAGGTCCCGCCAGTCCGGGTGGGTCTGAAACAGCTGCGCGGCGCCGTAGATCGGGCGTCGACCCCAGTCGTCCTGGGTGAAGAGCGCGATCAGCCGGGCCGAGAGGTCGTCGGCGATCTCGTCCAGGGTGCGCTTCACACCGGAGCGGGTCGGGTACTCCACCTGGAGGTCGTCGCCGAAGAACGCCGCGTAGTCCCGCAACGCGCTGATCAGCAGGAAGTTCGTCGGCATCCAGATCGGACCACGCCAGTTCGAGTTGCCTCCGAACAGCCCGCTGGTCGACTCGGCCGGCTCGTAGCCGACGGAGAACTCCTGCCCGCCGAGGGTGACCGAGAACGGCTTGTCCAGGTGCGCGCGGGACAGCGTACGGAGGCCGAACTCGGAGAGGAACTCGTCGGGGTCGAGCATCCGGGCGAGCAGCCGGACCACCTGCTCCGGGCCGACCATTGACAACAGCCGCTGCTGCCGGCCGTCGGGGCCCAGCCGGCGGGTGCCGATCACCTGGGCGTACTCCGGGCGGTTGGTCAGGAACCAGCGCAACCGCGCGCCCAGCTCCGGCAGACGGTGCAGGGTCTTCGCGGTGAGCCGGGTGGTGGCGGCCAACGGCAGCAATCCGACCACCGAACGGACCTTCAGCGGCACCTTCGTGCCGTCGGCGAGGCGCAGCACGTCGTAGAAGAAGGCGTCCTCCTCGTCCCACAACCCCTGCTCGTACGCGGCGGCGGCGATGTAGGCGAAGTGCTCGAAGAACTTGGTGGCGGTGTCCACCCAGGTCCGGTCGTGTTCGGCGAGCACGATCGCGATGTCCAGCAGGTTGAGGGCGTACATGCCCATCCAGCCGGTGCCGTCGGACTGCTCCAGCACACCGGCCACCGGCAGCGCCGCCGAGCGGTCGAACGGCCCGACGTTGTCGAGCCCGAGGAAACCGCCCTCGAAGACGTTGTTGCCGCCGGTGTCCTTGCGGTTGACCCACCAGGTGAAGTTGATCAGCAGCTTGTGCATCACCCGGGCCAGGAAGTCGTGGTCCCGGCTGCCGTCGATCTCGAACACCTTCAGCGCCGCCCAGGCGTGCACCGGCGGGTTCACGTCACCGAACGCCCACTCGTACGCCGGGATCTGGCCGTTGGGGTGCAGGTACCACTCGCGGAGCAGGAGCAGCAGTTGCTCCTTGGCGAAGCTCGGGTCGACCCGGGCGATGCTCACGCAGTGGAAGGCCAGGTCCCAGGCCGCGTACCAGGGGTATTCCCACGGGTCGGGCATGGAGATGACGTCGAAGCTGGTCATGTGCCACCAGGCGCTGTTGCGCCCGTGCCGACGCCCGGCCGGCGGCGTGGAACCCGGGTCGCCTTCCAGCCACCGCTTGACGTCGAAGTGGTAGAACTGCTTGCCCCACATCAGCCCGGCGATGGCCTGCCGGGCGACCAGCGCCTCGTCGGGGGTGGCGGCCGGCGGGATCACCCCGGCGAAGAACCGGTTCGCCTCGGCCCGTCGCGCCCACACCACTGCCTCGAAGCCCTCGCTGAGGTCGGCCGGGGGCGGCGGCGCGGCGGCCGGCGGCGACGCGGTACGGGTGAGCCGCAGCCGGATCTGGCGCTGCTCGCCGGCCGGCACGTCGAGCACGTAGTGCAGTGCACCCTTGGTGCCCTCCCGGGCCGGGTTGACGGTGGCCGCGCCGTTGACGACGTGGTCGTTGATGCCGTCCTTCGGGTACTTCGACCGGCCGGGCAGGCCCCACAGCCGTTCGGCGTTGGTGTCGTTGTCACAGAGCAGTGGCACGGGGCCGCCGTCGCCCTCCAGCAGCAGTTGGCCGAGCACCCGGTGCTCGCCGACGAGCCGGGTGCCCTGGCCGGTGAGCCGGGGGATCCGGTCGCCACCGGGCAGGCCCCAGGACCAGGTGTTACGGAACCACAGGGTGGGCAGGACGTGCAGGGTCGCCGCCTGGTCGCCCCGGTTGGCGACGGTCACCACCATGCAGAGGTCGGTCGGGGACGCCTTGGCGTAGTCGACGGTCACCGCCCAGTACCGGTCGTCGTCGAAGATCCCGGTGTCGACCAGCTCGTACTCGGTGTCGTCGCGGCCGCGCAACGCGTTCACCGCGACGAGTTCGTCGTACGGGAAGGCGGCCTGCGGGTAGTGGTAGCGCCAGCGCATCCAGGAGTGCGTGGGCGTGGAGTCCTCGTACCACCAGTACTCCTTGACGTCCTCGCCGTGGTTGCCGCCGTCGCCGCCGAGGCCGAACATCCGCTCCTTGAGGATCGGGTCCTTGCCGTTCCAGAGGGCGAGGGCGAAGGCGAAGGTCTGTCGGTCGTCGCAGACGCCGGCCATCCCGTCTTCATTCCACCGGTAGGCTCTGGACCGCGCGTGGTCGTGCGGGAAGTAGTCCCAGGCCGTACCGTGCTCGCTGTAGTCCTCCCGTACCGTCCCCCACGCCCGTTCGGACAGATAGGGACCCCATGCACGCCAGTCCTGCTCCCCCGAGTCGGCCTGGGCGAGCCGGAGCCGCTCAGCGTCGGGTGGCGAGGCGTCGGAGGACGATCGGTCAGTGATCACGTGCACATCTTTGACGTCGCCGCGGTACTTGACCACAGCGGCCATTCTCGTCGTGGCGTGTTACACCTTGCCGCCGGTGGAGGAAACTTGATCGACATTCACTTCGGCCCGCAGGTCTGCGGCGATCTGACCAGCGCCGCGAGCCGGGAGTGGCTGGTCCCCGACGGTCTCGGCGGCTACGCGATGGGCACTGTCGGCGGGCTGCGGACCCGTCGCTACCACGGTCTGTTGGTGGTTTCCGGCGAAACGCCGGCGTCCCGCCAGGTGGGACTGGTCAGTCTCGATCCGGCGGTCACACTGCCGTCCGGCACGCGGGTGCGCCTCGGCGCGCACGAGTGGGCCTCCGGTGACGTCGACCCGCGCGGCTTCGAGCTGTTGGAGCGCTTCGACCTGGTCGACGGGCTGCCCCGGTGGCGGTGGCGGATCGGCGACGTGGTGATCGAACGGGAGCTGGCGATGCTGCCCGGCCGCTCCTGTGTCGCGGTGGTGCACCGGCTGGTCGCCGGTGGCCCCGTCCGGCTGGAGCTGTCGGCCGCCTGCACCTGGCGGGACGCGCACGGCGAACGGCGGGCCGACGGCCCGATCCCCCAGGTCGAGGCGGTTGCCGACGGCGCGGTGGTCGAGGGCGCGTACCGGCTCGCCGGCCCGGGTTGGGCCCCCGAGGGGCAGTGGTGGCTGGGCGTGCACCATCGCGAGGAGGCCAACCGGGGGCTGCACCCGGACGAGGACGTCTGGTACGCGGGCCGTTTCTCCGGTGAGCTGGAACGCCCCGGTGACACCGTGTCGGTGCGGGCCTGGGCCGGTCGACTCGACGAGGAGCCGCCGCCGGCGACGGAGATCGTGGCGACGGCCCGACGGCGCAACCGGCAGGTGGTGGCGACGGCGAAGCCGGCCGACGACGTGGCGGCGACCCTGACGCTGGCCGCCGACGCGTTCGTGGTGCGCACCGAACACGCGGCGGTGGATGTGGTCGCCGGGTACCCGTGGTTCGGGGCCTGGTCGAGGGACACGATGATCTCGTACGAGGGGTTGTTCCTCTGCACCGGCCGCGCCGACGAGGGGCGGGACCTGCTGCGGGCGTACGCGGCGACGCTGTCCGAGGGGATGCTCGCCAACACCGCCGACACCGGTCGGGTGGAGTACAACACCGCCGACGGCACGTTGTGGTTCCTGCACGCGGTGAGCCGGCACGTCACCGTCACCGGCGACACCGACCTCGGCGACGCGTTGCTGCCCGCCCTGCACACGGTGATCGACGCTCATGTCGCCGGCACCCGGTACGGGATCCGCGTCGACCCGACCGACGGCCTGCTCACCCAGGGCGCCGCCGGCACCGCGCTGACCTGGATGGATGCCCGGGTGTACGGGGTGCCGGTCACCCCGCGTACCGGCAAGCCGGTCGAGGTCAACGCGTTGTGGATCAATGGCCTGGCCGGGCTCGCGGAGCTGACCGAGCTGGCCGGGCGGAACGCCGACGGGCTGTGGCGACTCCACGCGCAGGCCACCGCCTCGTTCCGGGAGCGGTTCCCGGCGCCGACCGGGTGGTTGCACGACGTGCTGGACGCGCCCGCGCCGGCGTACCCGTTGGGTGGGGCGGCCCTGCACGACGACGACGCGTTACGCCCCAACCAGTTGCTGGCCTGGTCGCTGCCGTACGCGCCGATGGAGCCGGACGAGCAGACGCTGCGCCGGGTGGCGGCGGGGCTGCTCACCCCGCTCGGGCCGCGCAGTCTCGCACCGGACTCCGCGGAGTTCGTGGGCCGGCACCGGGGTGGCCCCGCCGACCGGGACGGGGGCTACCACCAGGGCACTGTGTGGCCGTGGTTGCTCGGCCCGTACGTGGATGCCGCCCGCCGGGGGAAGATGTCCGTCGATGACGTGTTCGTCGGCATTGAGTCCCATTTGATGGAATATGGGATAGGATCGGTGAGCGAGACGGCCGATGGCCTCGCGCCGCACACCGCCACCGGGTGCCCGTTCCAGGCATGGTCGGTGGCCGAGCTGCTGCGGGTGCGGCGAAAGAGCCAGTAGCGCTTTACACGACCGCAACGGTGGTGTCGCCGCTGGTTATCGCGATCCCGGCAGGATTGGCCCCGATCCAGACGCGACGGCGACATCGATTCCGGTGTCGGTCGGCGCGCGCCCGGGGACAACTCAAAGGGGGCCGCATGTCACTCGATGCCCACGTGATCGACATCAACCCCGCCCGACAGCTGCGGGTGCTGATGCTCTCCTGGGAGTACCCGCCGGTGCTCGTCGGCGGTCTCGGTCGACACGTGCACGCCCTCTCCGTCGCCCTCGCCGCCGCCGGCCACGAGGTCACCGTCGTCACCCGGCACAGCGACGGCGCGCCCCTGGAGGAGTACGCCGAGGGCGTACGCATCCTGCGCGCTCCCGAGGACCCGGTCACCTTCCCCCTCGCCACCAGCTCGCTGCTGGCCTGGACGATGGCCTTCAACCACACCCTCACCCGCACCGCGCTGCGCGCCACCGAAGCCGGCTCGTACGACGTCATCCACGCCCACGACTGGCTCGTCGCCCACACGGCCGTCACCCTCGCCGAGCACCTGGACCTGCCCCTGGTCACCACCATGCACGCCACCGAGGCCGGTCGGCACCAGGGCTGGCTGCCGGAGGAGATGAACCGCACCATCCACGGCGTCGAGCACTGGCTCAGCAATTCCTCCGTCCGGGTGATCACCTGTTCCGGGTACATGCGCGAGCAGGTGACCACGCTCTTCGACATGCCGGCCAGCCAGGTCGACGTGGTACCCAACGGGGTCGACGACCGGGCCTGGCGGGCCCGTCCCCGAGCTGTCGCGTCGGCCCGGGCGCGCTTCGCCGGGGACGGCCCGCTGGTCGGGTACGCCGGACGGCTGGTCTACGAGAAGGGTGTCCAGCACCTGGTGCACGCCGTACCCCGGCTGCGGGAGCGGCATCCGGGGCTGCGCGTGGTGATCGCCGGCGACGGCCCGTACCGCACCGAGTTGGAGGCGGAGGCCCGGCGGCTGGCGCTGAGTTCGACGGTCCGGTTCACCGGCTTTCTCGACGCCACCCAACTGCCGGCGATGCTCGGCGCCACCGACGCGACAGTGGTCCCCAGCCTCTACGAGCCGTTCGGCATGGTGGCGCTGGAGGCGGCGGCCGCCGGAGCACCCCTCGCCGTGGCCCGGACCGGGGGTCTCGCCGAGATCGTCGAACCCGGCGTGACCGGGGTGACGTTCCCGCACAGTGACCCGGACGCGCTCGCCGGCGCGGTCGGCCAACTGCTCGGCGACGAGGTCTTCGCCCGACGGCTGGCCCGCCGGGCACGCACCATGGTCGGCGAACGGTACGGCTGGGCGACCATCGCGGCCCGCACCGCCGCCAGCTACGCCACCGCTCGGCGCGAACACGGCCCCGTCCAGGCCCGCCGCGCCGCTGCCCGGCTGGCCGGCGGACGGACCCGGATCGCCATCCCGGAGGGGAATCTGCTGACCCGGGCCGACCCCGCCGCGTGCTGACGTACGTCGGATGACCTATAGGTGACTTCCGATCCGCTGGTTAGGGTGTAGCCCGAACAGCGGCTGAGGAGGAGCGTGCACAGGTGCTGATCGCCGGTCGGTACCGACTGCTCGACCTTGTGGGTCGCGGGGGCATGGGTCGGGTGTGGCGCGCCCGCGACGAGATGCTGCACCGCGAGGTGGCGGTCAAGGAGATCGTGCCACCGAGTTGGCTTGACGATCGTGGCCGGGCCGAGGTGCGCCTGCGCACCATGCGGGAGGCGCGGGCGGCGGCCCGGCTCAACCACCCCGCCGTGGTCCGGCTCTACGACGTGGTCGCGGTCGACGACAGCCCCTGGATCGTGATGGAGTACGTCCCGTCCCGCACCCTCCAGGACGTCGTGGACGCCGAGGGGCCCCTGGAGCCCGCCCGCGCGGCCCGGATCGGTCTGGCCGTGCTCGACGCATTGCAGGCCGCGCACAGCGCCGGGGTGCTGCACCGCGACATCAAACCGCAGAACGTGCTCGTGGCGCACGACGGGCGGGTGATGCTCACCGACTTCGGGCTGGCCACCTTCGACGGTGGCGACGGCGCGATGACCCGCCCCGGCATGGTCCTCGGCTCTCCGCAGTACGTGGCCCCGGAGCGGGCCTCCGACGGGGTGTCCTCGGTGGCCGCCGACCTGTGGTCGCTCGGCGCGACACTGCACGCCGCCGTGGAGGGGCAGTCCCCGTACGCCCGCAGCACCGCGATGGCCACCCTGAGCGCGCTGGCCGCCGGTCCGCCGGACCCGGCCCCGCACGCCGGCGCGCTCGCGCCGGTGCTGCACGGGCTGCTCCGCCGCAACCCGGACGACCGCCTCGGCCACGACGCGGCCCGTCGGTTGCTCAGGACGGCAGCGGGCGGCCGGGCCGACCCACCAGCGGTGACCGACCGCCCCTCGGCCGACGGGCCGGCGTCGGGGGCGCTCGACCCGGGCACCGCCGCCGACGACCTCGACCCCACCATTCCGCTGCCCGACCCGGCCGCGACGGAAGCCGGTGCTGCCTCCCCCGCACCGGACCCGTCCGCCGCCGGGCGTACCGCGCGTCGGGTGGCGGTGGTCGCCGTGGCGCTGCTGGTGGCCGTGGTGGCCGGCGTCGGCACCGCACTGACCGTCACCGGTGACAAGCCCGGCGACGTCACCGGCTGGTCCTCGCCGACGCCGGGCGCCGGGCCGCTCGGTCCCGGCCCGCTGCCGAGGGGACGCGGTGTTCCCCCACCCCCGTTCGCGTGTGTCCGCCCGGACATCGTCGGGACGCCCGTACGGGCCGGCACTCCGAGCGCGGGCGACGGGTTCCAACCGCCGCCCGGCTGGATCTGGTACGCCGACGTCACCGGATTCCGGGTCTCCGTACCGGCGACGTGGTGGACCTCCCGCGACGGCACTGTGGTGTGCTTCCAGGACCCGGCGACCGGCCGGGCCTTCAGCGTCGCCGAGGGCGGCGCTGTCGATCCGCTGCAGCGGGTGCGCGCCCTCCGCGACAAGGCAGCCGCGGCGGGGGCCCTGCCCGGGTACGACGAGATCCGGCTCGCCACCGGCGACGGCGCCGCCGAGTGGGAGTGTCGCTGGGAGACACCGCACGGGCGGTGGCTGCGCGCCCGCCAGCAGACCCTCGGCGCCGACCGCTGGACGCTGGGTTGGATCACCTTCGACGAGGACTGGACCGGGGCCGCCGCCGACTGGGAAATGGTGCGAAAGAGTTTCCGACCACCCCGCTGACCTGCACCGTATGGCCATGATCCGGACCACCGTCCGGTCTGGATCGAGGCCGCACAGTGGATGAGAAAGCCGACATTGGTGGCTATCGTGGATCCCGGGGTGACCGAGGGGGAGCGACCGTGCATCAGTTGCTGATCGCGGGTCGGTACCGGCTGCTCGACCTGGTCGGCACCGGCGGAATGGGCCGGGTGTGGCTTGCTCGCGACGAGATGCTGCACCGCGACGTGGCGCTGAAGGAGGTCGTGCCGCCGTCCTGGCTGGCCGAGACCGAACGTGCGGAGTTGCGGCTGCGCACCCTGCGGGAGGCACGCACCGCCGCCCGGCTCAACCATCCCAACGTGGTCCGCCTCTACGACGTGGTGCACGACCGGGACAGCCCCTGGATCGTGATGGAGTACGTGCCATCCCGGTCGGTGCAGCAGATCATCAGCGCCGAAGGGCCACTGAGTCCGCCGCGCACCGCCCGGATCGGGCTGGCGGTGCTCGCCGCGTTGCGGGCCGCGCACGCCGCCGGGGTGCTGCACCGCGATGTGAAGCCGCACAACGTGCTCGTGGCCGACGACGGGCGGGTGATGCTCACCGACTTCGGGTTGGCCACCTTCGACGGCGGCGACGGCACGATGACCGGGCCCGGCACGGTGCTCGGCTCACCGCAGTTCGTCGCGCCGGAGCGGGCCCGCGAAGGGGTGTCCGACGCGCGTACCGACATGTGGTCGCTGGGCGCGACGCTCTACGCGACGGTCGAGGGGCAGTCACCGTACGCGAGGTCGAGCGCCATGGCGACGCTCAGCGCACTGGCCACCGAACCACCTGACCCGATGCGTCGGGCCGGCCCGTTGCGTCCCGTCCTCACCGGCCTGTTGCAGCGGGACCCCTGGCGGCGGCTGACCGCCCTCGAGGTGGAGCCGCTGTTGCGCAGCGCCGCGGCGAGCCCCGACGAGCCCGCCGCGCCGGCCCGGTCGGCGGCGGTCGCGGCGGTCCGCAGCGCCGGCCGGGCGAGCACGCCCCACCCGGTCGAACCGGCGCCTCCGTCGGACGAACCGGCGACGCAGACCCCGCGCCCACCGCGCCGGACCGTCTGGCGACGCCGCCTGATCGCCCTGGGCGGTGCGGCGGCGGCCCTGCTCGTCGCGGGCGGCGTCACGCTGGCCCTGGTCGATCGGCACGATGAGCGGACCCCACCGTCCGGCGCGGGTGGCGGCGCACCGACCCACCGGCCGGCGGCGTTCGCCTGCGCGTCGTCCCCGCCACCGTCGGCCACCCCGGTGGTGTCGGTGTCCCCGCCGGCCGACGCGAGATACCGGCTGCCCGAGGGGTGGACCTGGCACGACGACCCGACCGGGTTCCGGATCGCCGCGCCGGTGGGCTGGGCGCGCTGGACCGAAGGTCCGGTGACCTGCTTTCGCAGGTCCAGCGGGTCCCGGGTGCTCAGCGTCGAGGCGGGTCCGGCCCGCGCGGACCCGGTGGCGTACTGGAAGGCCGAGGAGTCGCGGTTGACCACGAGCGCGGCATTGCCGGGTTATCGCAAGGTGGACATCTCCGCGATGGACATCTTCGAGGGCGGCGCGGTGTGGGAGTGCGGCTGGCTGAACGCCCTCGGCGTTGCGGTGCACAGTTTCCGGCTGCTGATCAACACGTCGGCGGGCCGCTCGTACACCGTCTCCTGGTTGACAGAAGAGTTCGACTGGCAGGTCAACGCGGCATACTTGCCGATGATCCGGCAGAGCTTCACCCCCACCCCGTAACTCCGTCCGATGTGGACCTGACGGGTGATGCCCCTGCGGCGCTGAGGCTGACTACAGTGGCGTAGTTTTGGGCGCTCAAGATCCTTGGGGAGGGTGAGCCGAGATGATGGGACCGCAACACGCGCTGTCCGGCGCGGCGGTGTGGTTGGCTGGCTCCTGGGCACTGGAGCAGTTCGCCGACTATCACCAGTCGCCGCTCGCGTTGGCGGTGGGCACCGCGGTGTGCGCCGGTGGCGCGCTCTTCCCCGACCTCGACATGTCGGGCAAGGTGACCAAGAACCAGGGTGGGGCCACCGTGGCCCGTACCTTCGGGGTCTTCTCGCTCTTCGCCGCCGAGGTGATGGAGAAGGTCTCCCTCGGGGTCTACTACGCCACGAAGCTCAGCAAGGATCCGCGCCGCAACAACGGGCACCGGACGCTGACCCACACGCTGCCGTTCACCGTGCTGGTCGGCTGGGGCACCACCGCGCTCTGCGCCGCGTACGGCAAGTGGGCCGTCATCACCATCCTGTTCTTCATGTTCGGCCTGGCGCTGCGCGGGCTGTTCGATGAGTGGGCCGAGCGGGCCGGCTGGGTGATCATCACTCTCGCGTCGGCCGGGGCGGCCTGGTTCACCTACGCCAACCTGCCGGGCGGACGCGGCTATCCGCTGATCGGCACCGCGCTGGGCGTGGGCTGCTTCGTGCACATCCTCGGCGACATGATCACCCGTGCCGGCGTGCCGATTCTCTGGCCGATCCCGATCAAGCGGCGCATGTGGATGATGATCGGCCTGCCGAACCGCATCGCCCTGCGCGTCGGCAGCAAGGCCGAGGTGGTCGGCATGCGCATCGCGCTGACCGCCGTCTCGGCGCTCGCCACCGTCGGCCTGGTCGCGCCCTCGGTGCTGAGCCGATTCGACATCGAGATATGACCGGTCCGGCGCCGGTCGTCCCGCCGGTCGCCGACGAGCGCGTACCGGAGTTCTGCCGCGCGCTGGGGCTGCCGGGCCTCGCCGACGTGCACGTGCACTTCCTGCCGCCGCGACTGCTGCGTCGGGTGTGGGCCTACTTCGACGCCGCCGGGCCGCTGGTCGGCACCGAGTGGCCGATCCGTTACCGGTGGAGCGACGCCGACCGGGTCGCGCACCTGCGCCGGCTCGGGGTGCGGGCGTTCAGCGCGCTGGCGTACGCGCACCGGCCGGGCATGGCGGCCGACCTCAACCGCTGGACGCTGGACTTCGCCCGCGACACCCCGGGCTGCCTGGCCTCGGCCACGTTCTACCCGGAGCCGGAGGCCCCCGCGTACGTCGAGGCGGCCCTCGCCGAGGGTGCCCGGCTGTTCAAGCTGCACCTGCAGGTCGGCGGTTTCGCACCGACCGATCCGGCACTGGACCAGGTGTGGGGAATGCTGTCGGACGCGGGTGTGCCGGTGGTGGTGCACGCCGGGCACGCCCCGGTGGGCACCGCCCACACCGGCCCGGACCCGTTCGCCGCCCTGCTCGCCCGCCACCCTCGGCTGACCGCCGTGGTGGCGCACCTGGGCGCCCCGGACTACCGGGCGTTCCTGGACCTCGCCGAGACGTACGAGCGGGTTCGGCTGGACACCACAATGGCGTTCACGCCCTTCTTCGACCAGTTCGTCCCCTTCCCCGCCGACGAGTTGCCCCGGTTGCGGGAGCTGGGGCTGGCCGGCAAGGTGCTGCTGGGCAGCGACTTCCCGAACATCCCGTACCCGTACGCCGATCAGGTGGCCGGGCTGGCCCGGCTGGACCTGGGCGACGACTGGCTGCGCGCGGTCTGCTGGGACAGCGCCGCCGCCCTCTTCGACCTCGCCTGACCCGCCGCACCCTCCCGCCGCCGCGCCCGCCGCCCCGCCGCGCCCGCCGCACCCTCCCGCCACCCCCGCCGCGCCCTCAAGATCGTGCTCGATCCTTGGTGTAGTGGCTTCCGCGACGACCCGAGGGGACTACAACCAGGATCGAGCGCGATCTTGAGGCGTGCCAGGAGCGCAGCCCCGGGGCCCGAGGGCCGGACACGGACTGAATTCTTTTCGACATCGGCTATTGACGTCGCCGTAACAGGTGGCCTAGCGTCCTGTCGAACCGCTTCGTCGAAGCGCTTCGACGAAGTCTCCGGGAGCGGTTCCACAGCAGGCCAAAGGAGGTACGCGGTGGCCACCATGCACGACGTCGCCCGCCTCGCCCACGTCTCGGTCAGCACCGTCTCGTACGTGCTCACCGGCGCCCGGCCGATCTCGCAGGCCACCCGCAACAAGGTGCTCGCCGCGATGGCACAGCTCGACTACCAGCCCAACGCGATGGCCCGAGGGCTGGCCAGTCGCCGCAGCCGGATCCTCGGCCTGCTGATGCCGATGGACGAGCGGGGCCTCGGTGCCACCGAGACCGCCTTCGTCACCGGTGCCGCCGCCGCGGCCAGCGTCGCCGGCTACCACCTGGTGCTCTCGCCGGTCGGCGGAGGCAACCTCGACGACCTGCGCCGGCTGGCCAGCCAGCGGATGCTCGACGGGGTCGTGCTGATGGAGGTGCAGCTGGCCGACGAGCGGGTCACCGTGCTCCAGGAGGCGGGGGTGCCGCTGGTGCTGATCGGCCGCACCGCCGACACCAGCACGCTCTCCTACGTCGACATCGACTTCGACCAGACCGTCCGGGACGCCGTCGCGCACCTGGTCGGTCTCGGGCACCGGCAGATCGTCTACGTCAACCACTCGGCCGCCACACTGGCCAGCGGTTACGGGCCGGCGCTGCGTACCCGGGACGCCTTCACCTCGGCGATGACCGGGCACGGCCTGGATCCGGTGATGATCGCCGCCGAGGACAGCGCCGCCGGCGGGCGGGCCGCCCTGGCCGCCGCGTTCGCGCAGGCCCCGGAGCTGACCGCGGTGCTGGCCATGAACGAGACGGCGATCTTCGGCATCCTCGGCGAGCTGACCGGCCGGGGGTTGTCGGTGCCCGACGACGTCTCCGTCGTCTCGATGGTCACCTCGCCGCAGGTCGCCGAACTGGCCACCCCCGCGCTGACCGCGATGACGTCCCCCGGTTCGGCGCTGGGCCGGATCGCGATCGAGGCGCTGACGCGCCACCTGGACGGCCCCGCCGACCTTCGTCACCAGCAACTGCTGCCGTGCACGTTGGAGATCCGGGGGTCGACCGCCGCACCCCGGCGGCCGGCACTGGCTACCTCTGGTCCGGCGTCGAACGACGGCGGCTGACCAGCTAAGACGGCCCGCCATCGCGCTGCAACGCGACGACGGGCCCCGTGAAGTACCGGCTAGTACTCAACGAGGAGGATAGTAATGCAGCGATTCCACCGGCTCGTCGCCGCGATCGCCCTGGCGGCGACCGCGACGACCACCGTGGCCGCCTGCGGCGGTGGTGACAACGGGGACAGCAGCGACGCCAAGGTTCTGAAGCTCTGGCACTACGAGAGCGAGAACAGCGCCATGGGGATCGGCTGGGACCGGGCGATCGAGATCTTCAAGTCCGAGCACCCGGGCGTCGAGGTGCGCTTCGAGCGCAAGGCGTTCGAGCAGATCCAGCAGAACGCTGGCATGATCATCAACTCGTCCGAGGGCCCGGACATCATGGAGTACAACAAGGGCAACGCGACCGCCGGGCTGCTCTCCTCCCAGGGCCTGCTGGCCGACCTGAGCAGCGAGGCCGACAAGCGCGGCTGGGCCGGCAAGCTCAGCCCCAGCCTGCAGACCACCGCCCGGTACAGCGACAAGGGCGTGATGGGCTCCGGCAACTGGTTCGGTGTGCCGAACTACGGCGAGTACGTCACCGTCTACTACAACAAGGACCTGTTCCAGAGCAACGGCGTCAAGGTCCCGACCACCATGGCCGAGATGACCGCCGCCATGGACACCTTCGTCGGCAAGGGGATCACCCCGCTGGGAATGGCCGGCGCCGAGTACCCCGCCGGGCAGCTCTTCTACCAGCTCGCCCTCTCCAAGGCCGACCGGCAGTTCGTCGACAACTACCAGCTCTACAAGAACCCTGTCGACTTCAAGGCCGACCCGCTCAAGTACGGCGCGGAGACCTTCGCCCAGTGGGTGCAGAAGGGCTACGTCGCCAAGAACTCGGCCAGCCTCAAGGCCGAGGACATGGGCACCGCCTTCATCGGCGGCAAGGTTCCGATGATCGTCTCGGGTAGCTGGTGGTACGGCCGGTTCAAGGCAGAGATGAAGGCCAACTGGGACACCTTCCTCTTCCCCGGCAACACCCTTCAGGCCGGCTCCTCCGGCAACCTCTGGGTGGTCCCGGAGAACAGCAAGGCCAAGAGCCTGGCGTACGACTTCATCGACATCACCCTGCGCCCGGAGATCCAGGATCTGATCGGCAACAACGGTGGTGTTCCGGTCGCCGCTGACGCGTCGAAGATCACCGACCCGAAGGACCGCAAGCTGATCGAGGACTTCAACACGGTCAGCAAGTCCGACGGGCTCGCCTTCTACCCGGACTGGCCGGTCCCCGGCTACTACGACGTGCTGGTCTCCGGCTTCCAGGGTCTGATCAACGGCTCGAAGTCGCCCGACCAGGTCCTCGACACGATCGCCAAGCCGTACGCCGATGGCGTCAAGGAGATCACCGGCAAGTGACACGGCGAGCGGCGGGCGTGACCGGCACGACCGGCGCGCCCGCCCGCCCCGCCGGGAAGGATCTTCCATGGCAGTCTCCGAGACGGTCGCCGCCACACCGCCGGCCGCGACCCCCACTCCGCCCGTGCCCCGCCGCCGACGCCGCGGCCGCAACGCGGCGTACTGGCTCTACCTGCTCCCCGGAGCGGTGCTCTTCCTCCTCGTCATCGGCGCGCCGCTTCTCGGCACCCTCTACCTGTCGCTGACCAAGTGGTCCGGCATCGGCGACCCCCGGTGGGTCGGCCTGGACAACTACCAGCAGTTGCTGCACGACGACGTGTTCTGGGCGTCGTTCCGCAACACCGTCTGGATGCTCGTCGCGATGGTGGTGGTGCCCACCGTGCTCGGTCTGCTGCTGGCCGCGGTGCTCTTCGACGTCATCGGCCGCCGGTTCAAGCCCCGCACCGCCGCCGCGCTGCGGGCCGCGTTCTACCTGCCGCAGGTGCTGCCCGTCGTGGTGGCCGGCATCGTCTGGGGCTGGATCCTGCGCCCCGACGGGGCGTTCAACAGCCTCCTCGACGCGGTCGGTCTCGGCGCGCTCCGCCATGACTGGCTCGGCGACCCGGGCACCGCCCTGCCGGCCGTGATGGCCGTGATGATCTGGGTGCAGATCGGCTACCCCGTCGTCGTGTTCATGGCGGCGTTGCAGCGGGTCGACCCCGAGCTGTACGAGGCGGCCGAGGTCGACGGCGCGAACTGGCTGCACCGGTTCCGGGCGATCACCCTCCCGCAGATCCGGCCGGAGACCTTCGTGGTGGCCCTGACCTGCACCATCGCCGCGTTGAAGGTGTTCGGGCCGATCTTCGCCCTGACCCGGGGCGGCCCGGACAACGCCACGAACGTGCCGTCGTACTTCGCCTACTACACGTTCTTCAAGAAGCTGCAGGTCGGCTACGGCTCCGCGATCTCCATGGTGCTGACCCTGATCATCGTGGTGGTGGCCGGGATCTTCATCTGGATGCAGGCCCGCAGCGAGCGCCGGGACCGGGGGTTCTGACATGGCCGTCATGCTCACACCGAGCGCCGCGCCGGTGAAGCCGGCCCGGCCGGTACGCGACCGACACCACCGCGGCGTCAGCCGCTGGGTGGTGCTCGTCCTGGTCCTCCTCGGCGCGCTCGTCATGCTGGTGCCGTTCGCGTTCATGCTGCTCAACGCGTTCAAGTCGCCCGGCGACTACTCGTCGAGCGGGCCGCTGAGCTGGCCGACGGAGTTCTACACCAAGGGTCTGCGCACCTACTGGACCACTGTGAACTTCCCGCTCAAGTTCTGGAACTCGGCGATCATCGCCGGCTCGGTGGCGGTGCTCGGCGTCGCCGTGTCGCTGCTCAACGCGTACGCCCTGGGCATCGGCCGGGTCCGTGGCCGGCTGTGGATCGTCGGTCTCTTCCTGCTGGCGAACATGCTGCCGCAGGAGGCGCTGATCTACCCGCTGTACTACGTGGCGAAGCAGGTCGGCCTCTACAACACCCAGCTCTCGGTGATCATCATCTTCACCGTGATCCAGAGCGCGTTCGGCACCTACCTGCTCGCCTCGGTGATGAGCACGTTCCCGCGCTCGCTGCTGGAGGCCGCCGCGTTGGACGGCGCCGGCAAGTGGACGGTGCTGTGGCGGGTGGTCTTCCCCAACCTGCGACCCACCCTCGCGGTGCTGCTCATCTTCTTCTTCATCTGGACGTGGAACGAGTTCCTCATCCCGCTGGTCATGCTGATCGACAACCAGACGCAGACCATCCCGGTCGCGCTCGCGTCGTTGCAGGGCGACCGGCTGATGGACGCCCCGACCACCAACGCCGGCGCGCTGATCAGCCTGGTGCCGGCCATCCTCTTCTTCCTCATCTTCCAGCGCACCCTTGCGCGCGGTATCACGGCAGGAGCCGAGAAGTGAAGTTCACCGACGGGTACTGGCAGCTGCGCCCCGGCGTCAGCGTCCTGCGCCCCGGCACCGTGGAGTCGGTCGAGCCGGACGAGCGCGGCTTCACCGTCTTCGCGCCGACCGGTCAGATCACCGGACGCGGCGACACCCTCAACCGTCCCCTGGTCACCGTTCGGTTCTTCTCCCCCGCCCCCGGCGTCATCGGGGTGACGATCGCCCACCACACCGGAGGGCTGCCCCGCGAACCGCACTTCGGGCTGAGCACCGACGAGACGCACCCGGTCACCGTCGACGTCACCGGGCTCAGCGCGACGCTGGCCACCGGTGAGCTGACCGCACGGGTCTCGCTCATCGACGGGTGGCGGGTCGACTTCCTGCACGGCGACCGGCTGGTCACCTCGTCCACGGCGCGCAGCATCGGCGTCGTCACCGACGCCGAAGGCCGCCGGCACGTGCACGAACGGCTCGCCCTGGGCGTCGGTGAGACGGTGTACGGGCTGGGCGAGCGCTTCGGCCCGTTCGTCAAGAACGGGCAGACCGTCGACATCTGGAACGCCGACGGCGGCACCGCCAGCGAGCAGGCGTACAAGAACGTGCCGTTCTACCTCAGCAGCGCCGGCTACGGGGTCTTCGTGGACCACCCGGAGCACGTGTCGTTCGAGGTCGGCTCCGAGGTCGTCACGCAGACCCAGTTCAGCGTCGAGGGCCAGTCGCTGACCTACTACGTCATCGACGGGCCCCACCCGAAGGACGTGCTGCGCCGGTACACAGCGCTCACCGGCCGGCCGGCCCGGATCCCCGCGTGGTCGTACGGCCTCTGGCTGTCCACGTCGTTCACCACCTCGTACGACGAGAAGACGGTGACCGAGTTCGTCGACGGGATGGCCGAGCGCGGGCTGCCGCTGTCGGTGTTCCACTTCGACTGCTTCTGGATGCGCCAGTTCCACTGGGTCGACTTCGTCTGGGACCCGGCGACCTTCCCCGACCCGGAGGGGATGCTGCGCCGGCTGCACGAACGCGACCTGAAGGTGTGCGTCTGGATCAACCCGTACATCGCGCAGCGGTCGTACCTCTTCGAGGAGGGCCGCGAGGCCGGTTACCTGGTGCGCAACCCCGACGGATCGGTCTGGCAGTGGGACAAGTGGCAGGCCGGCATGGCGCTGGTCGACTTCACCAACCCGGACGCCGTCGCCTGGTTCACCGGCAAGCTCAAGGTGCTGCTGGACATGGGCGTCGACTGCTTCAAGACCGACTTCGGCGAGCGCATCCCGACCGACGTGGTGTGGCACGACGGCTCCGACCCGCAGCGGATGCACAACTACTACTCGTACCTCTACAACAAGGCGGTCTTCGAACTGCTGGAGACCGAGCGCGGCAAGGGCGAGGCGGTGCTGTTCGCCCGCTCGGCCACCGCCGGCGGGCAGCAGTTCCCGGTGCACTGGGGCGGCGACTGCGAGTCGACGTTCGTCGCGATGGCCGAGTCGCTGCGCGGCGGGCTGTCCCTGGCGGCGTCCGGCTTCGGCTACTGGAGCCACGACATCGGCGGCTTCGAGGGCACTCCCGACCCGGCGGTGTTCAAGCGGTGGGTGGCCTTCGGGTTGCTCTCCTCGCACTCCCGGCTGCACGGGTCCGGCTCGTACCGGGTGCCGTGGGCCTTCGACGACGAGGCCGTCGACGTGCTGCGGCACTTCACCCAGCTCAAGCTCGGCCTGATGCCGTATCTGGCGGCCGCCGCCGAGGACGCGCACCGCGACGGAACGCCGATGATGCGGCCGATGTTCCTGGAGTTCCCGGACGACCCGGCGACCGCGCACCTGGACCGGCAGTACATGCTCGGCCCGGACGTGCTCGTCGCGCCGGTGCTCAGCGCCGACGGCGACGTCACGTACTACGTACCCGCCGGCACCTGGACGCACCTGGTCACCGGCGCGCAGGTCACCGGCCCGACCTGGGTGACCGAGAAGCACGGCTTCGACAGCCTGCCGGTGCTGGCCCGACCGGGCGCGGTCATCCCGTTCGGCTCGCGCACCGACCGACCGGACTACGAGTGGGCCGACGACGTACGGCTGCGGCTGTACGCACCGACCGACGGGCAGCGGGTCCGGGTACGGGTACCGTCACCCGGCGACGGACCGGGCGCCGAGTTCGACGTGCGCTACGAGGGCGGGACGGCCAGTGCCGAACTGGTCGCCGGCACCTCGACGGGCTACATCTGCGAGATCCAGGGGACGGAACGATGACGCGACACCACTTCCCGGAGAGCTTCATCTGGGGCTCGGCGACGGCGGCGTACCAGATCGAGGGTGCGGCGACCGAGGACGGGCGGGGCCCGTCCATCTGGGACACCTACAGCCACACCCCCGGCCGGACCCTCAACGGCGACACCGGGGACGTGGCCGCCGACCACTACCACCGGTGGGCCGACGACCTCGGGCACATCGCCGACCTCGGGCTCAGCGCGTACCGGTTCTCCATCTCCTGGCCCCGGGTGCAGCCGGGCGGTTCGGGCCGGTTCAACCAGGCGGGCATCGACTTCTACTCGCGGCTGGTGGACGGGCTGCTGGAGCGGGGCATCCGCCCGGTGGCCACCATGTACCACTGGGACCTGCCGCAGGAGCTGGAGGACACCGGCGGGTGGGCGGCACGGGAGACCGCGTTGCGCTTCCAGGAGTACGCGGCGGGCATCGTCGGTGCGCTGGGCGACCGGGTGCACACCTGGACGACGCTGAACGAGCCGTGGTGCTCCGCGTACCTGGGCTACGCCTCCGGGGTGCACGCGCCGGGTCGCACCGAGCCGGCGGCGGCGCTGGCAGCGGTGCACCACCTCAACCTCGCGCACGGCCTGGCCGGCCGGGTGGTCCGGGAGCTGGCCCCGTCCGCCGAGCTGTCGGTGACGCTGAACCTGCACGTCGTCCGGGGTGCCTCCGACTCGGCCGCCGACCAGGACGCGGTCCGGCGGATCGACGCGTTGGCGAACCGGGCGTTCCTCGGCCCGATGCTGGACGGGGCGTACCCGGCCGACCTGCTGGCCGACACCGCCTCCGTCACCGACTGGTCGTTCGTCCGCGAGGGTGACGAGAAGCTGATCGCGGTACCGCTGGACGTGCTCGGGGTCAACTACTACTCCAGCACCCTGGTCCGGGCCTGGGACGGGGTGTCGGCCCGCTCCGACGCCGACGGGCACGGCGCGTCGACCTCCACGCCGTGGGTCGCCGCCGACGACGTCGACTTCCTGCCGCAGCCCGGCCCGTACACGGCGATGGGTTGGAACATCGACCCGCCGGCGCTGACCGAGCTGCTGCTGCGCCTGCACCGCGAATACCCGAACCAGCCCATGATGATCACCGAGAACGGCGCGGCGTTCGACGACGTGGTGTCGGCCGACGGCCGCATCCACGACGAGCGGCGGATCGACTACCTGCGTCGGCACATCGGCGCGATGGCCGACGCCCGCGCCCAGGGTGCTGACGTCCGCGGCTACTTCGTCTGGTCGTTGCTGGACAACTTCGAGTGGGGCTACGGCTACGACCGTCGCTTCGGGATCATCCGGGTCGACTACGACACCCAGGTACGCACCTGGAAGGACAGCGCCCACTGGTACCAGCGCCTCGCCGCCACCGGAAAGCTGGACTCGGCGCAGGACTGAAGTACCCCGCCACGCCCGCACCGATCTTGCGGCCATGTCCTGACGAGCGTGATGCCTGTGAGTCATCTTGATGCCTCACAGGCATCACGCATTCCGGGAAGCGCGACGCACCGCCTACCGTCGGGCTTCCACGGCTGCTGCCGCCTCAGACCCCGACGCGCTGCGGCGGGACGGTGAGGCCGTAGAGATCCATCAGCTCCGGGGTGTCGATCCGGCTGCCGTCGGCGACCGAGTCGCAGGCGATGTCGACAATCTGGTCCTTGTGCGCCAACAGGTATGGCCGGGCGCCCACGTCGGCGCTGGCCAGGGTGGCGATGCCGGGCCAGTGCCGGCGGCCGAACAACATCGGATAGCCGCGCAACCCGTCGTAGGTGGCGCAGACCAGCACGTCCGGGTACGGCAGCGCGGCCACCCGCCGGACCGCCGTCGCGGTCAGGCCCGGCATGTCGACCGGGACCACCACCACCGCCTCGATCCCGTCGTCGTCCATCGCGGCCAGACCGGCCCGGATGGACGAGCCGACTCCGGTGCCCCACGCCTTGTTGATCACAACGGTGGCCTTGCCCAGGTCAGCGGTCTCCTGGACCTGGTCGGCGGCGGCACCCAGGACGACCACGATCCGCTCGCAGCCCGCCTCGGTCATCGTGTCGATCATCTGATTGACCAGGGGCTTTCCCCCCTGGTGCAGCAGCGCCTCGGGACCACCGATCCGTCGTCCTCCGCCTGCGGCGATGATCATTCCTGCGATCCGGTTCAGCTGCGCCCCCTCCAGCACGGAACGGACCGTGACAGATCCGTCCCCTCCTACGGACACTGCAACGAGGACGGCCAGCCGAGGGTGGCGGGGCGAAAAGGAGAAATAGCACAACCGTTACACGCCCGGCATCTCCCGACGCAGCGGACGGTGCCGGTCGTCGAGGGCGCGGCGGTCGCCCGACGGCGCGGACCTGGCCGGTGTCCCGACGGTCGGCGTACGCTCGCGGGTCAGGCGGCGTCGGCGTAGCAGTCGACGATGGACAGATCCAGCGGAAACCGGACCGGCGTCGCACCGAAGAGCAGCGCCGAGGCCCGCTCGCCGCAGCGGCTGACAGCCTCGGCGACCGCGTCGGCCTGGCCCGCCGGCGCGTGCACGACCACCTCGTCATGCTGGAAGAACACCAACTCGGCGTCGGTGCCGGACAACTCCGTACGCAGCGTCGCCAGCAACGTCGAGGCCCACTCCGCGGCGGTGGCCTGAATGACGAAGTTGCGGGTGAAACGCCCCCGCGACCGCGCGGCACGCGCCCGTGGACTCTGCGGATCGGCAGGCCCCTCCGGATCGGCGGTCTCGTCGCCCAGCTCACCGAACCCGGCCGAGCCGGGCGGGCACGTCCGCCCCAGCCACGACCGCACCAACCCACCTGTCTCACCGGTGCGCGCCGCCGCCTCGACGTAACCGAACGCCGTCGGGCAACTGCGCTTCAGCACCGCCAACGCGGGCACCGCGGCCCCGCCGGTCTGCCCGTACATGGCGCCGAGCAGGGCCACCTTGGCCTTCGCCCGGTCGCCACCGAACGAATCCCGGGCCAACGCGGCGTAGAGGTCGCCGGCACCGCCCGCCGCCGCCAACCGCGCGTCGCCGGAGACCGCTGCCAGCACCCGGGGCTCCAACTGGCCGGCGTCGGCGACCACCAACCGCCAACCCGGATCGGCCACCACCGCCCGCCGGATCACCTTGGGGATCTGCAACGCGCCACCACCCCGGGTGGCCCACCGGCCGGAGACGACACCACCTGGCACGTACTCCGGTTGGAACCGGCCGCCCCGCACCCACTGGTCGAGCCAGGCCCAGCCGTGCGCCGTCCAGATCCGGTAGAGCTCCTTGTATTCCAACACCAGCGGCACCGCCGGATGGTCCACCCCGCGCAGCACCCAGGCCCGGGTGTTGGGCAGCTCCACCCCGGCCCGGGCGAACGCCTTCAGCAGCTCGGCCGGCGAGTCGGCGTGCAGGCCGCGTACGCCGAGGGCGTCGGCGATCCGGGCGGCCAGCTCGGCAAGTCGACGGGGCGGCCCACCGACCGGGGACGCCTCACCGAGCAGCTCGTGCAGGATCTCGTTGTGCACGTCGGCACGCCACGGCAGCCCGGCGACGCCCATCTCCGTGGCGACCAGCGCGCCGGCCGACTCGGCGGCCACCAGCAACCGGAACCGGCCGGGGTGCTCGGTTCCGGCGACCCGGGCGAGCTGGTCCGCGTACACCCGGGTCAGTGCCTCGATGCCCGGCCCCGGCGGACCGGGAAGGGTGTCGAAGAGCGCGCCCTGCCCGTGCCCGGGTGGTGCGGCGGCGCGCGGCGGCGGGTCGGGCGGCACCGCCGCGCCGGTCAGCCGGGCCCAGGCGGCGGCCAGCGAGCGGGGCTCGCCCCAGCGGCCCGCGTGGCCGAGCAGCAACGCCTCGGTCAACTCCACGTCGTGGCACCGATCGACCCGGACGCCGGCGCGCAACAGCGGCGGATAGACCGCCGAGGCGGTCGCCCAGACCCAGCGGGGGCGCTCTGCGGCCTCGCGCGCGGCGACCGCGGCGACCAGATCGGTGACGGCCTCCGCCGGGCCGCACGGCTGGCCGGTGGCGTCCAGCGGGCACAGCACTCCCCCGCCGCGTTCGTCGGACACCACCGCCACCAGCACGAACGTGATTCTGCCTCTTTCGTCCGACAGAAACGGAGGCGCACCTCACCGGATTCGGGTCGGTGCGGTGTCGGAGCCGGTCGGTAGCGTGATCAGGTGCCTCCGCAGATCCCGCATCCCGATCCTGGCACCCCCGACACCCGTGGTCCGATGCGCTACCTGTGGTGGCTGGTCCGCTGCCAACCCTGGCGGGTGCTGCGTGGCAGCCTGCTCGGCACGGCCTGGATGATCGGGCTCTCGGCCCGGCCCTATCTGATCGCCCGGGCCGTCGACGACGGGCTGCGCACCGGCGACACCCGCGCGCTGGCGCTCTGGGTCGCGGCGATCGTGGTCGCCGGCGTGGGCCTGTCCTACCTGGGCATCATGCGGCACCGCACGATGACCTTCATCCGGGAGGACGCCAAGGCCCGCTCGGCGGAGGTCCTGCTGCGCCACCTGTCCCGGATCGGCGCGGTGCTGCCCCGCCGGGTGGGCGCGGGCGAGGTGTCCACCATCGGCGGCTCCGACATCGACTGGACGGCGCAGGTGCTGACGCTGACCGGGCCGGGCGTCGGCGCGGTCGTCGCGTACGGGGTGATCGCCGTGGTGCTCTGGTCGATCTCCCCGATGCTCGCGTTCTGCGTGCTGGTGGGGGTGCCGGTGGTCGGTCTGGTCGTGGGGCCGCTGCTGCGTCGCCTGGAGCGGGCCGAATCGGTCTACCGGCGGCAACAGGGCGCGCTCACCGCTCGGTCCGGTGACATCGTGGCCGGGCTGCGGGTGCTCGCCGGGGTCGGTGGTCGGGACCTGTTCGCCCGACGGTACGCGGCCCGGTCCCAGGAGCTGCGCGCCGAGGGCTACCGCGTCGGCGCGGTCAACAGCTGGATCGACGCGGCGACGGTCGCCATCCCCGGGTTGTTCCTGGCGGCGGTGGTGTGGCTGACCGCCCGGATGGCGGTGACCGGTGACGTCACGATCGGCGAACTGGTCGCCGTCTACGGCTACGTGGCGACCCTGATCGTGCCGGTCTGGTTTCTGCTGGAGGGCAGTCACCAGCTGATCCGGGGTCGGGTCGCCGCCCGGCGCATCGCCGACCTGCTCAACGTGACACCTGACGACGTCGGTGGACCTGGTCGCCGCTGGCCCGATTCCACGCCCGAGGCACGCCGGCCCGATCAAACGCCCGAGGCACGCCGGCCCGAGGCACGCCGGCCCGGCTCCGTGCCCGAGGCACGCCGGCCACCTGGCCCGGCCGCGCCGGACGGCCCGGCCGACCTGCACGACCCGGTGACCGGGCTGACAGTGCGCGCCGGGTCGCTGACCGGCGTGGCGGTGGACGACCCGGCGACGGCCGTGGCGTTGGCCGACCGGCTCGGCCGGTACGTGGTCAGCGGTGTCACCTGGGGCGGTGTGCCGCTGCGCGACGTGGCCCTGGACGAGGTCCGCGCCCGGATCCTCGTCGCCGACCACGACTCGTACCTGTTCGCCGGCACGCTGCGCGACATCCTTGGCGCCGGGGCCGACGACGATGACGAGCGGATCGGCGCGGCCCTGCGAACCGCCTCCGCGCAGGACGTCGTCGACGCCCTGCGCGCCGGGCTGGACACCCCGATCGACGCCCGCGCCCGGACGCTCTCCGGCGGCCAGCGCCAACGGCTGCGCCTGGCCCGGGCGCTGCACCGCGAACCGGAGGTGCTGATCCTCATCGACCCGACGTCGGCGGTGGACGCGCACACCGAGGCGCGGATCGCCGAGCGGCTGCGGACCGCCCGGGCCGGGCGGACCACCGTGCTGATCGCCACGTCACCGCTGCTGCTCGGCCGGGCCGACCTGGTCGCGCATGTGAGCGCCGGCCGGGTCACCGGCACCGGCAGCCACACCGACCTGTTCGACAGCGACCCGGCCTACCGGCACCTGGTGGCCCGGGGCAGCGAGGAGGCGTACCGGTGAGCCGCCTGCCGGTGGCCGACCGCGCCACCGTACGCCGTGCCCTGCGCGACATGATCAGCCGACACCGGCGCGCCGTCGGGGTGGTGCTGGCGCTGCACAGCGCCGCCGCGGTCGCCGGGCTCGCCCCGCCGTGGCTGCTGGGCACCATCGTCGACCGGGTCGCTGCGGGCGCGGGCGTGGCCACTGTGGACCGGCTGGCACTGGCCATCGCCGGCTGCGTCCTGGTCAGTGCCCTGCTCTCCCGATACGCCCAGTATGCCGGCCACCGCTTCGGCGAACGGGCCGTCGCCGAGCTGCGCGAGCAGTTCGTCTCCCGGACTCTCGGGCTGCCGGTCTCGGTCGTCGAGCGCGCCGGCTCTGGTGACCTGGCCACCCGCAGCTCCGTCGACGTGTCGACGGTCGGCAGCACGGTGCGCGACGTGGTGCCCACCATCGTCATCGCCACCGTGCAGCTGACGTTGCTGTTCGGTGCGGTCTTCCTGCTGCACCCGCTGCTCGGGCTGGCCGCGCTGGCCGGGCTCCCGTCGATCGTGGCGGTGACCCGTTGGTATCTGCGCCGGGCCAGCTCCGCGTACCTCACCGAGGGCGCGGCGGCCGCCGAGCTGACCGAGACGCTGACCACCACCGCCGAGGGCGCCCGCACGGTGGAGGCGCTGCGGCTGGCCGACGAGCGGGTCCGCCACGGCACCACCCGCGTCACGCTGGTGTGGCGGGCCCGTCGGGCGACCCTCGCGCTGCGTACCGTGTTCTTCTCGGTCGTCGAGGCCAGCTACCCGCTGCCGGTCGCCATGGTCCTGCTCGTCGGGGGCTACCTGCTGGCCCGGGACATGGTGTCGCTCGGCGCGGTGGTCGCCGCCGCGCTCTACCTGCAACAGGCGATCGACCCGTTGGACCGCCTGTTGCAGTGGACCGAGCAGGCGCAACGCGGCTTCGCGTCGTACGCCCGGGTGCTCGGTGTCGGCATGGTTCCGCCGGAACCACCCGGCACGACGGCCTCGTCCCCAGGTGAGCGGCTCGTCGTGCGGGGGGCACGGTTCTCCTACTCCGACGGGCCGGACGTGCTGCACGGCATCGACCTGGAGGTGCAGCCCGGCGAGCGGCTGGCCGTCGTCGGCCCGTCCGGCGCCGGCAAGTCCACACTGGCCCGGCTGCTGGCCGGGATCGACGCGCCACGGCAGGGTGTCGTCAGCATCGGCGGCTGCCCGGTCACCGACCTCGACCCGGCCGAGCGCCGCCGCCGGATCGCCCTGGTCACCCAGGAGCACCACGTCTTCATCGGTTCGGTACGCGACAACCTCTCGTTCGCCGCGCCCGACGCCTCCGACGACCAGATGCGCGCCGCGCTCGCCACGGTCGGCGCCGACTGGTTCGCCGCGCTCCCCGACGACCTGGACACCCCGCTCGGCGACGGGGCCCGTCAGCTCGGTGCGGCCGAGGCCCAGCAGCTCGCGCTGGCCCGGTTGGTGCTCGCCGACCCGCACACGCTGATCCTGGACGAGGCGACAGCGGCGCTCGACCCGTCCACCGCCCGACGGACCGAGCGCGCGCTGGCCGCGGTGCTCTCCGGACGGACCGTCATCGCGATCGCGCACCGGCTCAACACCGCGCACGACGCCGACCGGGTCGCCGTGCTCGCGGACGGCCGGATCACCGAGATCGGCAGCCATGACGAGCTGGTGGCGGCCGGTGGCGCGTACGCGGCCCTGTGGCGCTCCTGGCACACCCGCGTCGACGAGCGGTGAGACGCCCTACTTCACCGCACCGGAGGTGAGGCCGGCCTGGATCTGACGCTGGAACAGCGCGTACACGAGGATCATCGGGAGGATGGCGATGGTCAGCGCGGCGAACAACCCGGACCAGTCCGCCTCGTAGCCGGCGTTGACCGAGATGTCGGCGATGCCCTGGGTGAGCACCCACTTGTCCTTGGCGTTGGAGAGCAGCACCAACGGGAGCTGGTACTGCGCCCACTGACCGATGATGTTGAAGATCGCGACGCTGATCAGGCCCGGCTTCGCCATCGGCATCATCACCTGGAAGAACAGCCGGCTGTGCCCACAGCCGTCGATCATCCCCGCCTCGGCCACCGACGACGGCAGCGTCTTGAAGAACGCCGCCAGGAAGAACACGGTGAACGGCAACGAGTACGCGGTGTAGACCAGCACCACGCCGGTGTGGGTGTCCAGCAGACCCAGGTTCTTCACCACGAAGAAGAGCGGCACCAGAGCCAGGAAGACCGGGAAGGCCAACCCCGAGACGAAGAGGAAGTAGACCGCCCGGTTGCCCCAGAACTTGTAGCGGGCCAGCACGTACGCGGCCATCGAGCCGAGCAGCATGGTGAGGAAGGTGCTGCACGACACCACGATCACGCTGTTCAGGAAGTACCGCCCGACGTGCGCCTTGGTCCAGGCCCGGGAGAAGTTCTCCCAGCGCAGCTCCGCCGGCAGCGTCCACGGGCTGCTGAAGATCTCGCTGGTGTTCTTGAACGCGGCGAGGAAGGTCCAGAGGATCGGCACGATCACGATCACCGCCCAGACGGCGAGCGCGACGTGCCCCAGGCTGGCAAAGAACCGTACCTCCGAGCGGGGGCCCTTGCGCCCCGGCCCGGCGGGGGCGGACGGGTCACCGGTCTTCGGCGGCAGCGCCGCCGGGGGCGGCAGCGTCGACTGCGGATTCATCAGTACTCCACGCTTTCCCGCTTGGTGAGCCGCAGCGTCAGCGCCGCGAACGTGAGGGTGAGGAAGAACAACGCCACGCCCATCGCCGAGGCGTAGCCGTACTTCGAGTAGACGAACGCGTTGCGGTAGATCTCCATGGCCAGCACTGTGGTGGCGCCGTCCGGGCCGCCACCGTCCACCGAGAGCACCGCCACGATGGCGAACGCGTCGAACGCCGCGATCCCGAGGTAGACCCAGGCCACCTGGAGGGTGTCCCACAGCAGCGGCAGGGTGACCCGGAAGAACAGGGTCACCTTCGACGCCCCGTCCATCTCGGCGGCCTCGTAGATCTCACCGGGAATGGAGGCCATCCCCGCCGAGAAGAGCACCACGTAGAAGCCGACCGCCTGCCAGACCAGCACCGCGATGATCGACCAGAGGGCCAGGTTCGGCTTCACCAGGAAGAGGATCGGCTCCAGGCCGAACTTCATCAGTACGCCGTTGATCAGACCGGACTCGTTCGGCCGGTACACCATCTGGAACAACACCGCGATGATGGCCACCGCCAGGACCTGGGGGAAGAAGAACACCACCCGGTAGAACTTCGCCCCCCAGACCCCCTGGCGTTGACCACCGCTGCTCTTGCCGCCCACGTTGAGCAGGAAGGCGAAGAACAGGGCGATGGCGATAGTGATCAGCGGCAGGGCAAGCAGCAGTACGCCGTGGTGCTGGACCGCCTTCCAGAAGGCCCCGTCGTCGAGCAACCTCCGGTAGTTGTCGAAGCCCACCCACTGCGGGGCGGAGAGCCCCCGCCAGTTGGTCATCGAGATCTGGAACGCCTGCGCGTACGGCCAGATCACGAATGTCACGTACAGCGCGACCGGGGCGAACAGGAACCCGATCACGAATGGATACTTGCCGTGCCGCATGACCCTAGCTCCGATCGATCAGCGCTTGAACTTGGCGACGGAGCTGTCCTTCTTGATCGCGTCGGCACGCTTCTGGATCCGCTCCACGAAGGCGTCCGCGTTGATCCGGCCGAACATCAGCTCGTTGGTGGCGGTCCGCGCCTCCGTGTCGAGCTCCTTGTACCAGCCGTCGAAGTACAGGTTGAACACGTCCTGACCGGCCGCCTTGAGCGCGGCCTGCGAGCTGGCCACACCGGGCGGGAAGGCGAAGCCCTCCGAACCGGCGGGGACCACGGTCGGGGCCTTGACGACCTCGGTGAAGCCCTTCGCGCCCTCCTTGGACAGCATCTGGCGCATGTACTCCAGGCCACCCTTGGGGTTCTTGCTCTTCGCCGAGACGAAGTAGCCCTCACCGGCGGTGGCCCGCAGCGCGGTGGCCGGCAGCTTGTCCGAGGCGGACATGCTCGGCACCGGCATGAGCTGGTAGTCGAAGCCGGCCGGCGTGTCCTTCTTCTGCTCGCCCTCCAGCCAGTCACCGCTCGGGTAGAGGGCCACCTTGTACTGGTTCTGCCGCAGCTGCACGTCGGTGTGCTTGAGGCCCTCGAAGCTCTTGTCGCTGAACTTCGCGCCGACCTCGGCCCACGCGGTGGCCGCCTGCTTCACGGCGTCCTGCTGCCAGGCGCCGTCCTCCAGGTTGTCGATGTTCTTCAGCACGTCCACGCCGCCGATCTTGGCGGCGTGGGTGAGGATCACGTTCCACTGGTAGTAGGCCGCGTTCGCACCGGCGTAGCCGTACGGGGTGATGCCCTTGGCCTTGATGGCCGTGAGCAGGGCGATGAACTCTTCCCAGTTCTTCGCCGGCGCCCAGCCGTTGTCCTTGAACAGCTTGCCCGAGTACCAGATGCCGAAGACCGTGGAGACGTAGTACAGGACGTACGGCTTGCCGTTGAACGAGCCCGCCTCGATGGTGCCGGGCACCACCGTGTCGCGGACCTTCTTCGCCGGGTCGTCGACCGACGGCGCGTCCCACAGCTCGGTGAGGTCCTGGAGCTGACCGTCGGCCACGAGCGCGCCGAAGTCCATCAGCTTCTCGCCCGAGTTGTTCACGAACTCCGGCGGGTTACCGGAGGCGAACCGCGGCTGGAGCACGGTGGAGACGGCCTGGGTGGCCTGGTGCTTGACCTCCGCCTTGGGGAACGCCTTCTTGTACAGCGGCTCGTGCACGTCGGTGGCGTACTTCTCGCCGTAGCCACCGTTGAAGATGACCACCTCGATCGCGGCGTCCTCCTTGACGCCCAGCGGGTTCTTCTCGCTCTTCGTGCCGCCGGCGACCTGCTCGTTGTCGCCGTCGTTGCTGCTGGTGGCGCAGGCACCGAGCAGGCCGATGGCCGGAGTGGCGAGCATGCCCACGGCGGCGGCGCGACGCAGCACCGTGCGACGGTCGAGTGCGGCCGGGTGTTCGGGGGTAATCGACATCGTCGTCTCTCCTTGTGGAATTCGGGTCATGCGGTACGCCGGAGACGCCCGGCGTACCGCGACTCGAGGGCGAGGTTGTGCTCGTCCCCTCCGGGGACGTTGGCGGAGAGGTAGATAGGGGGTACCTCTCCGGCCTGGTGGAACCGTCGTACGACCTCCGCGGTCAGCAGCTGCGCCAGCAGCGCCGTGGTGACCGAGGAGACCGCACAGACCGCGCCGCCGCCCTCGAGCGGCAGCAGTGCATCGCCGTACGGCGCGCCGTTGTCCAGCACGACGTCGGCGAGGTCGGCGAGCCGATGCCCGGACGGGTGCCGTGGCGCCACCCGTGCGGTGTGCTCGACCGAGGTGACCGCGATCAACGGGTGACCGCGCTCGGTGACCAGCGCCGCCAGCTCGACCACCGAGCCGTTGATGCCGGACTGGGACGCCACCACGAACACGTCGCGCGGCTGGGGCGCCGCGAGCGCGTAGATCTGGTGGGCGATGGAGGGGTCACGTTCCAGTTTGGGGTCGGCGAGCACGTCGCGCGGGGCGTCACCGTGCATCACGAGGTCCCGTACCGAGAGCCGGTTGGTGGGGACCAACCCGCCGGCCCGGGCGACCAGTTCGGCGGCGAACGCCTCCGAGTGCCCGGCGCCGAACGCCTGGAGCACGCCGCCGTCGCGCAGGCTGGTGGCGATCAGGTCGGCGGCCCGGGTGATCCCGTCGGCCTCCGAGTCGAGCAGCCGGTCGAGCACCGGGCGGACGGCGTCCGCGTACCCCTGGGCGCTGATCATGAGTCGGCTCCCTCGGATGCTGTCGGGAAACCTCGTGTCGGCTGCGGCGGGTGGCTTCCCGGCGGCCGCTTCGCCGACTTGTGTCCGTCGACGGCCTGTGCGGTCCGCCGGAAGGCCGCGTGCGCGCGGTCGTGCGTGCGTTGGGCGACGGCGATGTAGAGCAGGTCGAGCACCACCAGCTGGGGGTGCCGGGCGGAGAGCGCGTCCGGCCGGAAGGTGGTCGCCTGGCTGGCCGTGAGCAGCACGATGTCGGCCAGCTCGGCCAGTGGCGAGCGGGGGAAGCCGGTGAGCGCGAGCGTGGTGGCGCCCCGGCTGCCCGCCTCGGCGAGCATCTCGATGGTCTCCCGGGTCTGCCCGGTGTGCGAGATGCCGAGCGCCACATCCCCCGGTCGCAGCAGGGCGGCGCTGGCCAGCCCCTCGTGCACGTCGTTCCACGCCCACGCCGCCACCCCGATGCGGTGCAGACTGAACTGCATCTCCTCGCCGACCAGGGCGCTGCCGCTGGCGCCGAAGATGTTGACCCGGCTGGCGCCGGCGATCGCCACGGCGGCCCGCTCCACCTCGCCGAGGTCGAGCAGGGTGGCGGTGTCGTGCATGGCTCGGGTGTCGGCGGCCATGATCTGGTCGAGCACCCGGGCGAGCGGGTCGCTCGGCTGGATCTCCCGTCCGATGTCGACCGTCCAACCGGCCGAGCGCGCCCGCCCGGTCTCGGAGGCGATGCCCAGTCGCAGGTCGGCGTACCCCTCGAAGCCCATCGCCCGGCAGAACCGGGTGATGGTCGCCGGTGAGGTGCCGCTGCGTTCGGCCAGCTCGACGATTGTCGATCGGGCGGCGGCCTCCGGGTCGCTGAGCACGTGCTCGGCGACCCGGTGCAGGGCGCCGGTCAACTCCCCGAGCCCGTTGCGCACCCTTGCCAGCACCCCGTCGGAGGGCGAGGTTCTGCGGTCGATCACGTCGGCGTCGACCACCGCGGTCCCAGCGGCGGTGTCCACCTCGTGATCAACCATGAGTCGCCTCAACTTTCCGAAAAGACTGTTAACCGTTAGTGGTAAAAGTTCTTACTAGACGCCCCTCTATGTCAAGACCGTGGGCGAAGTTTTCAAACTGTTACCCGGCGCACAGCCCCGCACGGCCCCCACCACTTGCCCCGCACCACGCCGCCGACCAGCATGAACAAGCCAGATCGCCGTTCCACGCAAGGAGACCCGTGCCGATGTCCGACACCGTCGTGGTGGGGCTCGACGTCGGCGGTACGTCCACCCGGGCGACCGTCCTCACCCTCACCGGGCGCCGCGTCGGCACCGGCCGCGCCGGCGGCGGCAACCCCACCAGTCACGGCGCCGAACGCGCCGCCGCCGAGCTGCTGACCGCACTGCGCGAGGCGCTCGCCGACGTCGACCCGGCGCGGGCCGCCGCCGGCACCATCGGTCTCGCCGGAGCGGGCCGGCTGCTCGCCGACCCGGCCGGAAGGGCCGCCTTCGACCAGGCCTGGCGCGACGCCGGCCTGCGCTGCCCGTACGAGGTGCACGGCGACGCCCTGGTCGCCTACGCCTCCGGCACCGCCGCCCCGGACGGCACCATCCTCATCGCCGGCACGGGGGCAATCACCGCGCAGGTCCACGACCTGCGGCTCGACCGGATCGCCGACGGCCACGGCTGGCTCCTCGGCGATGCCGGCTCCGGCTTCTGGCTCGGCCGGGAAGCGGTACGCCGGCTACTCGCCGATCTCGACGCGGGGCGTGCCCCAGGCGCGCTGGCCACGACCGTCCTCACCGAACTGCTGGGCAGCGCCGACGTCGCCGCCCGCCCCCGGGACACCGTCGACGCCACCATCCAGACGGTGACCCGTCGACCCCCCGTCGAACTCGCCCGGCTCGCACCGCTGGTCGTCGACGCCGCCACCCACGGCGACCCGGTCGCCACCGCGCTGATCACCGAAGCCGCCGCGCACCTGACCGAGAGCGTGAGTCGCATCCGCACCGCCGGGGCGGTGACACCCGTCGTGCTCGGCGGTGGCCTGCTCACCGCGGACACCCCGCTCGCCACCGCCGTCCGGGCCGAGATCGCCCGACGCTGGCCGGACGCGCCGGTGCGTACCGCCGGAGACGGGGCCGCCGCCGCGGCCTGGCTCGCCGCCCGCGGCCTACCCGAGGTCACCGACCCCGCAGCCCTGCACGCCCGCCTCTTCCCCACCCCCTGACCCACCACGACCGCAGCCCGGCGCGACTGCGCCGGGCTGCGAGTGTGGTGATCGGGATCGGTCAGCGACGGGTGCTGGCTACTTGAGTTGGCCGGCGGTCAGGCCAGCCTGCACCTGACGCTGGAACGCCACGTACACGGCGAGCACCGGGAGCACCGCGATGCTCAGTCCGGCGAACAGCCGGGCGTAGTCACCGGCGTAGCCCTGACTGACCGAGAGCGCGAACAGCCCCTGGGCCAGCATCCACTTGGACTCGTCGCCCTGCAACAGCACCTGCGGCAGCAGGAACTGGTTCCAGTGGCTGAGGAAGTTGAAGATCGCCACGCTGATCAGTCCCGGACGTGCCATCGGCAGCATCACCCGGAAGAAGAGCCGGAAGTGGCCGCAGCCGTCGACCAGCGCGGCCTCCGCCACCGACGTCGGCAGGGTCCGGAAGAACGCGGTCAGGAAGAACACCGTGAACGGCAGCGAGTACGCCGCGTAGACGAGGATCAACCCGAGCCAGGTGTTGAAGAGGCCGGCGTTGCGGACCACGAAGAAGAGCGGCACCAGGGCAAGGAACACCGGGAACATGAGGCCGCCGACGAACAGGTAGTAGACGACCTGGCGGCCCCGGAACTCGTAGCGGGCGAAGACGTACGCGGCGGTCGCCCCCATCAGCATGGTGAGGCTGACCGAACCGGCGACCACCACCATGCTGTTCAGGAAGTACCGGCCGATGTGCGCGCCGGTCCAGGCCCGCGCCCAGTTGTCCAGGTGCAACGCGCCGGGGAGACTCCACGGGTCGGCGAGGATCTCACCGTTGGTCTTGAACGAGCTGATGAACATCCACAGCAGTGGCAGGACGGTGAGCAGACCCCAGACCAGCAGGAAGCCGTGCGAGAGGGTGTTGGCCACGCCGAGTTCCCGGCGCACCGGGCGGTCCCGGCGGACGACCGGGGTCGGGGCGGTCGTGGTGGGCTGATCCAGAGTGGTCACGAGTACTCGATCCGTTCGCGCCGGCCGATGCGCAGCGACAGCACCGCCACCGAGAGGGTCAGGAAGAACATCACCACGCCGATCGCCGAGGCGTAGCCGAACTTGGTCTCGCTGCCGAAGGCGGTGTCGTACATCCGTACGCCGATCACGTCGGTGGAGAAGTTCGGGCCGCCGTTGGTCATGAGCTGCACCAGGATGAACCCGTCCAGGGCGAAGATGGCCAGGTAGACCCAGGCGACCTGGACGGTGTCCCAGAGCAGCGGCAGGGTGACCCGACGCAGGGTGGTGAACCGGGACGCGCCATCGAGCAGCACCGCCTCGTAGATCTCCTTCGGCACTGCCGACATCGCCGCGCCGAACAGCACCACGTAGAAGCCGACGTTGCTCCACACCATCACCGCCAGGACGCACCAGAAGGCGGTCGCCGGGTCGCCGAGCCAGGTCGGCGAGGGCAGGCCGAGACCGTGCAGTGCGCTGGTCAGCAGCCCCTTGTTGGGGTGGTACACCTCCTTCCAGAGCAGCGCGATGATCACCACGGAGAGCACCTGCGGGAAGAAGTAGACGGTGCGGTAGAGCGCGCCACCGCGTACGCCGGTCACGCCGGCGCTGCCCTTGCGCCCGCCCATGGCGAGCATGGTGGCGAAGAAGAGCCCCAGCACGATGGTCAGCACCGGCACGAGAGCCAACAGGATCACGTTGTTCTTCAGCGCGTTCCACACGTAGTCGTCGTGCCAGAGGGCCTTGAAGTTGGCCAGGCCGACCGGGTTCGCGTCGGCCGAGTAGCCGAGCCAGTCGGTGGTGGAGATCTGGAACGCCTGGAGGTACGGCGAGACGACGAAGAAGACGTACAGCAGCACCGGCGGCACCAGGAACGTGACGATCAGCGGCCACTTGCCATGTTTCACGAGGTGGACCTCTCCGAGGGGGTACGGCCGGTGGGGAAGGGCGTCTCCCCCACCGGCCAGGCGGTCAGGCCGCTCGCTTGTACTTCTTGATCGAGCTGTCCTGGGCGATCGAGTCGGCGCCCTTCTGGCACTGCTCGAGGAACTCCGCGGGGCCGATCCGGCCACTGAAGAACTCGCCGCACGCGGCGTCGACGAGGTTGCGCTCCAACTTGCGGTAGAAGTTGTTGTAGACCCAGTTGAAGCCGTTGGCGCCGGACGCGTCGAGGGCCTTGACCACGGTGCTCAGCCCGTACGGCAGCTCGACACCCTCGGTGGCGCCGGCGACCACGGTGAGGCTGGCGACCTTCTTCGTGAAGTCCTGGGCGCCCTTCTTGGAGAGCATGGTCCGGAAGTACTCCAGGCCGCCGGCGACGTTGCGGGCCTTGGCGGGCACCATGAACGGTTCCCCGGCAGTGCCTCGGATCGCCTCGAACGGCAGCTTGTCACCGCTGCCCAGGCTCGGCGTCGGCTGAATGGTCATGTTGAACCCGGCCGGGGTGACGTCCTTCTGTTCGCTCTCCAGCCAGGAGCCGCAGGAGATGAAGGCGGCCTTGCCCTGGCACCAGGCGGTCTGCGACTGCTTGTGGTCCAGGCCGGACGAGCCGTCCAGGATGTACTTGTCCTTCACGATCTGGTGCCAGGCGTCGGCGGCGGTCCGCATCGAGTCGGACTTCCAGGCGTTCGGCTCCAGGTTGTCGATGGCGGTCGCCACCGACGGGCCACCGAGCTTGATGGCGGTGGAGATCAGCGGCCAGCTCATGTAGCGCGGGTGCAGGCCGGCGTACGTCCAGGGGGCGATGCCGGCGGCCTTGATCTGCTTGCAGAGCGCGATGTGGTCGTCCCAGGTCTTCGCGTACGACCAGCCGCGGTCGGCGAAAAGCTTGGCGGAGTGCCAGATGCCGTAGGCGGTGTAGGTGTAGTTGAGCACCAGGAACTTGCCGTCGTAGGAGCCGACCTCGACGGCGCCGGGCAGCAGGGTTTCCTTGACCGTCTTGCCGGGGATGTCGAGGCTCGGGGCGGCCAGCAGCTCGTCGAGGCCGGCGAGGGCGTTCTGGCTGACCAGCCCGTTGAAGTCGATCTGGCCGGAGCCGGAGTTGTTGACCACGTCGGGCGGGGTGCCGTCGACGAAGCGTGGCTGGAGAGTCTTGCTGATCTCCTGGGTGGAGGAGTGCTTGATCTTCGCCTTCGGGTACTTCTCGGTGTACATGGCCTCGTGGGCCTTGGCGTACTCCTCACCGAACCCGCCGCCGAAGATCACCACCTCGAGTGGGGCGTCCTCCTTCACGCCGAGCGGGTTCTGGGCGCTCTTGGTGCCCTGGTAGGTCTCGGCATCGTTCTTGTCACCGCCACCGCTGGTGGCGCAGCCGGACAGCAGGCCGGCGGCGGGGGTGGCCAGGAGGCCGGCGGCGGCGCTGCGCCGCAGGATGTCACGCCTGTTCATGGGTTCTCCTCGGGTCGGGTCGGGCGGCCGCCGGTGTGGGGGGAGGCGTCCGCCGCGCGAGGCGCGGTGATTCTCTTCAGTTCATGCTCTGTTGCTGAAGAATTTCTACGACAGCCGGGCCCGGACTTCAAGTCCTGACTGTCGAACCGTTATCACCACCAGCCGTCGCCGGGTCGCCTAACCTGAGGCGATGCGCCGTCTGCGCCAGCTGGCCGAGCACACCCCGGCTGGGCGGGAACGGTACGTCGACCTGCTCCGTGCGCTCGCCATCACCATGGTCGTTTTCGGACACTGGAGCGTCACGGTGATCGGGCGCGACGCCGCCGGGCAGGCCACCGGTCACTCCGCACTCGGCGACCTGCGCTGGGCGTACCCGCTGACCTGGCTGGCCCAGGTCATGCCGGTCTTCTTCCTGGTCGGGGGGTACGCCAACGCGGCCTCACTGACCCGGCTGCGGGCCCGCGGCGGCGACGCACCCGGCTGGCTGATCGACCGCAGTGCCCGCCTGGTCCGCCCCACCAGCACACTGCTGCTGGTGCTCACCGCCGCGGCGGCGGCCGCCTGGCTGCGTGGTGCCGAGCCGACCCGGATCCGCGAGGTCTTCTGGTTCGCCACCATTCCGCTCTGGTTCCTGGTCGCCTACCTGGCGGCGGTCGTGCTCACCCCGGCGATGTACGCGCTGCACCGCCGTCTCGGCCTGGCCGTGCCGCTGGTCCTGGTGGTTCTGGTCGGCCTCGGCGACCTCGGCCGGCTGATCGGGCCGGAGGAGCTGAGTTACGGCAACTACCTGTTCGGATGGCTCGCCGTCCACCAGCTCGGCTTCGCCTGGCACGACACCCGCACCGTGCCACCCGCCGATCGGGCCGTGCCGCCGCAGCCGGCGACCGGCAGTCCCGGCCAGACCGCGCCACCACCCGCCGAGACCGACGCCGCCGGGCGGTCGACACCCGACCGTCCCGGGGTACGCCGACGACGGCTGCCCACCTCCCGCCGGGCCGGCCTGGTGTTCCTGACCGCTGGGATTGGTGCGGCGCTGCTGCTCACCGTGCTCGGCCCGTGGCCCGTGGTCATGCTCAAGGTGCCCGACGAACGGTTCGACAACAGCGCGCCGCCCAGCCTCGCGTTGCTGGCCGTCGCCGCCGGCCAGCTCGGGGTGATCCTGCTGCTGCGCGGCCCGGCGGAGCGGCTGCTACGGCGCACCGGGCCGTGGCAGCTGGTGATCGGGGTCAACCTGGTGGTGCTGACCGTCTTCCTCTGGCACCTCACTGCCGCGATCCTGCTGATCGGGATGCTCGACGCGGTCGGGACGCTGCCCGCCCCGGCGGTCGACACTGCCGCCTGGTGGGCCTGGCGGGTGCCCTGGCTGCTGCTGCTCAGCGCCGTCCTGGTGGCGCTCGTCGCCATCTTCGGCCCGGTGGAGGCGCGCAGCGCCCGGCACCGCACCGGACGCCGGACCCGGGGCAGCCCCGCCCGGGCGGCGTTGGCGGTGGCCGGCTACGCCGCCGTGGTGGCCGCGTTGCTGATCAACAGCGCCACACCGCAGCGGGCCCCGGAGCCGCTCGGCACGCCCGTCCCGGCGCTGGTGGCGTACCTGGCCGGGGCGGGCGTGCTGCGACTGCTCAGGTCTGGGTGGGGAACCCGAGGTTGACCCCGCCGTGCCGGGGATCCAACCAGCGACTGGTGACGACCTTGCCCCGGGTGAAGAACCGCACCCCGTCCTCACCGTGCGCGTGCAGGTCACCGAAGAGCGACGACTTCCAGCCGCCGAACGAGTGGTACGCCATCGGCACCGGAATCGGCACGTTGATCCCGACCATGCCCACCTCCACCTCGTGCTGGTAGCGGCGGGCCGCGCCGCCGTCGTTGGTGAAGATCGCCGTGCCGTTGCCGTACGGGCTGGCGTTGACCAGTTCCACCGCCTCGTCGTACGAGCCGACCCGGACCACACTCAGCACCGGCCCGAAGACCTCGTCGGTGTAGATCGACATGTCCGGGGTCACCCTGTCGAACAGCGTCGGGCCGAGCCAGAAACCGTCCGGGTCGCCGTCCGGCGTCACGTCCCGCCCGTCCACCACCGGCACCGCGCCGGCGGCCACACCCGCGTCCACGTAGGAGCGCACCTTCGCCGCGTGCGCGGCGGTCACCAGCGGGCCCATGTCGCAGCCCCGTCGACCGTCGCCGGTGCGCAGACCGGCCATCCGCTCGGCGATCCGCTCGACCAACTCGTCCGCCACCGGCTCCACCGCCACCAGCACCGAGATGGCCATGCACCGCTCCCCCGCCGAACCGAACCCGGCGTTGACCGCCGCGTCGGCGGCCAGGTCCAGGTCGGCGTCCGGGAGCACCACCATGTGGTTCTTCGCCCCACCGAGCGCCTGCACCCGCTTACCGGCGGCCGTCCCGCGCTGGTAGACGTACCGGGCGATCGGGGTGGAGCCGACGAACGACACCGACCGCACCTCCGGGTGCTCCAGCAACGCGTCGACCGCTTCCTTGTCACCGTTCACCACGTTCAGCACCCCGTCGGGCAGGCCCGCCTCGGCGAACCACTCCGCCAGCAGCAGCGACGCGCTCGGGTCCTTCTCGCTCGGCTTGAGAACCACCGCGTTGCCGCAGGCCACCGCCACCGGCACGAACCACAGCGGCACCATCACCGGGAAGTTGAACGGCGAGATCACCGCCACCACCCCGAGCGGCTGCCGGATCGTGTACGAGTCGACCTCGGTCGACACGTTCTCGCTGAACGCGCCGCGCAGCGCCGACGGCAGCCCACACGCGTACTCGATGACCTCCAGGCCGCGCTGCACCTCGCCCGCGGCGTCGGCGAGCACCTTGCCGTGCTCGGCGGTGATCACCTCGGCAAGCCGGTCCCGGCGGGCGTGCACCAACTCCCGGAAGGCGAACAGCACCGCCGAGCGCTTCGCCAACGACGCGTCCCGCCAGGCCCGCGCCGCGCGGGCGGCGGCCTGCACCGCGACGTCGACGTCCGCGGTGCAGGCCAGCTCGACCTCGGCGGTACGCCGACCGGTCGCCGGATCGAACACGTCGCCGCGCCGCGCCGACGTGCCGCCGACCCGCTTGCCGTCGATGAAGTGACCGATGCTCATGCCGCCACCCCCGCGCACGAGCGGATCGCGTCGACGAGGATCGCCAGGCCCTCCCGGGCCTCCGCCTCGGTCAGCGTCAACGGTGGACCCATCCGCAGCACGTTGCCGTGCAGGCCGCCCTTGCCGGCCAGCAGACCACCCTCCCGGGCGGCCTCGAAGACCCGGTTGGTCAACGCCGGGTCCGGTTCGCTGGTGCCCGATCGGACGAACTCGACGCCGAGCATCAGCCCCTTTCCGCGTACCTCGGCGACGCAGTCGAGCCCACCCACCGCGGACCGCAGGCCGTCGGCGAGGATCGCGCCGACGCGGGCCGCGTTCGCCTGGAGGTCGTGCTCCAGGAGATAGTCGAGCACCGCGTTGCCGGCCGCCGTGGAGATCGGGTTGCCGCCGAAGGTGGAGAAGCTGATGGCCGCCACCGACTCCAGCACCTCGGCCCGACCGACCACCCCGGCGAGGGCGAAGCCGTTGCCGATGCCCTTGGCGAAGGTGAGCAGGTCCGGGGTGACGCCGTGCGCCTGGTAACCCCAGAAGTGCTCCCCGGTACGCCCCCAGCCGGTCTGCACCTCGTCGGCGATGAACAGGATGCCGTGCTCGTCGAGGACCTTCTTCCAGCCGGCGAAGAGCCCGTCCGGCGGGTGCACGAACCCGCCCACGCCCTGGATCGGCTCGGCGATCAGCGCGGCCACGTCACCGGCGGTCTGGGTGGCCAGCACCTCGCGCAGGTCCTCCACCGCCGCGTCGACCTGCTCGTCGGCGCTGAGCCGGGCCAGCAGCCCGCGCACCCGGTCGCCCGAGTGCAGCCAGGCCACCTGGAGCGGGTTGAGGCCGCTGGCCGACCAGTTGCGGTTGCCGGTGACCCCCATCGCCGCGTACGACCGGCCGTGGTAACTGTTGCGCACGGCCAGGACCTGGTGCGATCGGCGGTGGTTGGTGGCGACCAGCAGCGCCGCCTCGTTCGCCTCCGTGCCGGAGTTGGTGAAGAACACCCGGGCGTCCGGGATGCCGGAGCGCTGGGCGATCTTCTCGGCCAGCTCCACCTGTTGGCGGATCAGGTAGAGCGTCGAGGTGTGCACGATGCCGGTGGCCAACTGCCGCTCGACGGCCTCCCGGATCTCCGGGATGTCGTACCCGATCATGTTGGTCAGCACCCCGCCGAAGAAGTCCAGGTAGCTGCGACCCTGCGCGTCGGTGACCCGGCGGCCCGAGCCGGACACCAGCTCGATCGGCTCGGCGTAGTACAGCGGCATCCAGGACGGGAGCACGGCCCGGTGCCGGGCCAGCAGGTCGTCGGTCATCGTGGCAACCCTTCAGCGGCGTTCGTGGATACCGCACGCTCCCACCGCCAGCCGAGGCGAACAACTGCCAGCGTGTAGCCCATAGCTGCCCCGACCTGACAGCACGTCAACGGTTTCCGGGGCGAAGCTTCGCCTTGGCCACCGATTTGGGCAGTCTTCTTACGTTCGCTCCACTCGATCCGCAGCGTGGTGGCACACCGCTACCCTGGTTCGGTCCACTGTGACCGGGGAGGCACGCGGTGCGCATCGAAGAGACGATCGCCGAACTGGAGCGCGTCGCGGCGCGCGAGGTGGGCCGGGGCAGCGAGGCGCTGGCCGCGCCGGCGGCCGGTGGACTGCTCGCCGCCGCCCGGTCGCTCGCCACCGCCGGGCCGCCCGACGCCGCCGTCTTCACCGGGTTCTTCATCCCCGGCGCCGACCCACCCGCCGCGGAGACCGACGGCCCGCTCGGCGCGGTGCAGATCGCCGTCGCGCTGCGCCTTCTCGGCGGCCGATGCCGGCTCGTCACCGACGAGCCCTGCGCCCCCGTGCTCGAGGCGGCCGTCGCCGCCACCGCGCCCAACCTGCCGGTGGACGTCGCGCCACTGCGCGGGTACGAGGACTGGGCCGCCGCCCGCATCCCCGCGTACGGCCAGCTGACGCACCTCATCGCCTGCGAACGGGTCGGGCCCGGGGTGGACGGTCGGCCGCGGAACATGCGCGGCGAGGACATCGGCGCACACACGGCACCCCTTGACCAGCTCTACACCTCCGGGTCTGCCTTCCGGATCGGCATCGGCGACGGCGGCAACGAACTCGGCATGGGCCGCCTGCCGGCGGACCTGGTCGGGCGGGTGGTCGCCGCGGGCGAGCGGATCCGGTGCGTGGTGGGCGCGGACGCCCTACTCGTCGGTGGCACCTCGAACTGGGCTGCCGCCGCCCTGGTCGGCGCGCTGTCGCTGCTCCACCCCGAGGTGCCCGAGCTTCGTACGCTGCTGGAGCCGGCCTGGTCGTACGACCTGCTGAGTGCGGTAGTGGGCGCGGGCGCGGTGGACGGCGTACGCCGCCGCCCCACGCTCAGTGTCGATGGCCTCGACTGGCCCGCGTACGCCGAACCCCTCACCCGCATCGCCGAACTGGTCGGAACCAGCCGCTAGGACGTGTTCCGGGCCGCTCGTCGCCGATGACGTGCGGGCCAAGACGTGTCGGTCGAGCGCGCCGGAGTCCGGGCGTCGCCCGGCCCGCACCTCCGAGACCGCCCGCCAGGTGTCCTCATCGGACGGAAGGGGGTTCGGTCGCCGGCCGGAGTGGCCTCGGCGGGCGTACCTGCGCGGCCCTCCGCGCCACCGGCGGGCCGCCGCCCGTCAACGTGGCGGGATCGCGACGGCGCGCCGACTCACCGGGGGTCGCGTCGTCGGCGGGCGGCGTGGCCGGTCGCCGGTCCGGCAAGGGCTGGTGCGGCGGCGACGCGATGGTCGGGTCCGCCGTCGAAGGGTCCGGGGCCGCCGGTCGTGGGCGCAACGGCAGGTGCAGGGCCACAGCAACCACCGCGAAGGCGGCCCAACCGGCACCCAGCGCCACGGCCGACGAGACGTCCTGGAGGTAGTGGTACGCGGTGAGGAAACCGACAAGCGCGAGACTGTTGCGGGCGAAGTGACGACTGAATTCGCGCAACTGGTGGCGGGCCTCGACGGCGACCAGCACCCCCGAGTACGGGAAGGTCACCACCATGCCGCGCAGCACGGCACCGAGCAGCGCGGTGAGAATCGCCCCGAGGAAGATCACCACCAACTTGAGCAACGCCGGCAGCCCGTCCGGGCGTCCTCCGTCCGAGGTCTCGGCGACGGCGGCCCCCTCATCGGTGGGGGCCGCCGGGGCATCAGCGGGGGCGACGCTCGGGCGAGCGCGGCGGTGCAGCAGCAGCATGGCCCCTGACCAGAGCACGAGCGTGCCGACGAGCGCCGCCTCGAACGGGATGACGACGGCCAGCAGGCCGGCGCTGAGCGCCACGTAGACGGCGATCCCCGCAGCGTCGGCGAGCAGGATCGGCCAGCGCAGCCGGTGGTAGGTGACCGCCACCGTGACGAAAAAGAGGTTGAGCCCGAGCACGCCGAGCAGTTGCGCGCCGCCCACCCGGTAATCGGTGCTGAGCAGGGCGAGCGTCATCGGCAGCGGCAGACTGTAGACCAGCGCTCGGAGCCGGACGGAGCGGATCACGCTGACCGCCCAGACCACGGCCGTCACCAGCAGGACCGCACTCCACGTCATGGCTCACCCGTCTCCGCCCCGGTGGGGCCGTCAGCCCTGGAAGGTCGCGGCATTCGAGCAGAGGTCGAACACGCGGGTGAGCCGGTTGACGTCCGTCCGGTTGACCGAGAACTGGTTCTCGCCGATCTCGCCGTGTGCGGTCATGTGGGCCTCCCAGCAGCTCGACCCGTCCCAGAGTGCCAGATTGACGTGTAGCTGGGGACTGACCACACCGTAGGGCAGCAACCCCACCCGTGCCCCCGCCGCACGCTGCTTCTCCACCAGGGCGGAAAGCTCGTCGCTCATTCTGGCGTAGACGAACACCCGGGTGATCTGGACGCCCCGCTGCAGGGCTTCGAGGTTGGCCTCCCAGTAGCGCCGGCCGATCTCGCTGCGCCACCAGCTCAGCTCCCCGCTCGCCCGGGGCATCACGTTGGTCAGGGCGTCCAGTCGTTGGGTACAGGTGCGGGTCGCGCCGATCAGGTCCTCGTCCTCGTCGCCGCGCCGGATGATGCGACCCTCCGCGAGTTGCTCGGCCTCCACCCGGAACTGCTCATACCGCCGCTGCGCCTCCGCCGCGACCCGGGTGCCGGCGTGCTGCTCGGCCGCGTCCCGCATCGCCCCGGCGAGCTCCGTCGTGGTGCGGACGAGCCAGGGCGGGCCATCCAGCAGGGTTCGCAGGTGGAACCGGCGCTCCGCGCGGGCCAACGAGTCCACCAGGAGTGAGATGGTGATGCCCATCAGGCCGGCCAGCAGCGACTCCACCCCCGATGCGGCGTTGCTGAGGTCGAGCGTGATGCTCAGGGTGATCGACAGGGTGATGCCGACCAACGCCACCGGGTCGGTGTGCGCCACCAGACGGACGAAGCCTCCACTGGAGCTGCCCTGCCCGCGTATCCGCTCACGGGCCATGTCACGGGCCATCGACATCCCCCAATCAGCCGCTCCCGCCAGCGTAGACAGCTGCCACAACCGCCGGGTCCCGCCGCAGCGGGCCGGTAGCATCCGGCAGGTGCAGAGCGCGGACGCGGCGTCGTCGACCGGAACGGACGACGAGCAGATCACGGCGGAGATCCGGGCCTGGGTCTGCTCATCCCCGGTCCGCGGCCTGGTCGCCCGCTTCGGCGGCGCCTGGCCCGACGGCGATCTCACCGAGGTGCTCCGATTCCTGGACGAGTTCTCCGCCCGACACTGGGACTTCCGGGGTGGCCGGGAACGGCCCGACGCACGCGAACCCGACCTCGATCCGGCCACCGCCGCGCTGGTGCTCGACGCGGCAGCCGCGCTCGGGCTGGTCCATCCGGTGCCGCCGACCCGTGGCGCGTACGCCCACCTGGTGGTGCTCGGCGGCCTGGCACACGCCTGCGTGCGCCGCGTCACCTACGCCGCGCACCTGCTGCGTGCCGGGCTGGCGGTGGGCGGCGAGGTGGCCGTGCTGGGCAGCTTCCGGCCGCTGTCCGAGTGGGAACGCGCGACGCTGGCCGACGCTGGCCTGCCGGCCGACGACACCGAGGTGGACGTGCTGGACACGGCGGTCCGGCGGGCGTTCGGGGTGGCCGTCCCGGCGGAGCGCGACGGGGTCGACGCAGGCCACCCGCACCACTCCTGGTCGTCGCGGACCTACCACCCCAGGGGCCTGCCGCCGGTACGGGTGCTGGCGGCGCCGTCGAGCGAACCGCACCTGCGGCGGGCGCACACCGCGGACACGCAGCGTTTCTGGGCCGGGCACGCCCAGGTCGCCCCGGGCGATCAGGTGCTGATGCTCACCGCGCCGATCTACGTGCCGTTCCAGCACTGCGACGCGCTGCGCACCCTGGCCCTGCCGTACGGCTGCGGGATCGACACCGTCGGGGTGGACCCCACCCTGCCCGGCCTGGCCCGGCTGCCGGAGCAGACGCTCAGCCCCGGCCGCTACCTGCAGGAGATCCGCTCGGCCGTCCGGTCGATGCGGGCCCTGCACGCGGCGCTGGTCGCCGGTTGACCCGGGCATGGTCGAGGGCCGGCGCACGGCGGATCGCCCGCGCACCGGCCCGGTGGAGCATGGTCAGTTCACGTAGACGGCGGCGTTGCCCTTGGTGCTGTCACGCACCGGCGAGTACGTCGCCGAGAAGTACGCGGTGCCGAAGCAGAGGGACGGGCCGGAGAACTTGGTGAACGGCTGATTGGCGAAGGTGATCGAGTTGGTGGCGTTGGCCGCCGTGCCGGTGAGGCTGTTGGTGCTGGTCCGGTAGACGCAGGTGATCGTGCCGAGCAACGAGTTCAGCACGACGGTGCTCTGCACCGGCGCCGCCGTGGTGCCGGAGATCTTGACCACGCCGGCGCTGGTGACGGAGGTGGCGTACGGCAGGTTGTTGAGGGCGATGCTCTGCACCCCGGTGGTGCCGAACACGTTGGTGGTGCAGGTGCCGAAGCTCTGGGCGGTGAGGCTCTCGGTGGCGGTGCCCGGGGCGGTCGGGTTGGTGAGCACCTTGGCGCTGAAGCTGGACGCGGCGCACTTGATGCCGGTGGTGCCCGAGGTGGAGCTGTAGAAGGTGGCGTTGGTGCCGGTCTTGAGGCTGGCCTGGATGACGTCGTTGACGGCGACGGCGGTGCCGCCAGCCGTGGGGTAGGTCAGGACGTTGCCGGCGAGCGCGGCTGACGGGTCGGCGGAGGCTGGCGGGGCGGCTACGAGACCGGTCAGCAGCGCGAGGGCGACGAGACCCCCGCCGATTTTTCCGTACCTGAGCATGGTGCTTCCTTCCGGTGGCGGGACGGGAACGAGCGGACCGCGCAGGCGGTCACCGCCGGGCGGGCACGCCGGGCGGCGATTGTGGCCGTCCGAGGTGGACGGCGGTGGTGGTGGAGGCGCCGGGCGACCGTCGGGTCGGGCGCGGGTGACGGAGGTGCCGCGGATCAGCGGGCGGGTCGGCGTGGTGCACTGCGGCGTAGCCGCGTCACCTGCGCCTTTCCGGCATTGGGAGAGCGTTCGTGTTCGGCGATAATGACAGCCATCGAGCCCTCCTTCGACGAGTCAGGGTGACCATCCGGGGAGATCACCAAAGGTGACGGGGAGCGAACTGAGCGTGAGGAAAGTTATAAACCCCGGAGGGTCGCAAAGTCAATGAATCAACGGAGGTCAATGAATTGACCACGCAGAGCCACCCTCAGCCGGCGCCGGCGCCCCTGCCGGGTGCACGCCCGGGCCGCGACCCGGACCGCGCGATCAAGCGCGGCCCGCGACGGGTCTCCGCAGAGGTCGTGGCCGCGACCCAGCGAGACCGCCTCTTCGACGGGCTCGTGCACGAGGTGGCGACGAAGGGCTACGACAACGCCCGGGTCAGCGACATCTGCCAAGCCGCCGGCGTGACCCGGCCGGCCTTCTACGCCCTGTTCACGGGCAAGGAGGACGCCTTTCTCGCCGCGTACCGGCACGGGATCGCCGTGGTGTCACAACTGATGGAGAACGCCTACCGCGAGGCTGGCCCGACCTGGCCGGACGCGGCACGCGCCGCGCTGCGCACCCTGCTGGAGGTGCTGGCGAGCGTTCCGGCGTTCGCCCGGATGGCGCTCGTCGAGGTGGACGCGGCCGGCCCCGACGCCCGCCGCGAGCGCGACGCGCTGCTCACCAGCTTCCGTCGGTTCTTCGTCGACGCCGGCCCGGGGCCGGCGCTCGCCGAGGTGGGCCGCGACGAGCTGGTGTCCACAGTGGTCGGCGGCATCTACGCCACTGTCCGCGGCCGTGTGGCGCGGGGTCGGGCGGCGGAGTTGCCGCAACTGCTGCCGGTGCTCACCTACGCGGCCATGGCGCCGTTCCTGGGCACCGAGGCCGCGATTCAGGCGACCCGGCCGATACGGCCGGACGACGGCCCGAGTACGACCGCGCCATGCGCACCGACCCACCCCTCCTGATCACACGGTCGGAAACCGCAGCGGTTTCTCACCTTGGCCACATTTAACAAATACCGCCCAAATGGCCGTCACGTGCCGTTGACCTCTCCTTTACTCGGCGGTAACTTCGGCTCTGCGCCCACAGAACGCGGGTCAGGGATGCAATTCCCATTGTCGCCGATGAATCGATCTTAAGGGGAGCCGCCATGTCGGAGGAAACCACACCCGTCGCACCCGGGCCGCCGCGCAGTGGCACGCGTTGGCGTCGGTTCGCCGCCACGTTCGGCATCGTCGTGGCGGGCGCCGCCGGCATGATCATGCTGACCGCCCAGGGCGTGCTGGGCGCGCAGTTCGCCATCTCGGGCATGCCGTTCACGGTCACCGCCGACAGGCTCACCGGCACCGGGTTCGAGCAGTTCGCCACCCTCGACCAGATGATCCCGGACAGCCCCAACCAGGGCGACACCGGTGGACAGGTCCTGGTGATGGTCTCGGCGATCGACAAGGCGGAGCTGACCAACCTCTGCCAGAGCATCAACCTCGGCGGTGTCTTCCTCAAGATCACCGCCGGCAACGGCGACAAACCGGTCACCGCCCGGACCCTTGTGGTCGACGGCGACGAGATCGCCGGCAACGCCGCTTTCCGGAACATCGACATCGGGCAGGACGCCAGCACCCTGGACAAGGTGCCCGGTGTGAAGGGTAACCCCGGCGTCTTCTCCCAGCAGGCGGACTCGATCGTCATCGAGAACCTGCGGCAGAACAACTACGCCACCACCGCTGCCGTCTTCAACCTGCCCAACCTGCGCATGGCGTTCACCTCCGACGGGTGCTGACATGAGCACCGAACAACACCAGACGGCGCCGGCCGTCCGCGAAACCCGCGGGCGGTGGCGCCGCTGGCGGCGGGCCCGCCCGTTCACCGCCGCAGTGCTGATCGCCCTCGGGGGCGCCGAGATGCTGGCGACCCTGCGCGCACCGCTCGGGGTGCTGCTGCACATCGGACCGCAGGGGCTCGCCGCATACCTGGTGCCCACCATCCTCGTGATCTGCGGCGTCCTGCTGATCACCACCCCGCAGCAGCGGGTCTTCTACGCCGTGATCTCGCTGGTGCTCGGGCTGGTCTCCTGGTTGACCTCGAACCTGGGCGGCTTCCTGGTCGGGATGTTGCTGGCCCTGATCGGCGGGGCACTCGCTTTCGCCTGGACTCCGGACAAGGACCACCCTCCCACCGGCGCCGCGACGAAACCCGCGTCGGACGAGGACGAGGACGAGCACGAGGACGCCGCCGACACAGTGCTGCTGCCCGGGATGCAGTCACCGGACCCCAGCCCGGTCGACCGGGGCTGAGTCAGCGGGCGGTGTCGGCGACGGCCTGGGCGAACACCTCGGAGCGGTGCTCGTAGTTGCGGAACCGTCCGTAACTGGGCGCGGCCGGGGAGAGCAGCACCACCCCGCCGGCCGGTGTCACCTCGCGGGACAGCCGGACCGCCGCCACCAGGTCGTCGACCAGTTCGGTACGCACCTTCGGCAGGCCGGCGAGCACCTCGACGATGCGGGCGCCGCTGTCCGGGATCCCGATCACGGTCAGCTCCCGCTCGGCCAGGTGCTCGGCCAGCGGCGTGTAGTCCAGACCTCGGTCGTTGCCCCCGACGATCACCGTCAACGGCCGCCCGTCGTACGCGTCGATGGCGTGCATGGCCGCGTACGGGCTGGTGGCCAGGGTGTCGTCGACGAACGTCAACCCGGACGGGTCGGTGATCTCGGTGAGCCGGTGGGCCAACCCCTGGAACTCGGCGACGGCGACGGCGAGGTGGTCCTTGCCGGCCAGCACGTCCACGCCGAGCGCGTCCAGCACGGCGAGCGCGACGCAGAGGTTGCCCTCGTTGTGCCGGCCGACCAGCGGCAGCACGGCGCGCGGGAAGAGCGGCTGGTCGCCGACGTGGAACCACTGCGTGCCGTCGGCGCCGGTGGCGACGTGGAAGGTGTCGGGGCGACCGGCCCGGATCGCCGGCAGCTCACCCAGCTCGGCGGCCAGTCGGGGGTCGGCACCGTTGACCACGATCGTCTGCGGGTCGTGGGCCAGCAGGTTCAGCTTGTCCCGGTAGTACTCCCGCTCCCCACCGTGCGCGTCCAGGTGCTCGGGGAACAGCGCGGTGACCACTGCCACCCGGGGCGAGTCGGTGAGGTCGCTGCACTGGTAGCTGGACAGCTCCAGCACGTACAGCTCCGCCTCCGGCAGGTCCAGGGTCGGCACCCCGATGTTGCCGCCGAAGACGTTGGGCCGGCCCATCGCGGTGAGCAGGTGACTGATCAGGCTGGAGGTGGTGCTCTTGCCCTTGCTGCCGGTGACCCCCACGGTGCGCGCGGCGTGGTCGGCCATCCACAGCGCGGTGCCCTGGGTCACCATGATCCCGCGTCGGCGCAGCTCGACCAGCCACGGGTGGGTCTGCGGCACGCCCGGGGAACGGACCACCACGTCCGCGGCGGCCAGCCGTTCGAAGCCCGCCTCACCGGTGACCAGCGGCGCCGCCTCGGCCAGCGGACCGTCCCAGGGCAGCGACAGGAAGTTCGCGCTGTCGTCGACGGCGACCAGCTCGGCCGGACCGTGCGCGGCGATGGCGGTCACAGCGGCCCGGCCCTCCCGGCCGGTGCCCCAGACGGCGACGGAACGACCGCGCAGGTCAGAAAGGCGCACGAGGATCTCCTCGGGGGTCACGGCGGCGGCGGGCAGGGCCCGGTCCGGACACGGCCGGACGAACCAGGGCCTAGTATGGCGTGTGCCCAACGAGCAGCTCCGGCGGATGGACGCCTTCACCTTCCCGTCCTACTCGATCGACTTCGCCACCGGCGAGGTGTTGTTCGACTACGCCCTGACCGGCCCGGCCGGTGAGCAGCGGTTCACCGAGGTGATCACGCTTCCACTGCCGGCGGAGCCGCCGTCCGACGAGACGGTGGCGACCCTCAACCGGGTGCTGGAGGTGCTGCACCTCGTCGCCGGGGTCAGTTACTACAAGGCCGCCGCGCCGCCCCGACTCGTGCTGCCGGCGCCGCTGGGCGCGGCCACCGTCGACTACGTCACGGCCATCTACACCAAGGGCCTCGCCGAGTACGCGTACCGCAACCAGCTGCCGCACGTGCTCCAGCTGCGCCCGGAGGTGCCGGCCGGCACCCCGGAGTCGCCCCGGGTGTACGACGACTCGGACCGTCGCCCGCTCTCGGCGGTCGGCGGCGGCAAGGACTCGATCGTCAGCCTGGAGGCGCTGCGCCGCGCCGAGCTGGACCCGGTGCCGTTCTCGGTCAACCCGAACCATGTGATCGTCGCCGTCAACGAGGCGTCCGGGCTGGTCCCGCTGGCCGCCCGGCGGCGCATCGACCCGGTGCTGTTCGACCTGAACGCGGCGGGCGCGCTGAACGGGCACATCCCGGTCACCGCCATCAACTCGCTGATCGCGGTGGCCACCGCCGTGCTGCACGGGTTGGGCCCGGTGGTGATGTCCAACGAGCGTTCGGCGTCCGACCCGAACCTGGTCTGGAACGGCCATGAGATCAACCACCAGTGGTCCAAGGGCGTCGAGGCGGAGGGGCTGCTGCGGGCGTCGCTGGCCGAGCACGCGGGCCTGACCGAACCGTACTTCTCGCTGCTGCGGTCGCTGTCCGAGCTGCACATCGCCCGGCTGTTCGCCGAGTTCACCCGGTACGACGACGTGGTGACCAGCTGCAACCAGGCGTTCAAGCTACGCGACGCGAGTGAGCGCTGGTGCCGTGACTGCCCGAAGTGCCGGTTCGTCTTCCTGGCCATGGCGCCGTTCATGCCACGGGAACGGGTCACCCACATCTTCGGCGGTGACCTGCTGGCCGACGAGTCGCAGATCCCCGGCTACCGCGAGCTGCTGGGCGTGGACGGGCACAAGCCGTTCGAGTGCGTGGGCGAGGTCGAGGAGTCGGTGGTGGCCCTCGGCCTGCTCGCCGAGCAGGACCAGTGGCGCGACGCCCCGGTGATCCAGGCCCTGGTGGACGCGGTGCCGGCGACGGCCTGGTCCGCGGTGGCCACGTCCGACGTCTTCACCCCCGGCGGCCCCAACCACATCCCCCCCACCTACGCAAAAGCCCTGAACCAACTTATGTGACGCGCTAGACGTTCAGGCCCGCGCTCCGGCCCCGCGCCGGTGTTGCGAGCCCTCCCCCCGCCGTGGTTCGCATGATCGCGGCGGCTGGCCGGTGGAGTGTGTGTGTCGCTGCGCCTTTGGAGCTGATGTCGTAAACGAATCGAGCGAGGCAGGCCGAGCCCCGGCCGGGACACGCCAAGCCCAGCACGTCAGGGCGGCCCATGGTCGAGCGGACCAGGGCCGGCCCAGGGCCGGGCCGGACCCAGGGCCGGGCCGGACCCAGGGCCGGGCCGGACCCAGGGCCGGGCCGGACCCAGGGCCGGGCCGGACCCAGGGCCG
>NZ_JBEZFX010000006.1:0-97123 GCF_040649675.1 Micromonospora parva | reverse complement strand
CGTACCCAGGGCCGGGCCGGACCCAGGGCCGGGCCGGACCCAGGGCCGGGCCGGACCCAGGGCCGGGCCGGACCCAGGGCCGGGCCGGACCCAGGGCCGAACCATGACGGGGTCGGGCCCAGGGCCGAACCATGACGGGGTCGGATTCGAGGCCGAACCAGGACCGGACCGGACCCAAGGCCGAACCAGGACCGGGCCGGACCCAGGGCCGCACCGAAGTCAGCGCCCGGCCGAGTAAGGCCAGGGGATGATTCGTTTACGACATCAGCTCCAAAGCGTGCCCGACCCAGACGTTCACCCCGACGCCGAGCCGTCCGCCGCCGCCGAATCGGCAACACAAGGAGCCACGTCAGGGCGCTCGGACCGCTTCCAGGGCCAGGAGAGCTACGTGAAGGGACAGGGCGGCCTCTACCGAGTCGAGGTCCACGTCGAGGATCCGGGCGATGCGGGCCAGGCGTTCGTAGAAGGCCGGTCGGGACAGGTGGGCGGCGGCGGCCGCGGCGGACTTGTTACGACCCTGCTCCAGGTAGGCGCGCAGGGTGTCGAGCAGCTGCTCCCGGGGGTGCCGGGCGTCGTACTCCAGCAGCGTCCCGAGTTCGCGTTCGACGAAGGTCTGCAACCGGGGCTCGTCGCGCAGCAGGTGCAACAACCCCGCCAGACCGACGTGGGGTAGCCGGAAGATCGGCAGGTCGCGCCGGTCCCGGCGGGCCGCCTCGGCGATCTGCCGCGCCTCGACGAGCGACCTTCGGGCCTCCCGCAGGCTCCCCACACCCGATCCGGCGGCGACGATCACGGCAGCCGGGCCGGCACCCCGGGCCGGGTCGACACCGGCGGTGGACGCGCGGCCGGTGCCGGCGTCGAGGCGTACCCGATGAAGGGCGCTGGCGAACGCGGACAGCGCGCGGTCCTCGGCGGCCGGGTCCGGTAGGGCCAGCAGCGCGCCCACCGAGTGGTCGTCGACGGCGCTGGTCAGTGCGGTCAGCTTCGCCTCCCGCACCGCCTGCCCGACTGCCTCGGCGAGATCCCGCAGCCGGGCCTGGGCGGCCTCGGGGCCGACCTCCCCGGCGGCGTCGTCGGCGCGGTGCCGGACCATCACGCCGACCAGGTGACGCCGGTCGAGCACCACGCCGAGCGCCTTGGCGCGCAGCCCCACCTCGTCCACCGGGCGGGAGTGGTCGAGCAGCGCGGTGAGCAGGGTGCGGTGGATCTGCCGTTCCAGGCCCTCGGCGTCGCGGCGGATCAGCCGGCCCAACGCGAGGGTGGACGCGGCCCGCTCGATCAGGATGGTGAGCCGGGTGGGTGGGCCGACGGTCGGTTCGCCGGCCTGGGCGCTGGGCACGTCCCCGCTGGCCGGCCAGCGCAGCAGCAGCCGACCCCAGTCCTGCCCCCGGGCGCCGACGGTGGTCACCAGCCAGCCGCTGTCCAGGTCGTACGCGGTCCGCCCGGCCGGGCGGATCCGGCGAGAGTGCTGCTCCCAGCCGTCGAGCAGCAGTTCGGCGCTCTCGCCCGCCGGGTCGTACCCGAGCACCTGCCGGGACAGGTTCTCCAGCACGACCGGGCAACCCGACAGCTCGGCGGCCTGCCTGATCACCTCGGCGGTGTCGGCGCCTTCGACGGAGAGGTCGTTGAACCGTTGGTGGATCTCCTCGGTGGCGCGCAGCTCGGTGAGCTGCGCGTCGACGATCAGCGCGTGCACCGCCTCGGTGATCCGGACGAACGGGGTGGCCCGGCGCAGCTCCACCAGCGGCAGCCCGCGCCGGTCGGCGGCGGCGGCCATCACCCGGGGCACCCCGCTGAGGTAGCGGCGGCCCAGCTCGACGACGAGCCCGGACACGCCGACGTCGGCGAGGTCGCCGATGAAGGCGCGCAACCCGGCGTCGTCCGCGGGCAGGCCGATGCCGGTGGTGAGCACCAGTTCACCGCCGCCGAGCAGGGTGGCGATGTCCGGCACCTCGGCCACGTGCACCCAGCGGACGGGTCGGTCCAGCCCGTCGTCCCCGGCGACCACGCGCGGCGCGCCGTGGCGGACCGGGTCCAGGGCGAGGATCTCACGGACGGTAGGGAACACGGCCGACACGCTACCGTCCGTGACGCCGGAACTCGACTTGCCGCCGCGGGCCGGGACCGCCGGGCTCAGTCGACGCCGAACTCCATAGCGGCGCGGTCGAGCGCCTCGTCCTCCGGCGAGGCGACGCCCCGGGAGGCGATGGCTTCCGCGCCGCCCTGGGGCATGGCACCGATCAAGCCGGTCGAGGCGGCCTGCGCGGCCCCGATCATGCGCTGCGGGTTGCCGCCGCCGACCAGGCCGAGGGAGGCGTACTGCTCCAGCTTCGACCGCGAGTCGGCGATGTCCAGGTTGCGCATGGTGAGCTGGCCGATCCGGTCCGACGGGCCGAACGCCGAGTCCTCGGTACGCTCCATCGACAGCTTGTCCGGGTGGTAGCTGAACGACGGGCCGGTGGTGTCCAGGATCGAGTAGTCCTCGCCCCGGCGCAGCCGCAGCGTCACCTCGCCGGTGACCGCCGTGCCGACCCACCGTTGCAGCGACTCGCGCAGCATCAGGGCCTGCGGGTCCAGCCAGCGGCCCTCGTACATCAGCCGACCGAGGCGGCGGCCCTCGTTGTGGTAGTTCGCCAGGGTGTCCTCGTTGTGGATGGCGTTGACCAGCCGCTCGTACGCGTAGTGCAGCAGCGCCATGCCGGGCGCCTCGTAGATGCCCCGGCTCTTGGCCTCGATGATCCGGTTCTCGATCTGGTCCGACATGCCCAGACCGTGCCGGCCGCCGATGGCGTTGGCCTCCAGCACCAGGTCGACGGCGCTGCCGAACTCCTTGCCGTTGATGGTGACCGGGCGGCCCTGGTCGAAGCCGACGGTGACGTCCTCGGTCGGGATCTCCACCGACGGGTCCCAGAACCGGACACCCATGATCGGGTTGACGGTCTCGATGCCGGTGTCGAGGTGCTCCAGGGTCTTGGCCTCGTGCGTGGCGCCCCAGATGTTGGCGTCGGTCGAGTACGCCTTCTCGGTGCTGTCCCGGTAGGGCAGGCCGCGCTCCAGCAGCCACTCCGACATCTCCTTACGCCCACCCAACTCGGTGACGAAGGCGGTGTCGAGCCACGGCTTGTAGATGCGCAGCATCGGGTTGGCCAGCAGGCCGTAGCGGTAGAACCGCTCGATGTCGTTGCCCTTGAAGGTCGAGCCGTCGCCCCAGATCTGGACGTCGTCGGCGACCATCGCGCGCACCAGCAGGGTGCCGGTCACGGCCCGGCCCAGCGGGGTGGTGTTGAAGTACGCCCGCCCGCCGGTGCGGATGTGGAAGGCGCCGCAGGTCAGCGCGGCCAGGCCCTCCTCGACCAGGGCGGCGCGGCAGTCGACCAGGCGGCCGAGTTCGGCGCCGTAGCTGAGCGCGCGACCGGGCACCGACGCGATGTCGGGCTCGTCGTACTGGCCGATGTCGGCGGTGTAGGCGCAGGGAATCGCGCCCTTGTCGCGCATCCACGCGACCGCGACGGAGGTGTCGAGGCCGCCGGAGAAGGCGATGCCGACACGTTCGCCCGTGGGCAGGGAGGTGAGAACCTTGGACACGGGGAAAATTATGCAATAGAACGCATGGCCATGCAAGCCGAAGGGTCTACTCGCCGCCGAAGGGCGGGTCGTCGCGGCCCAGCTCCCAGAACGCCACCGCCGCCGCGGCGGCGACGTTCAACGAGTCGACGCCACGGCGCATCGGAACGACCACCCGCACGTCGCTGGCGGCCTGGGCCGCCGCGGTGAGGCCGGGCCCCTCCGCGCCGAGCAGCAACGCCGCCCGCTCCCGCTGCGCCGGGGTCAACAGCTGGATCGGTACGGCGTCCGGCGCGGGCGTCATGGCGAGCACCGTGAAGCCGGCCTCCCGCACCTGGTCCAGGCCCCCGGGCCAGCTGTCGAGCTTCGCGTACGGCATCGCGAAGACCTCACCCATGCTGACCCGGACGCTGCGCCGGTACAGCGGGTCGGCGCAGGTCGGCGAGAGCAGCACCGCGTCGACACCGAGCGCGGCAGCCCCCCGGAAGATCGCGCCCAGGTTGGTGTGGTTGTTCACGTCCTCCAGGACGACGACCCGGCGCGCGGTGGCGAGCACCTCGGCCGCCGTCGGCAGCGGCCGGCGGTGGAACGACGCCAGCACCCCCCGGTGTACGTGGAAGCCGGTGGCCCGTTGCAGCACGTCCTGGGTGGCGGCGTAGACCGGCGCGTCGCCGGTGTCCAGATCGGCGAGCTGGTCGATCCGCTTGGCGTCGACCAGGTACGACCGGGCCGGGTAGCCCGCGCGCAGCGCCCGGCGCAGCACCAACTCCCCCTCGGCGATGAACAGGCCGTGCGGTGGTTCCCAGCGGGTGCGCAGCTCGACGTCGGTGAGCGCCCGGTAGTCGGCGATCCGGTCGTCGTCAGGGTCGGTGATCTGGTGTACGGGCACCGGACGATTCTGCCGGACGCGGGGCAGCGCGCTCCGACGCCCGCGCGGCGGGGTGTTTTGTCCGAAGAAGAAGGGGAATGACCGGCGGAGTATCGGACTCGACGGGAAGGACCAGCCAGGTGAGCGCAGACCACACGGCACCCGGCGAAGTGGGTGCCCTGCCCCGGCGCCCGACCGTCGCGGACCACATCGTGTCGCGGCTGTTCAGCTGGGGCGTACACCGCTACTTCGGCTATCCCGGCGACGGCATCAACGGCATGACCTCCGCGCTGCAACGCACCAACGGGCGGGCCCAGTTCATCCAGGTCCGCCACGAGGAGACCGCCGGCTTCGCCGCCTCCGCGCACGTCAAGTACGGCGGCGGCCCGCTGGGCTGCGCGCTGGTGACCAGCGGACCGGGCGCGATCCACCTGCTCAACGGCCTGTACGACGCGAAGCTCGACCACCAGCCGGTGATCGCCCTGGTCGGGCACACCGCGACCACCGCCGAGGGCGGCGGCTACTACCAGGAGGTGGACCTGCTCGCCCTCTACAAGGACGTGGCCGCCGCGTTCCTGGCCCAGCTCGACAACCCGGCGCAGGTACGCCACCTGGTCGACCGGGCGTGCCGGACGGCGCTGGCCCGGCGTACCGTCACCGCCCTGGTCCTGCCCCTGGACATCCAGGACGAGCCAGCCGTGCCCAACCCGCCGCACGCGCACGGCTACTACCAGACCAGCAACGCGCCGAGCAGCACGCCGACGGTGCCACCGGAGGCGGACGTACGCCGGGCGGCCGAGGTGCTGCGCGGCGGGCAGCGGGTGGCCATGCTGGTCGGCCAGGGTGCCCTCGGCGCGCGCGACGAGGTCCGCGAGATCGCTGACCGGCTCGGGGCCGGCGTGGCCACCGCGCTGCTCGGCTTCACTGCCGTCGACCATCGCGAGCCGTGGGTGACCGGCGCGATCGGGCTGCTCGGCACCCGACCCAGCTGGCAGCTGATGAGTGGCTGCGACCGGCTGCTCATCGTGGGCAGCAACATGCCGTACTCGGAGTTCTACCCGCCGCCCGGACAGGCCCGCGCGGTGCAGATCGACCTGGACGGCACCCAGCTCGGGCTGCGGTACCCGACCGAGGTGAACCTGACCGGCGACGCCCGCCCCACCCTGCGGGCGCTGCTGAACGAGCTGGGCCCCGGCCCCGGGCCGACCGCCTGGCGGGCGGAGGTCGCCGAGGCCACCTCCGCGTGGCGCCGGGTGCAACGCGACCTGGCCGAGCAGAGCGCCGAACCGGTCAACCCGCAGTTGCTCTTCCACACCCTGAACGAACGGCTACCCGACGACGTGCTGCTCGCTGTCGACTGCGGCACCACCACCGCCTGGTACGCCCGGCACATCCAGGTACGCCCCGGGATGCTGGCCAGCCTGTCCGGCACGCTGCTGTCCATGGGCGGTGCCATGCCGTACGCGCTGAGCGCCAAGTTCGCCCACCCGGACCGACCGCTGGTCGCGTTGATCGGCGACGGCGCCATGCAGATGAACGGCGTCAACGAGCTGATCACCGTGGCGAAGTACTGGCGCAGCTGGGCCGACCCGCGCTTCGTGGTGCTGGTGCTCAACAACCGGGACCTGGCGTTCGTCAGCTGGGAACAGCGCTCCACCGAGGGAACGCCGATGTTCCCGGACAGTCAGCAGTTGCCGGACATCGCCTACCACCAGTGGGCGGAGGTGCTCGGGCTGCACGGCGAACTGATCGACTCACCGGAGCAGGTGCGCGACGTCTGGGACCGGGCGCTCACCGCCGACCGACCAGTGGTGATCAACGCCCTGGTCGACCCGGCCGAGCTGATGCTGCCCCCGCACTTCACCGCCGAGCAGGCCCGCAACACCGCTGCGGCGGTGCTGCGCGGCGACACCGACTGGGCCGGCATCATCCGCCGCGGCCTCCCCGCCACCCTGGCCAGCTACCGCCCCCGCCGCCGCGAACGCTGAGGCGTCAGCCTCGGCGGTCCAGCCAGCGTTGCAGGGCTGAGCGGGGGTCCTGGGTGGGCTCCTGGCGGTCGGGGACCGCTGGGCGCTCCACCGGGCGGCGTGGTTCGCCGGCCAGCTCCTTGCTCGGTGCGGCGAACGCCTTCTCCGGCTGGCCCTTCACGGCGGTGGCGATGACCCGGGCGACCGCGTCGATCACCTTGGCCTGCACCGCCGACCCCACCGAGTCGGCCGGGTCGTCCGGGTTGGCGGCGATACCGGCCACCGCGACCTGCGGGGTGAAGCCGACGAACGTCTCGGTGGAGTTCTGCTCCGAGCTACCCGTCTTACCGGCCACCGGCCGGCCGTCGAGGATGTCGTCGACGTCGGTGGCGGTGCCGCCGTTGCACTGCCCGAACGCGGACTGCTGACCCACCGGGCAGCGCGCCGCGTCGGTCGCGGCGCGGGCGACGTCGGCGTCGAGAACCCGCTTGCAGGAGGGCTGCCCGACCGGCACCTTCGCACCGTCCGCGCCGGTCACCGAGACCACCGGCAGCGGCGTGCAGTAGGTGCCCTCGGCGGCCACCGTGGCGTACGCGTTGGCCAGGTCGAGGGGGGTGGTGGCGGCCACGCCGAGGGTGAACGAACCCCAGTTCTTGGCGTTGTCCGTGGCGAAGGCGGCATCCGAGTCGGCACGGAAGGTGATGCCGAGCCGCTGCGCCATCTCGACCACCTTGTCCTGGCCGACCTGTTCGGCCAGCCAGACGAAGTAGGTGTTCACCGAGCGGCCGAAGCCGTCCCACATCATCCGGTACCCGTCCATCCAGTCCGGGTTGGCGTTCGCCGGGCACCAGCGGCCGTCACAGCTGCCCGGCCCCTCGGCGGCGTACCGGGTGGGCAGCTTGGCGGGAGCGTCGAAACCGGTGGAGAGGGTACGGCCCGACTCCAGCGCGGCGAGCATGGTGAACAGCTTGAACGTCGAACCCGCCTGGTACCCGTCGACGCTGGCGCCGCCGGAGATCAACGGGTTGACGGTGTGCGGGTAGTTCGCCTGCCCGGCCGGGTTGTCGGCGAGGCTGTAGTGCCGGTTGACCGCCATCGCCAGCACCCGCCCGGTGCCGGGCTGGACCGCCGCGATCGGCAGGGCGCGCTTGTTGTCGTAGGAGTAGACCTTGGTGGCCTGCTGCTGCGCGGTGGCCTGGATCTTCGGGTCCAGCGAGGTGACCACCGTGTAGCCGCCGGAGCGCAGCGCCTGCTCGCGCTCCGCGACGGTGGCCCCGAAGGCCGGTTGGGTCAGCCACCAGCGGCGCAGGTAGTCGCAGAAGTAGCCCCAGTCGTCGTGGCCCTGGGAGACGGCGGTGCAGCCGTTGGGCTGTGCGGTGGGGCGCAGGGCCAGCGGCTCGGTCTTGGCCTGGGCGGCCTGCGCGGCGGTGATCGCGCCGGTGGCGACCATCGAGTCCAGCACGTACGACCGGCGGGCCAGCGCCTGCTCCTTGTCCCCGTCGATCGGGCTGTACGCGTCCGGGGACTGCACCAGACCGGCCAGCAGTGCCGACTCGTTGAGGGTCAGCTGCGCCGGAGATTTGCCGAAGTACCGCTGGCTGGCCGCCGCGATCCCGTACGCACCGGAGCCGAAGTAGGCGATGTTCAGGTACCTGTCGAGGATCTCGTCCTTGCCGAGGCTCTTGTCCAGCGCGCTCGCGTACCGGATCTCCTGGATCTTGCGACCGACGGTCGGGTCGGTCGCGGCGGCGCGCTCCTCGGCGGTGCGGGTCGGGTCGGTCTTCAGCACGTTACGGACGTACTGCATGGTCAGCGTCGAGCCGCCCTGTTCGGTGCCGCCGCCCTTGACGTTGGCCACCAGTGCCCGGGCGAGGCCGCGCAGGTCCGCGCCACCGTGGTCGTAGAAGCGCCGGTCCTCGGCCGCCACGATCGCCTGCCGCATCACCGGGGCGATCTCGGACAACGGGACGTCGGTGCGGTTCACGTCGTAGAACGTGGTGATCAGCGTCTTGCCGTCGTTGGCGTACAGGTACGAACGCTGCGGCGTGGCCGGGGTCTTCAGCGAGGCCGGCAACGCGGCGTACGACCCGAGCGCGGAGCGGGCGGTGAGCCCGAGCAGCAGGTTGCCCGGCAGCGCGGCGACGGCCAGGACGAGCCCGGCCAACACTCCGGCGAGCAGCACGGTGAACAGCCGCGACAGCGGCGAGCGGGGGGCGGCCATGCAACCCAGGATTGCCACAAAAACCGCCAACCGACCACCCCCAGAGCCCGATTGTCACCAACTTCACGGCCCCCCACCAGCCAACCCCCAGCCAGCGGCTGCCTCCCCGCTCCCCGCTCCCCGCTCCCCGCTCCCCGCTCCCCGCTCCCCGCTCCCCGCTCCCCGCTCCGATGATCATGGGGTTAGCGGGAGGTTTGATCACGGAATCGCCCGTCAACCTCATGATCACCGGAGCTGGCCGAGGTCCGGGGTGGGGCTGGCCGGGGGTTAGGGGTTGGGGTTGGGGGTGCTGAGGCTGGCGGAGGCGGCGTCTCTGGCGGTTTCGCGGGGCATCAGGCGGCCGGAGCGGTAGCCGATGCCGATGCCGGCGATCAGCACGAAGATCGCGCCGAAGGTCTGGAGCGACCCGATCAGTGCCCCGCCGAGGCCGAGCAGCGGCGCGGCGATGATCAGCATGACGCCGTCGCCGAGGCTGAAGGTGCCCGAGCGGGCCACCGCCCACCCGGTGAGGAACCAGCCCGCGCTGTAGAACGTCGCGCCGAGCAGGACCAGCGACCGCGCGGTGGTGCCGAAGACCGGTGTCTGCTCTTCGAACCCGGCGAACGGCAGCATGAGCACGGTGCCGGCGATGCTGACCAGCAGCCCGGCGGCGGCCACCCGGCGGCTGCGGGTCGCGGCCAGCAGCCCGGTGAGCGCCAGCAGCGCGAGCAGGCCGAGCCAGACCGCGGCGACCCAACCGATGAGGTACACCGCCTGGCCGTCGGCCGGATAGGGGTCGTTGCCCACCCCTCCGTCGCTGGCCATCGCCACCGCGCCGTAGAGGATGGCGTACGCGGGCAGCAGCCAGACGGCCGCCCGGGCGAACCGACGCACTGACCAGGCCCAACTGGCGTTCGTGGCGGGGGCGCCCGGGGTCGGCTCGCCGACGAAGGGCAGTACGCCGAACCCGCCGCCGCTGCGCCGGGAGCCCAGCGGGGCGACCGGGTCGTGCGCGCCGGGCACCGGGGCCGAGGACCACATCCGATTCGCCGGATCCTTCATGCGTCACCTCGCTCGTCGTCGAGCGGTGCACCGACGCGCCGGGGCGCCCCGATTGCCTGGTCACCACCCGTCCTAGGACCGATGGTGGCAGGCGTCGGAGCGCCCCATGAGTCTTTCTCGCATTTAGCCGGCCGGGTGGCCGGTGTCCTGCGTCAGCCGCGCTCGCGCTGGTCGGCCGGGTCCTCGGTCAGGCTGGCCGGAGACACCGGCTCCGGGGCGGGCAGCCCCTGCGGCTTGTTGCCGCCGGTGGCCTGCGCCTCGGCGACGCGTACCTCGTCGTGGATCTGCTGGGCGGCGGCCGCCGCGGCCTGCGCCGCCTCCGCAGCCTCGCGCTCCACCTGGCTCGCGTGGTCCGCGGCCTCCGGTGCGGGCAGGTCCCCCACCATCTGGCTCAGCCCACCGAGCGCGCCACCCATGCCCTCCAGGGCCTTGGTCAGTTCGGCCGGGACGATCCAGACCTTGTTGGCGCTGCCCTGAGCGATCTGCGGCAGGGCCTGCAGGTACTGGTAGGCGAGCACCTTCTGGCTCGGGTTCGCCTGGTGGATCGCGTCGAAGACCGTACGGATCGCCTTCGCCTGGCCCTCGGCCTGCAGGATCCGGGCCTGCCGGTCACCGTCGGCCCGCAGCACCGCCGACTGCTTCTCACCCTCGGCGGTGAGGATCTGCGACTGCTTGTGCCCCTCGGCGGTCAGGATCGCCGCGCGGCGGTCCCGCTCGGCGCGCATCTGCTTCTCCATCGAGTCGCGGATGCTGGCCGGCGGCTCGATCGCCTTGATCTCGACCCGGGTCACCTTGATGCCCCAGCGGCCGGTGGTCTCGTCCAGCACACCCGAGAGGTGCCGGTTGATCTCGTCCCGGCTGGTCAGCGCCCGCTCCAGATCGAGCGAACCGATCACGTTACGCAACGTGGTGACCGTCAACTGCTCGATGGCCTGGAGGAAGCTGGAGATCTCGTAGGTCGCCCGGACCGAGTCGACCACCTTGAAGTAGAGGACAGTGTCGATCGAGACCACCAGGTTGTCCGAGGTGATCACCGGTTGCGGCGGGAAGCTGACCACCTGCTCCCGCATGTCGACCTTGGTACGCACCGCGTCGATGAACGGCACCAGCAGATTGAGGCCGGGGCTGAGGGTGCGCTTGTACTTGCCGAGCCGTTCCACCACATCCTGGCGCTGCTGCGGCACGATCCGCACCGCCTTGGCCAGCGTAATCACGGCGATCAACGCCACCGCGATGATCAGCACACCGATGACCGTCATCCGTTCACCCTCTCGCTTCCGGCAGCTCGCCGGCGGAAGAAACATCGTCCTGCCACACCAGGGCTGTCGCGCCCCGGACCTTTATCACCCGAACCCGTTGACCGGGCTCGAAAGTCTGCGTCGTGTCATACGGTCGGGCCGTCCACAGTTCCCCGTCGATCTTGACCAGGCCGTGCTCGGCGTCCACCCGTTCCAGCACCAGCGCCGTGGAGCCCTCGATCGCCTCCACGCCGAACGGCTGCTCGCCGCTCTCCAGCGCGGAGCGGCTGTGCCGCCGGATGACCGGTCGAACCACCAGCAGGCTCAATGCCGACACCACCGCGAAGACCAGTGCCTGCACGGCGACCGGCGCCCCCAGGGCGGACGCACCGGCAGCGGCGAACGCACCGGCTCCGAACATGATCAGAAATAGCGTCGTCGTGAAAATCTCGGCGACCGCCAGCACCACACCCAAAACGATCCACACCACGGCGTCCACACCGCAAGGGTGACACGTTAATGCACGAGCAGCCCACCCGTGATCATCAGTAGGCTCGGCGAAACGATCGCCGCCCACCGAATCCACCGGCCGAACGAGGAGATCCCCGTGACTCTGCTGCCCGCGACCGCCCGACAGATCGACACCCAGGTGGCCCAGGCGCAGATCGACGGTCGTACCCCGTCACTGGTGCTGGGCGTGGTCCGCGACGGCGCGCTGGTCCACCTGGCCACCGCCGGCGAGCACCCCCGCCCGGACGCCGATCTGCAGTACCGGGTGGGCTCGATCAGCAAGACGATGACCGCCACCTTGATCATGCAGTTGCGTGATGCCGGCCAGCTGTCCCTCGACGACCCGCTGGAACGGCACCTGCCGGGCACCGCGGTGGGCGCGCTCACACTGCGTCAGCTGCTCGGGCACGCCAGCGGCATGCAACGCGAACCCGAGGGCGACTGGTGGGAGCGGAGCGCGGGCACCGACCTGGCCGGGCTGCTCGACGGGCTGAACGCCGACAAGATCGCCTATCCGCCGCACACCGCCTACCACTACTCCAACCTGGCGTACGGGCTCCTCGGCGGCCTGCTCGAACGGCTCACCGGAACGCGGTGGGCCGACCTGCTCGACGAACGGGTGTTCGGCCCGCTGGGAATGCGCCGCACCACCTACACGGCCACCGAGCCGTACGCCCGCGGCTACGTCGTCCACCCCTGGCACGGCACGTTGCGCGAGGAACCCCGTACCGACACCGGCGCGATGGCCCCCGCCGGGCAGCTCTGGTCGACGATCGAGGACCTGGGCCGCTGGGCCGCCTTCCTGGCCGACCCCGACCCGTCGGTGCTGGCCGCCGGGACGCTCACCGAGATGTGCGCGCCCGTGGTGATCAACGATCTCGACTCCTGGACCGGTGGGCACGGGCTGGGGCTGGAGCTCTACCGCGACGGCGAGCGGGTGTACGTCGGGCACGGCGGCTCGATGCCCGGGTACGTGGCCAGCCTCGTGGTACACCGACCCACCCGTACCGCCGTTGTCGGCTTCGCCAACTCGTACGGCTTCCCGATCACCGAACTCGGTCGCCGGGTGCTGACCAGCGTGCTGGACGCCGAGCCGGCGCTCCCGCAGCCGTGGCGGCCGGCCGCCGCCGCGCCCGGTGCCGACCTGGCCGAGCTGAGCGGCCGCTGGTGGTGGATGGGCCTTCCGCTGGATCTGCGCTGGGACGCGGGTGACCTGGTGGCCCATGTCCGTGGTGAGCGGGTGAGCCGGTTCACCGCCGAGGGGCCGGACCGCTGGCGGGGACGCTCCGGCCCGGAGAACGGCGAGATCCTGTCGGTGCTGCGCGACGACAACGGGCGGGCGACGGCTGTCGACATCGCCACCTTCGTCTTCACCCGCAGCCCGGACGAAGCCCCCTGAGCCAGCCGCCGACAGGGCCGGGCGGCGGCGGAGCCGGGCGGCGACAGGGCCGGCCGCCGGCGGGGCCGGGCGGTCAGGGGGTCTCGGTGACGAAGTCGATGAGGCGTTCCATGGCGTTGATCAGGGGCGTTTCCACGTCGGCGAAGCTGTTCACCCGGGACAGGATGTGCCGCCACATGTCGGCCGGCTCGGCCACCCCGAGGGCCGCGCAGACCCCTTCCTTCCACGGCCGCCCCGGCGGCACCACCGGCCACGCCGCGATGCCCAACGCCGCCGGCTTGACCGCCTGCCACACGTCCACATAGGGGTGGCCGGTCACCAGCACGTACGGCGAGTCGACCCGGGCCACGATCCGGCTCTCCTTGCTGCCAGGCACCAGGTGGTCGACGAGGACGCCGAGCCGTCGGGTCGGGCCGGGGCCGAAGTCGCGTACGTCGGCGTCGAGGGCGTCGATGCCGTCCAACGGCTCCACGACAACGCCCTCGATGCGCAGGTCGTCACCCCAGATCCGCTCGACCAGGGCGGCGTCGTGGATACCCTCCACCCAGATCCGGCTGGCCTTGGCCACCTGGGCGCGGACGTTGTCCACCGCCACCGAGCCGGACGCGGTCCGCCGCCGGGCGGCCGGCACCGGCGCGCGGGTGGGGCGGCGCAGCGTGACCGGGCGGCCGTCGAGCAGGAACGCCGCCGGCAGCAGCGGGAAGTTGCGCCGCTTGCCGTGCCGGTCCTCCAGCACCACGGCACCGGCCTCGAAGCCCACCACCGCTCCGCAGAACCCGGAGTCGGCGTCCTCCACCACGAGGTCCGGTTCGGCGTCCACCTCGGGGGTGACCTTCCGCCGTCGCCAGTCCCCCGCCAACACGTCCTCGCCGTATCGCCCCGCCATGTCGATCACGCTAACTCCCGCGCCATCACCCCGCCCTCCGACACACCGCCCCACCTCGTCCACCCGCCACCACCGCGGCGATCACACAGTGGATTCGAGGCGACCCAGGTCGCTGTCGACCGGTGCCGGCCAGACGGATTCCTCGCCTCCGCCGCGGCCGGTCACGGCCAGCAGGACGCCTGGCGTCCACCGGGGTTGGGCGCTGGCATTGCGCGCACGGTCGCTCCTGGGTGAGTTGGTGTTGGCCTGCCGTTCTGGCATGCTGCATATGTGGAACTTGGTTCCGCTAAAACATACGGAACGAGGTTCCGTTTTCCCCAAGGGATGTGACGGAGGCAACGGTGGCCAGCACCGGGACAGATCCCGCGCGCAAGCAGCGGGCGGATTCGCTGCGCAACCAGACGGCGCTCCTGGAGGCGGCCGCCGCCGCGTTCATCGCCTCCGGGGTCAACGCGCCGGTGCGCGACATCGCCGCCAGGGCCGGCGTCGGGGTCGGGACGATCTACCGCCACTTCCCGACCCGCGCCGACCTGATCGTCGCGGTGTACCGACACCAGGTCGAGGCCTGCGCCGAAGCCGGCCCCGTGCTCCTGGCGCAGAGCGCCACACCGCACGCCGCCCTGGCCAGTTGGATCCACCTCTTCGTCGACTTCCTGGTCACCAAGCACGGTCTGGCCGAGGCGATGCGGTCCGACGACGCCGCCTTCCAGACGCTGCACGCGTACTTCCTCGACCGGCTCGTCCCCGTCTGCGCCGACCTGCTCGCCGCCGCCAGCGCGGCGGGCGAGATCGTTCCCGACATGAACCCCCTGGTCCTGATGCAGGGCATCGGCAACCTCTGCATCGGCGCCGACAACCCCGCCTACGACGCGCGTCTCATGGTCGACGTGGTCATCGCCGGCCTACGGGTGCATTAGCGGCCGGAAAGACCCGCACCCCGGACCGTGCCGCACGCGGGATCGGGCGAAGGGGGCAGTTCGGGGCACGCAGGGCGGCCGGAGCGGCAGTCGAGACAGGGCCGGTCGTGACCACGTACCCTTTCGGCATGTCCACCCCCGCAACGGGCGCGGCCACACTCGCGCCGCGCCGGTCGAGCCGGTTCGTTGCCTGGGTGCGCGCGTGGCGCGCCGGGTTGGTGCCGTACGACGAGGTCGCCGACGCCATCGCCGGCGACGAGGAACATCTCGTTGCGGACGCCCCGGGCACCTGGACCGACGTCCCGCTGGGTTCCGCGCTGCCCACCCTGGCCAAGCTCTCCCCCGACGAGATCCGCCTGGTGCTGCCCGCACCCGGCGACCCCCGGGGTCTGCCCGGCCCCGGCGACTTCGCCGGCGCGGCGCTGGTAGCGGGTGAGGCGGTGGTCGCCGGCGGGCTCGGGTTGATCCCGGAGGTCCGCTCGCACACCTCCGGCTCCGGGGACTGTTTCGAAACGGTGCTGTGGCGGGTGTACCCGCTGCCGGCCAACGCGCCCGCCGCGTCGCTCTCGTTGCCCGGCGCCGCCGAGGCGGAGGCCGAACTGGCCGCCGCGCTGGCCGAGACGACCGCCGCGCTGACCCGCCTCGACGTCGCCCAGTGGCGGCCCGAGCTGGCAGGCGCGCTGGCCGCGTTGCGCCGCCCCGACGGCACCACCGACCTGCCACCAGGGTTCGACCCGAGGGCCCGCCGGCTCTTCGCCCGAGCCGCGGTGCTCGACCGGGTGCTCGCGCTGGCCGGGCACTCCGCGCCCGGCGGGGCGATCAACAACTATGAGGCGCAGCAGCGCGACGCCGCGCTGCGTCCGCTCACCGCCGCCTGCCGCCAGGCCCTGGTGGCCGCCTGCAACGCCCCCCTGCGCCCCTGACCGCCCCCTGACCGACGCGTTACCGCCCGGGACCGCCCGGGGACCGACGCGTTACTGCCCGGGACCGACGCGATACCCCTCATGATCATGCTCGAACATGGATGTAGTGGCCTCCGGCTCCGCCGGTGACCCCTACATCCTGGTTACAGCGCGATCATGGGGGCGGCGCGGCCCAGGAGCGGCGCAGCGCGGCCGCAGCGAGGTCAGACCTCGTCGAGGAGGTCTGCGACCGAGTTGATGATCCGGGAGGGGCGGTACGGGTAGCGCTCGGCCTCGGTGCGGCTGCTGATCCCGGTGAGCACCAGGATGGTCTCCAACCCGGCCTCCAGACCACACAGGATGTCGGTGTCCATCCGGTCACCGATCATCGCGGTGCTCTCCGAGTGCGCGTTGATGGTGTTGAGCGCCGAGCGCATCATCATCGGGTTGGGCTTGCCGACGAAGTACGGCTCCACCCCGGTCGCCTTGGAGATCATGGCGGCGACCGAGCCGGCGGCGGGCAGCGCGCCCTCCACGGACGGGCCGGTCACATCCGGGTTCGTGCAGATGAACCGGGCGCCGTCGTTGATCAGACGGACGGCCTTGGTGATCGCCTCGAAGCTGTAGGTGCGGGTCTCGCCGAGCACCACGTAGTCGGGGGCGAAGTCGGTCAGCACGTAGCCGACGGCGTGCAGGGCTGTGGTCAGCCCGGCCTCACCGATGACGTACGCGGTGCCACCCGGCCGCTGGTCGGCGAGGAACTGGCCGGTGGCCAGGGCCGAGGACCAGATCGACTCCTCCGGCACGTCCAGCCCCATCCGGCTGAGCCGGGCCGTCAGGTCGCGCGGGGTGTAGATCGAGTTGTTGGTCAGCACCAGGAACGGCTTGCCGGAGGCGCGCAACCGGTTGATGAACTCGGGCGCGCCGGGCACCGGCTGGCCCTCGTGCACCAGCACGCCGTCCATGTCGGTCAGCCAACTCTGCACGGGCTTACGGTCATGCATGATGATCCTCAGAGGTCAGGGACGACGGGTCGGCACGCAACAGACGGTGGGGCAGGTGTCCCACATCGGCAGCTCGCCCAGGCGGCGGCGCAACTGCGCGCCGTCCGGGTCGGTCCGCTCGGTGACCAGCTCACGCACCATGGTCACGAAGCGCGGGTCGGTGCCCGGCGTGGCGGCCCGGACGAAGTCCAGGCCGAGCTGCTTCGCCGTCTCCAGCGCTTCGGTGTCCAGGTCCCACACGACCTCCAGGTGATCGGAGACGAACCCGATCGGGCTGACCACCACGCCGGTGGTGCCGCCCTGCGCGAGGGTGGCCAGGTGGTCGTTGACGTCCGGTTCCAGCCATGGCACCTGCGGCGGGCCGGAGCGGCTCTGCCAGACCAGGTCGTATTCCAGGTCGGGGGCGGCGGCCGCGGCGACGAGCCGGGCGGTCTCGTGCAGCTGCGCCTCGTACCGGCCGCCGTGCGGGCCGGCGTTGGCCGCCATCGAGCTGGGGATGGAGTGGGCGGTGAAGACCAGTCGGGTGGTGTCCCGCTTTGCCGGGTCGAGCTGGCCCAGGGCGGCCCGGACGGCGTCGACGTGCGGCTCGACGAAACCGGGGTGGTCCCAGAACTGGCGCAGCTTCTCGATCACCGGGGCGTCCGGGCCGACGGCGGCACGGGCGGCGGCGATGTCCTCCTGGTATTGCCGGCAGGACGAGTAGCCGCCGTACGCGCTGGTGACGAAGGCCAGCGCCCGGGTCACCCCGTCGTCGCGCATCCGGCTCACGGTGTCGGCGAGCATCGGGTCCCAGTTGCGGTTGCCCCAGTAGATGGGCAGGTCGACACCGTGCGCGGCGAAGTCGGCGCGGACGGCGGCCAGCAGGTCCCGACACTGCTGGTTGATCGGGGACACTCCACCGAAGTGCTGGTAGTGCTCGGCGACCTCGGCCAGCCGCTCGGGCGGCACACCTCGACCCCGGGTCACGTTCTGCAGGAACGGCATCACGTCCTCGGGCCGTTCCGGCCCGCCGAAGGACACCAGGACCACCGCGTCGTACGACATGGGGTCATTCTTGCCCCTCGGCCGGGACGCCCCGGCGACGCCCCCTGATCCGGATGCGTGGATCACGCGTCCGGACCTCGGCGGCGTCGCCGGAGAGCGTCAGGCGCCGATGGCGTGGTAGCCGCCGTCGACGTGGACGATCTCGCCGGTGGTGGCCGGGAACCAGTCGGAGAGCAGCGCCAGGCAGGCCCGCGCGGCGGGCTCCTGGTCGGTGAGGCTCCAGCCCAGCGGGGCCCGTTCGGTCCAGGCCTCCTCGAACTGGTCGAAGCCGGGGATCGACTTCGCGGCGATGGTGCGCAGCGGCCCGGCGGCCACCAGGTTGCTGCGGATGCCCTGCTTGCCCAGGTGCAGCGCCAGGTAGCGGGACGCCGACTCCAGGCCGGCCTTGGCCACGCCCATCCAGTCGTAGACCGGCCACGCCTTCGTCGCGTCGAAGGTCAGGCCGACCACCGCGCCACCGGGCGACATCAGCGGCAGCGCCGCCATCGCGAGGGACTTGTACGAGAAGGTGGAGACGTGCAGGGCGGTCGCCACGTCCTCCCAGGGCGCGTCGAGGAAGCCGCCGCCGAGGCAGCTCTGCGGGGCGAAGCCGATCGAGTGCACGACACCGTCGAGGCCGTCGACGTGCTCGCGTACCCGGTCGGCGAGGCCGGCCAGGTGCTCGGTGTTGGTGACGTCCACCTCGATCACCGGCGCCGGCTCGGGCAGCCGCTTCGCGATCCGCTCGACCAGGGAGAGCCGGCCGTAGCCGGTGAGCACGACCTGCGCGCCGTTCTCCTGAGCGAGCTTCGCCACCGAGAAGGCGATCGAGGCGTCGGTGATGACACCGGTGACGAGCAGTCGCTTACCGGCGAGCAGTCCGGACATGCAGATTTCCTCCGTAGTCAAAAGGGTTAGTGGCCCATTCCGAGGCCGCCGTCGACCGGGATGACGGCACCGGAGACGTACCCGGCGCTGTCGGAGGCCAGCCAGGTGACAACGGCCGCGACCTCGTCCGGGCTGGCCATCCGGCCGGCCGGGATGGAGTTGAGGATCTCCGCCTTGCGGTCGTCGGAGAGGCCGGCGGTCATGTCCGTGTCGATGAAGCCGGGCGCCACCACGTTCGCGGTGATGTTGCGGCTGCCCAGCTCCCGGGTGATCGAGCGGGCGACGCCGACGAGGCCGGCCTTGCTGGCGGCGTAGTTGACCTGCCCGGCACCGCCGGCGAGGCCGACCACCGAGGAGATGAAGATCATGCGGCCCCACTTGGCGCGGAGCATCTTGCCGGAGGCCCGCTTGGCGACCCGGAACGCGCCGGTGAGGTTGGTGTCCACCACATCGGTGAACTGCTCCTCGGACATCCGCAGCAGCAGCGTGTCGGCGGTCATGCCGGCGTTGGCGACCAGCACCTCGACCGGCCCCAGCTCGGCCTCGACGGCGGCGAACGCGGCGTCGATCGAGGCGGCGTCGGTGACGTCGGCGCGGACGCCGAACAGCCCGTCGGGTGCCTCGCCGCTGCGGTGGGTGACCGCCACCCGGTCGCCCTGCTTGGCGAAGGCCTGCGCGATGGCCAGGCCGATTCCCCGGTTGCCCCCGGTCACCAGCACGGTACGGGCCACTGTTCCCCCTTGCGAATGGTCAGCACAGACGCGCGAAAGCCTAGGCGTTACCGACAGGTAAGCGCTAACGGGAGTCGCGTCACACTGGGGTACGACACCGGGATCAACCCCTGGTGGCACGCCTCGTGACGGTCTCGGCCCGTAGCCTCCGGGTGGTGAACCGGCATCCGATCGCCGTGGCCCTGCGGGCCCTGCGGCAGACAGTGCTGGGCCCGGACGCACCGGTCGAACGGCCGCTGCTGGCCCGGTGGCCCGGGCCGGCCCGCTACGCCGCCCCGGTCGGCCTGCTGGCCGCTCTCGGCCTCTTCCTGATCACGCTGACCGTGGAGAGCGAGTGGGGCCTGCCGATACTGGTCGCGCTGCTGTTCGCGGCGATGACCGTGGCGCCGCTGCTGGCGCTGCCCCGGCGTCCGCTGCTGGCCTGGCGGCTGACGGTGCTGGCCCTGCTGATCTGCACGTTCAACGCGCCGGCCGACCAGGCCTGGCCGTGGACCCCGCCGCTGGCGCTCGGGTCGATCGTGGTGGTGGCGGTGGTCGTCACGCGGGTCGACCGGCCGGTGCTGGGCTGGGTGGTGGCGATCACGACGGTGCCGGTGCTCACCCTGGTCGAGCCCGAGAACCGGGTCGCTGTCCTGCTGCTGCTCGGGGCGTTGGCGATCGTCGGTGACCTGATCCGACGCAACCGGCTGTCCCGGCGGGCGCTGGCCGCGCAGACCGAGCTGAGCGAGCGGGAGCAGGAACGCCGCGGGGTGCTGGAGGAGCGCACCCGGATCGCCCGGGAGCTGCACGACGTGGTGGCCCACCACATGTCGCTGATCGCGGTGCAGGCGGAGACCGCCCCGTACCGGCTGACCGACGTGCCGGCGCCGGCAGCCGCGGAGTTCGTCGCCATCGCCGCGTCGGCCCGCGACGCGCTCACCGACATGCGGCGACTGCTGGGGGTGCTGCGCAGCGAGACGACCGGGCCGCAGACCGCGCCGCAGCCGGACCTGACCGACCTGGGCGCGATGGTGGACGCCGCCCGCCGGGCCGGGCTGTCGGTCACGCTGGACGCCGAGCAGGTGGACGACGACCGGGTGCCCGCGCCGGTCGGGCTGGCCGCGTACCGCATCGTGCAGGAGGGCCTGGCCAACGCGGCCCGCCACGCGGCCGGCGCCGCGGTGCGGGTCACCGTCCGCGCCGGTGCGTCCGGCCTGGGGGTACGGGTGGAGAACGCGCCACCCGCCACGGCGGGCTCCCGGCCTGGCGAGGCGGGCTCCGGGCACGGGCTGACCGGCATGCGGGAACGGGCCACCTCGCTGGGCGGTACGTTCACCGCCGGGCCGCTGCCCGACGGGGGTTACGCGGTGGCGGCCGAGTTGCCGTACGACGCGGAGGGTGGGGACCGATGATCCGGGTGCTGATCGCCGACGACCAGGCGATGGTCCGGCAGGGCTTCGGCGCGCTGCTCGCCGCCCAACCGGATCTGCTGGTGGTGGGTGACGCCGCCGACGGGGCGCAGGCCGTGGCCGCCGCCCGCCACCTCGACCCGGACGTGGTGCTGATGGACGTGCGGATGCCGGTGATGGACGGGCTGGAGGCCACCCGCACGCTGCTCGGTGACCGGTCGGCGCAGCGTCCCCGGGTGCTCATCCTCACCACGTTCGACCTGGACGACTACGTGTACGAGGCGCTGCGCGCCGGGGCCAGCGGTTTCCTGCTCAAGGACGCCCCGGCGGCCGACCTGGTGCAGGCGGTGCGGGTGGTGGCGGCCGGGGACGCGCTGCTCGCCCCCGCTGTCACCCGCCGGCTGATCGCCGAGTTCGCGGCCCGCCCGGACCGCCGCCGCCCCCGTCCCACCGACCTGGCCGGGCTCACTCCACGAGAGACCGAGGTGCTGCGGTTGATCGCCCGGGGCCGCAACAACGCGGAGATCGCGGGTGACCTGGTGGTGGCCGAGCAGACAGTGAAGACGCACGTCGGGCGGATCCTGGCCAAGCTGGGGCTGCGCGACCGGGCCCAGGCCGTGGTGCTGGCGTACGAGACGGGTCTGGTGGCCGCCGGCGAGTAGCCCCGTGGAGCCAGCCCGGGAACGGCTCCGCGGCACGACGACCGGGTCCCGCCCCTGGGCGCACTCTCCCTCCGGACGACATTCCGGAGGGAGAACGTGATGCGACGACGAGGTGCCAGCCGGTTGGCGGTGGCCGCGCTGCTCGGCGTGAACCTGGTCCTGCCGACCCCGGCCAGGCCGGCCACGGCGGCGGGGTTCGTCGAGGCGTACCCGCAGATGGCGGCGGCGATGCGCGCGGCCGGCCCCCCGTACGCGGACTGGGCGGCCGACGGACGCCGGTTCCTGCTGTTCGACACGCGCGGTGACGGCCGCGCGGTCGAGGTGCTCGGCGACCTCGCCACCGCCGACCGGATCGCGGTGCTGGTGCCCGGGGTCGGCAGCACGCTCGCCGACTTCGACAGGGGGTTGGGTGGGGTGGCCCGGCGGGCGCCCGCCGTGCAGGCCGGGCAGGTGTACCGGGAGCTGCGGGCGACCGACCCGGCGGCGCGGGTCGCGGTGCTGGCCTGGCTGGGCTACGACCCGCCCGACGGGGTGCTGACCGCCGCCGGTGGGGTCAGCGCCCGGCGCGGCGCGGCCGGGCTGGCCCGGCTGCTGCGGGAGCTGGCCGGGCGGCGTCCGGGCGCGACGATCACGCTGGTCGGGCACAGCTACGGGGCGTTGGTGGTGGCACTGGCGGCGGCGCACGCCCCGCCCCAGGTCACCGACGTGGTCAGCCTCGGTGGGGTGGGCGCTGGCGTGCAGCGCGCCGACGACCTGCCCGGCGGGCGGCGGTTCTGGGCCGCCGAGGCGCCGACGGACTGGATCCGACGGGTCCCGCCGCTGCGGCTGCCCGGGTTGGGCTTCGGTCGGCGACCCGGCGACCCGGCGTTCGGCGCCCGACCCCTGCCGGTGGGCGGGGTGGCGGGGCACGACGGCTATCTCGCGCCGGGCAGCGCCGCGCTGGTCGCGGTGGCGGCGGTCGTGCTGGGCGGCGTCGACGCCGACCGGACCGGGGACGCCCGGTGAGCCGGGATCGGGCCGTCGACGCGCTGCGGGCGTACGCCATCGGCGGGGTGGTGCTGGGGCACTGGCTGGTCACCGGCCTGGTGTTGACCGGCGACGGCGGGCTGCACCAGGCCAGTCCGCTGACCGCCCTGCCCGGCCTGGCCCCGCTGACCTGGGTGTTGCAGACGCTCGGGTTGTTCTTCTTCACCGCCGGGTTCGGCTCGGCCCGGTCGCTGGCCCGGCACCCGGGCGGTACGGGCGGTTGGCTGGCCGGTCGGCTGCGTCGGCTGCTGCTGCCCACCGTGGCGCTGCTCGGGGCGGGTGCGGCCGTCCTGCTCGCCGCCACCGTCGTCGGCACCTCCGACGACACGCTCGCCGTCGCGCTGCGGCTCGCGGTCAGCCCGCTGTGGTTCCTGCTACCGCTGGTGATCCTGGTCGCGTCGACCGGCCCGCTGCGCGCCGCCGTACGCCGCTGGGGTGTGCTGCGCTGCGCGACACCGGCGGTGGCCGTGGTGGCCGCGGCCGACCTGGCCGTCCGCCTGGTGCCGGCCGCCGGCGACCTGCCCCCGGTCACCGTGCTGGCGGCCTGGTCGGTGCCGTACCTGCTGGGGGTGGCGCACGCCGACGGGTGGCTGCGGAGCCGGCGGGCCGGTGGCACGGCGGCGGCCGGTGGGGCGCTCGCGCTGGCGGCGCTGCTGGCGCTCGGCTATCCGGTGAGCGCGGTGGGGGTGCCCGGGGCCGGGGTGTCCAACCTGAACCCGCCGTCGCTGCTGGTCGTGGCGCTGGCGGTCACCCAGGTCGGGTTGGGGTTGCTGGCCCGGCCGGCGCTGCGACGGCTGCTGGCCCGGCCACTGCCGGGTCGGGCGGTGACCGCTGTGAACCGGTTCGCGGTCCGGATCTACCTGTGGCACCAGCCGGTCCTGGTGGCGGTGACAGCGCTCACCGCCCGTGGCGGGCTCGCCCTGCCCGGTCTGCACACCGTCCCGGACGACTCGGGGTGGGTGCTGGCCCGCTGCTGCTGGCTGCCGCTGCTCGCCGGGGTGCTGGTCACTGTCGTGCGGGTGGGCCAGCCGGGGTCGCCGCGCCGCCGAGGTGTCCGGGCTGGTGATCAGCGGCGTCGCCGACCGGGCGGTGGAGGGGTCGCCGGCCGGTCGGCCGAGTGCGTTCGGCCGGCACCGCAGGTGTACGATCATCGACGTTCCGGCCCGCCCGACTTGCAGGAGGTGATCGCTGTGCGAGATAGCGATCCTCCCAGTCGTGGCCGGGCCGATGGTCAGTCCCGCTGAGCCACGACTCAGTCTGGTGAGCTGACCCCGCTCCGCTCCCCACCACGTCGGCACCTGCCGAGGTGAGTGTGCCGCGCCGCCCGAACCCGGGCGGTCGCCGGGAGCCGCCCGGTCACGACTTCGTGTGCGCGTCCCTACCCCCTGCGGTCCGCCCCCGCACGCGGACCGTCCAGCCGCCACCCGGAGCCGTCCATGAGCCGCTACGTCGCCCCGCTGGGCTTCACCCTCGCCGCCGTCTGGGTGGCCATCGTCTTCGTCCTCGCCGGCGGCGGCCACTGAGCTGGTCGTCCTCCCCGGCGGCGGCCAGTGAGCTGGTCGTCCTCCCCGGCGGCGGCCACTGAGCTGGTCGTCGTCACGGCGACGGCCACCGGGTTGGTGCCGACCGGCGGCGGTGGGTGACCGCCGCCGGTCCCACCGCTCAGAGCATCCGCGACGACCACAGCAGGCTGAGCGCACCGGCGCAGAGGGCCAGCAGCAGCGCCACCCCGGCGTACCACTGGGTCACCTCACGCGGCTCGGTGCGGAACCCGATCGAGCTGCCCATGTCCTGATAGACCTGCTTCAGCTCGCTCACCGAGGCCGCCTCGTAGAAGTAACCCTCGGTGGTCTCGGCGAGTTCGGCGAGGGCCAACCGGTCCACCGGCACCCGCTGCAACTGCCCGCCGATGTCGACCTGGCCGGTGTCCGTGCCGAAGGCGATCGTGGAAACCGGGACGTTGGCGGCCTGCGCGGCGGCCGCCGCCTCCTCCACCGCCCGACCGGAGGTGCGGAAGCCGTCCGAGAGCAGCACGATCCGCGCCGGTGGGATACCCGCCGCGCCGTCGGCGGGCACCGACCGGATCGCCTCCAGGCAGGTGAACACCGCCTCCCCGGTCGCTGTCGCCTCGGCCAGCACCAGCCCGTCGATGGCGCTGGTCACCGCGTCGCGGTCCTTGCCCGGCGGCACCAGCACGTTGGCCGCCTTGGCGAACGACACGAGGCCCAGGTTGTAGCTCTCCGGCAGCTCACTGACGAACTGCTTGGCGGCCTCCTGGGCCGCCTCCAGCCGGTTCGGTGACACGTCGTCGGCCTGCATCGACAACGACACGTCGATGGCGAGCATCACGGTGGCCCGCTCCAGCGGCTCCTTGGTGTCGACAGCGGGCCGGGCCAGTGCGGTGGCCAACACCAGCAGGCAGAGCACGAACGCGGTCGCCGGGACGTGCCGACGCCAGCCCAGGCCCTTCGGCGCCACCGTCCGCAACAGGTCCACATTGGTGAACCGCATCGCGTACGCCCGGCGGTGCAGCTGCCGCCAGACGTAGAACGCGGCGAGGGCGAACACCGGCAGCACGGCCAGCAGCCACCACGGTTGCAGAAAACGGATCATCGTGTCGTCCCCCGGGTGCGTGCGTGCCGTTGCGCGGCCACGAATCGCACCATGTCCAGCAGCCAGTCTCGGTCGGTACGCAGACGCAGGTGGGCCGCACCGGCGCCGCGCAGGGCGGCGGCGATGGTGGCCCGTTGGGCGGTGGCGGCGTCGGCGTAGCGCTGCCGCAGCCGTGGGTCGGCGGTCTGCACCTCGTGCAGCTCGCCGCTCTCCGGGTCGACCACCGGCAACACGCCCACGTCGGGCAGTTCCAGCTCCCGCGGGTCGACCACCTCGATCGCCAGTACGTCGTGCCGGACGCGCAGCTTACGCATCGGCCGGGCCCACTGCTCGGCCGGAGCGAGGAAGTCCGAGACGACCACTGCCACCCCACGGCGGCGGGGCGGGCGGTTGAGCATCTCGATCAGCGCGCCCAGATCACCACGACCGGGCTGGATGGCGGTGCCGGCGACGGCACGCAGCAGACCCTGCGCCTCCTTGCGCCCGGAGCGGGCCGGCAGCCGGGTGAGCACACCGGGCCCCGGCGGCGGTGGTCTGCCCCGCCAGCGTCGGGCCGGCGCGGACACCCCGCCGCCGGTGCCGATCACGGCGCCGATCCGGTTACCGCCGCGCACGGTCAGGTGGGTGATGGCAGCGGCGGCGGCCACCACGACCTCCCGCTTGAGCCACTGCCCGGTGCCGAAGTCGAGGCTGGCGGAGAGGTCCAGCGCGAGCCAGGTCTCCAGTTCCCGGTCGGCGACCGTACGCCGCACGTGCGGTGTGGTCGTGCGTGCCGTGACCGGCCAGTCCATCCGACGCACGTCGTCGCCGGGGCGGTACTCCCGGGACTCCCCCGCCTCACTGCCCGGTCCGGGCAGCAGGCCGGCGTAGTCGCCCTGCAGCAGACCGTCGAGCTTGCGGGTGACGAGCAGCTGAAGCCGGGACAGCACGGCCTCGCTACGGTCGCCGAGGGGGGCCGGACGAGGGGTGGGTGAGGTCACGGCCGCTGCCCGGGCCAACCAGCGCCCGGCGGCGGCGCGATCGAGGGCGGGGTGGCCTGCTGCCGGGGCGCGACAGCGGGAAGCGGGATCGTCGACATCACCCGTTGCACGATGTGGTCGGCGGGCACGTCGTCGGCGAGCGCGTCGTAGCTGAGCACCAACCGGTGCCGCAGGATGTCCGGCGCGATGTCCTGCACGTCCTGCGGCAGCGCGTAGTCCCGCCCGCGCAGCAGCGCCAGGGCGCGGGTCGCCCGGACCAGACCCAGCGAGGCGCGCGGGCTGGCACCGTACTGGATCAGTTGCGCGACGTCGGGCATGCCGTGCTCGGCCGGGGCGCGGGTGGCCAGGACCAACCGGACCGCGTAGTCGACCAGGGCGTTGTGGACGAAGACCTGGTCCGCCTTGCGTTGCAGGGCGATCAGGTCCGGTGTGTCGAACACCGCGGTCGGCTCGGGCGCGGCCACGCCCATCCGGTAGACGATCTCCCGTTCCTCAGCGTCTGTCGGGTAGCCCACCACGATCTTCATGAGGAACCGGTCCCGTTGCGCCTCCGGCAGCGGATAGACGCCCTCCTGCTCGATCGGGTTCTGGGTGGCCATCACCAGGAACGGGTCGGGCACCCGGTGGCTCTCGCCGCCGATGGACACCTGCCGCTCGCTCATCACCTCCAGCAGCGCGGACTGCACCTTGGCCGGCGCCCGGTTGATCTCGTCGGCGAGCAGGAAGTTGACGAAGACCGGCCCCAGCTCGACGTCGAACTTCTCGCTCGACTGCCGGTAGATCCGGGTGCCCATGATGTCGGCGGGCACCAGGTCCGGCGTGAACTGCACCCGGGCGAAGGACCCACCGACGACCTTGGCGAGGGTTTCCACCGCCAGGGTCTTGGCCACCCCGGGCACGCCTTCGAGCAGGCAGTGACCACGGGAGAGCAGCGCGACGAACATCCGCTCCACCATCCGGTCCTGCCCGACGATCACACGTTTGATCTCGAACAGCGCCTTTTCCAGCAGGGTGGCGTCCTGCGCGGGTGTGGTCACCGGCGCAGGTGCCGCGCCGTTCGGCGTCGGGGCGTCGGGCATGGTCGGCTGGGCCACCGGTCCTCCACAGCGTTTGTCGGTCGTCGCGGCTTGTGCGGTATCAAGACTCGCACGCCTTGCTGAGTGCCGAGGTGGGGAGAAGCCGATTTTGGCCGCGCCGTCACCAGCAGCCGAATTGCGTATCGCGGGTGTGCACAGACCGGCCCGCCGCGTGTACGATTCACCCCGTCGCCGGGCGGCTCCCCCCGTGGTCGCCCGGCGCTCAACCTCTCCGTCCCGCCGCCCTACACTGGCCGGGATGAGCATTCCCTCCCCCGCCGACGAAGCCCTGGTCTGTTCGGCCCGGGGCTGCCGGTCGGCCGCCGTCTGGGTGCTGGAGTGGAACAATCCCCGTCTGCACGACCCCGATCGGCGCAAGACCTGGTTGGCCTGCGACGAGCACCGGGGCAGCCTCGGTGACTTCCTGGACGCCCGAGGCTTCCTGCGTGCCGTCACTCCGGTGCCCGGATCGCCTACGCTCGACCTGTGAGCGGCGACCCTCCGGCTTCCCCCGGCCCCACTTCTCCGTCCTGGCCGCCCACCCCGGCCGCCACCCCTCCCGGCGTCGATCCGCCGCCCGGCGCGTTCCCGGCACCGGGCACGCTCGGCCCCGAGCCCGCCGCGCCGGACGTCTCGACGCCCGCCCCACTGCCACCGGGCGCGCTGCCACCCGGTCACCGGCCGACACCCGGCGCCGACCACCGCGCACCCGAACTGCCACCCCCCGGTCTCCTGCCGGCCGACCCCGGCGCGTCCGGGGCTCACCCGTCCGACCCCGGCGCGTCCGGGGTGCTGCTGACGGCCGCGCCGGGTGGTCGGGGGCCGCTGGAGCCCTGGCCGGACACCGTCAACTGGCAGCCGATCTCCACCGACCTGATCTGGGTGGAGCTGATCCGGCTGGCGGTCGTGGTCGCCATCGGGCTGGCGGTGACGGCGGTCGGCTGGGCCCTCAGCGGCCACTGGCTGTTCGGGCTCGCCGTCGCCGTGGTGCTGGTGCTCGGCGCGTGGCGGGCCGTCGCGATCGTCCGCGCCGTCCGGGCCTGGGGGTACGCAGAGCGGGAGAACGACCTGTTGGTCCGGCACGGGCTGCTGGTCCGCCGGCTCTCCATCGTGCCGTACTCGCGGATGCAGTTCGTCGACGTGAGCGCCGGGCCGTTGGAGCGCGCCTTCGAGCTGGCCACCGTGCAGTTGCACACCGCGGCTGCGGCCAGCGACGCCCGGGTGCCCGGGCTGCGGCCGGCGGAGGCGTCCCGGCTGCGCGACCGGCTCACCGCGCTCGGCGAGGACCGGGCGGAGGGGCTGTGAACACCCGCGCGGGCAACCGCCGAACGCGTCGAGGGCCGCGCCGATGAGCGACGGACCCGCCGAGCCGAGCACCGTGCCACCCACCGGCCCGACGCCCCCGGGACCGGTGGTGCCCACCGGCACGGCACCCGAGGGCCCGCCGTTCGCTGAGAGACCCGGCGGCGCGCCGTTCGCTGACACACCTGGTGGCGCGCCGTTCGCTGGCGGACCCGGTGGCCCGCCGTTCGCCGGTGCGACGTCGTCCGGGCCGGTGCCGCCGGGGGTGCCCGCGCCGTGGTCGGCACCACCGGGCGGCGGCGTCGGCGAGCCCCGGCAGCGGCTGCATCCGCTCAGCCCGGTGCTGCACGGCGCCAAGTCCCTGGTCGTGGTGATCGCCGGGTTGTCCTGGTCGACGCTGTCCCGGGTGGGCTTCGGCTGGTTCGCCGTCACGGTGGCGGTGCTGGCGCTCGGCGCGACGGTGCTGTCGGTGATCAGCTGGTACAACACCGGCTACCACGTCGTGGGCCGGGAGCTTCGGGTGTACGAAGGGCTGCTCTGGCGGCGTACCCGGGCCATCCCGTTGGAACGGTTGCAGGCCGTGGAGGTGGTCCGGCCCCTGCTCGCGCAGCTCACCGGCCTGGCCGAGCTGCGTCTGGAGGTGGTCGGCGGCGGCAAGACCGAGGCGCCACTGGCGTACCTCGGGGTGGCCGACGCGACAGTGCTGCGCGAGCGCCTGCTGGCGCTGGCCGGGCGGGTGGCGCAGCCGCCCACGCCCGGCGACGCGGCGACCCCGGTCACCCCGGGTGCGCCGGCGCCGCCGCCGGCCGCGCCGGGCCGGCCACTGCACGCGGTACGCAACCAGAACCTGCTGATCAGCCAACTGCTCACCCCGCAGGCGTTCCTGCTCCCGTTCGGTGTGGCGTTCGTCGTGGTGCAGTTCCTCACCGCCGGCTCATGGTCGTTCGTCGCGGTAGCGAGCACCCTGACCGCGATGGCGGGTGTCCTGCTGCAACCGATCCGCCGGGTGCTCGACGACTGGAACTTCCGGCTGGCCCGCGACCGCGGCACGCTGCGGGTGCACAACGGCCTGCTGGAGACGCGCGCGCAGACCGTGCCGCTGGAGCGGGTGCAGACCGTGCGGGCCACCTGGCCGCTGCTGTGGCGGGTGAAGGGCTGGCTGCGGCTGCGGCTGGAGGTGGCCGGTTACTCCGTCGCGGAGGCCGACGACCGCAACCGGCCCGACCGGCTGCTGCCGGTCGGCGACCTGCCGACGGCGACGATGATCGTCGCCGAGGTGCTTCCCGGGGTACGCCTCGACGCGCTCCCGTTGAGCCCACCACCACCGCGAACCCGTTGGCTGCACCCGCTGGGCCGTACCGCGTTCGGCGCGGGCCTGTTCGAGCGGGTGTTCGCCACCCGGTCCGGGCTGCTCACCCGACAACTGGTGATCGTGCCGTACGCCCGGATCCAGAGCGTGCGGGTGGTCCAGGGGCCCATCCAACGCCGTCTGGGCCTGGCCTCCGTCCACGCGGACACCGCTGGCGGCTCCGGTGCCACCGCACAGGACCGCGACCTGGCCGAGGCCTGGGCCCTGGCCGCCGACCTGACCACCAGAGCCCACCAAGCCCGCACCCACCCCCACCCCTCACCTCGTTGATCATGAGGTTATTGCCCGACAGGCCGTGCTGGAGGGCAACAACTTCATGATCAACCGGCCCGGAAGCCGGGGGCCGGGGGGGTGGTTAGTGGTCGGCGGGGACTGAGGTGGGGGTGGCGGGGTCTGGTTCGCGGGGGGTGGGGGGTTCCGGCTGGTTGGTCGGGGTCGGTGGGGGTTCCTTGGCCTGGTCCGACTTGGCGCTCGGGTGGCGGGTGCGCCACGCCGCCCAGCCGCGCTCCGCCAGACCGACCACCAGGAAGGTCATCCCCACGTACGCCCAGCCGACCAGCACGTCGATCACATAGTGCTCACCCGAGTAGACCAGGGTGAAGGTCATCGCCAGCGGGTACGCGAGCAGCAGCGGCCACCAGCGACGACGGGTGGCGGTCAGGAAGAACAGCACCACGAACAGCGCCCACGCGGTGTGCAGCGAGGGCATCGCGGCGACCGGGTTGGAGGCGATCTGGCCGGCGTTGAGGACGTTGCCGGCGCCGTGCATGCCGAACGCCTTCCAACCCCGGGTCGAGATCCGGGCGACCTCGGTGAGCAGGCCGTTCTGCGCCGCCCACCAGGGCGGGGCGGCCGGGTAGACGAAGTAGGTGACCAGGCCGGCCGCGCAGAGGAAACCCCAGCGCCGCATGTACGCCGCCCAGCGGTGCCGGTCGCGTATCCAGAGCACCGCGGCGGCGGCCAGCGCCACCACGAAGTGGGAGAAGTACACCCAGCTCGCCGCGACGTCCCACCAGTGCACCTGCGGGTGGTAGAGGTGCTGCTGCAACCAGACGGTGGGCACCTCACCGCCGGTGGCCCAGCCGAACATGAACCGGTCGGCGACGATCAGCTCCATCGCGTGCGGCGTCGCCCCGTTGTCGGCGAACCCGCGCGAGAGGTTGTACACCACGAACAGCAGCACCACCGGCACCCAGTCCCGGGCGAAGCGCAGGTGACTGCGCCAGGGCCGTTCGCTGTTCCAGGCGATGGTCGCGGCCCAGATCCAGACGAAGGCGTACGCCGGGTCGGTGGGCAGGCCGATGGCCAGCCACGCGGCGACGAAGGCGACCGCCCAGACGGTCATGGCGACGATGCGCCGACGACCCCCGTCCGGGGACGCGGGCGGGTCGGTCCGGGCGGGGGGCTGGGGGTCAGTCACGACGGCCATCGGGGTCAAGGTTAACGACGGGGCCGGCATCGACCGACGGGGACCACCCGGCGGGGTCGTGCACAGGTGGGCGGGCGGGCGGTTCCGGATCCCCGGCCGCTTGCTCGGCGGGCCCGGTGAGCACCTAGGCTGACGCCATGCAGGAGCAGCCCGAGCCGGCCCTCGCGCCGGGTCTGACCGCCCAGGTCGAGTTGACGGTCACCGACGCGGACACCGCCCAGGCGGTCGGTTCCGGGGACGTACCGGTGCTGGGCACTCCCCGGGTGCTGGCGCTGGCCGAGGCGGCCACCGTCGCGGCGACGGCGACCGGGATGCCGTCCGGTTCGACGACGGTGGGCACCCGGATCGAGTTGGAGCACCTGGCGCCGACGGTGGTCGGCCGGACGGTCCGTGCGCAGGCGCTGCTGGCGGCCGTCGACGGCCGCCGGTTGTCGTTCGAGGTCACGGTCAGCGACGGGGACCAGACGGTGGCCCGGGGTCGGGTGGAACGGATCCTCGTCGACCGGGCACGTTTCGTCGAGCGCGCCGGGCGGGCGTCGTGAACGCCGGCTTCGCCGAGGTCGCCGACCGGGTGTACGTGCTGGCTGAGCCGCTGCTGCGGGTCAACGTCACACTGGTCGTCGGCGACGACGAGGCGCTGGTGGTCGACACGCTCTCGTCGGCCGCCCAGGCCACCGAGCTGGCCGGGGCCGTCCGGGCGGTCACTGACCGTCCGTTGACGCTGGTCAACACCCATCACCACTACGACCACTGCTTCGGCAACGCGGTACTGGCCGGCGACCCACCCCGCCCGGTGTACGCGCACGAGCTGGCCGCCGCCGCCCTGCGCGAGGAGCCGGAGCGGCTGCGCCGGGAGGCGTACGAGGAGTTGCGCACGCAGCATCCCACGCTCGCCGCGGAGCTGGCCGACACCCCGCTGCTCGCCCCGACGCACACCGTGCACGTCGAGACGGTCCTCGACCTGGGCGGCCGACGGGTGCTGCTGCGACACCCGGGGCGGGGGCACACCGAGGCCGACCTGGTGGTGCACGTGCCGGACGCCGACGTGCTGGTCGCCGGGGACCTGGTGGAGCAGAGCGGCCCGCCCGCCTTCGAGGACTCGTACCCCCTGCAGTGGCCGGACGCGGTCGCGGACCTGCTGCGGCTGACCACCGCGCGCACCGTGGTGGTCCCGGGCCACGGCGACCCGGTGGACGTCGACTTCGTCCGGGCCCAGCACGCGGAGCTGGCGAAGCTGGCCTGGCTGATCCGGGCCGCGCACACCGGCAGCGCCCCGCCGGAGCGGGTGGCCGCCGAGGCCCCGTTCGGCGCCCGCCCCGCCCTGGTCGCCGCCCACCGTGGCTACCTCGAACTGACCGGCACGGCCTGACCGCCTACACCGACGTACGGCGCCACTGCTGGTGGGTGCCGGTGCCGCAGGTCCACTGGGCGAGGCGGGCACCGTCGGTGGTGGCGGCGTTGAGCACCTCCAGGCACTTGCCGCTGTGCCGGGCGACGAGCTGCACGTACCCCGAGCCGACATCCTGTACGCGCCACTGCTGGTTGGTGCCGCCGTTGCAGCTCCACTGGATCACGCGGACCCCGTCGGCGGTCGCGGTCGCGCCGCCGTACACGTCGAGGCACTTGCCGCTGTGCACACTGATCACCGTCTGGTAACCCCCACCCGCATCCTGGAACCGCCACCGCTGGTTGGGTTGACCGTTCGCGGCCCACTGCACCACGTCGGCGCCGTCGGTGGTCGCGTTGTTGTACACGTCCAGCAGCTTGCCGCTGTGCCGCGCGGTGACGGTGTACGCGGTGGGTACCGGCACCGTGGTGTCCGGGGCCAGCCGGTACAGCCCGGACCCGTGGGCCGGGAGCGACCGGGTGAGGGTGCCGGTCACCGTGCCGAGTGCCGCGCCGGACCACAGGTCGGTCACGGCGGCCGACCCGATCCCGAGGTCGGCGAGGTTCACCGACACCTGTGCCGCGCTGCTGTTGCGGTTGAAGAGGGCGACGTAGCGATGGTTGCTGCCCGGCACGTCGGCGGCCCACACCTGCTGGCTGCCGCCGTAGAGCTGGCGGTTGTTAGTGCTGTTCTGGTTGACCCCGATGACCGCGGCGTTGGTCATCAACGCCAGCTCCGCGGCGCGGTTCTCGACCAGGTTGCCGCCCCACATCAGCGGCGCACGGTTGATCGCCCAGAGCGACATCAGGGTGCGCTGCTCGTCGGAGGTCAGGTTGGAGTATCGCGGCGACCCCACCGGCCCGTACTTGGAGAGCCGGCCGATCGGGATCATGTCGGCGTCGGGCCAGGCGCCGGTGGCGCGGTACGGGGTCCAGTTGCGCAGTTGGTCGAAGAGCGCGTCCACCGACGACCAGTTGTCCCACAGGTCGTTGACGATCCGCCACATGTGCGCGTTGGCCTGGACGTGTGCGCCGCTGGCCAGCGAGGTCGGGCCGGGTGACAGGCTCAGCACCATCGGCCGGCCGCTGCGCTGGATGGCCAGGCGGTACCCCTCGACCTCCGACTGCCGGTAGGTCGGGGCGGCGATGTCGTCCACCTTCACGTAGTCGACGCCCCAAGAGGCCAGCAGCTGGAACATCGAGTCGAGGTAGGTCTGCGCGCACTGGTTGGCCATGTTCAGGCCCCACATCAGGTTGAGCCAGGCCGCGGTGGTGCTGTTGTTGACCTGGTTGGCGCGGCAGGTGGTGCCGAGGACCGGAACATTGTCGGCAACCGCCTGGCGGGGAATGCCACGCATCAGGTGGACGCCGAACTTCAGCCCCTTCTGGTGGACGTAGTCGGCCAGCGGTTTGAACCCGTTGTCACCGGCGGCGGAGGGGAACCGGGTGGTGTCCGGCAGCAGCCGCCCGTTGGCGTCCATCCGGAGCCGGGGTTGCAGGTTCGCGTCCTGGTTGGGGCTGTTGTTGTGCCGACCGGGGTAGTACCAGGCCCAGTCGATCACCACGTACTCCCAGCCGAACTGCCGCAGGTTGGTGGCCATGTAGTCGGCGTTGGCCCTGACGTCAGCCTCGGTGACGCTCCAGTTGAACGAGTCGTAGCTGTTCCACCCCATCGGCGGGGTGTCGGCCACCCCGTTGTCCCACGCGACCGCCCGCTCGGGTGGGTCGGCGGCGACCACTCCGGCGGCAACGAGAAGCACGACCAGCAGGGCCGCGACGCGGCGGAACGCCAGAGGAACCAGGACCACCCGCATCAGAGCCTCCCCGAGAACAGCACGTTTCCATCGTGCATCATCGATGTTAACGTTCACAAATCCCCGAGGTCAACCCACGCCCCCACCCGCCATCCCGCGCCGATCTTGCACTTTCTGCGGCGCCAAACATGGGCAAAGCTGCCCAATCGCCAACCGAAAGTGCAAGATCGGCGGAGTGAGGGCGGGGGCGCGGGGGCGCGCGGGGGGGGGGGGGTGAGGTCAGGGGTTGAAGCGGTTTTGGACGGCGGCGCGGGTGGGCATGGCGGTGGCACCGCCCGGGGACTCACAGACCAGGCCGGCCACCCGCAGGGCGAAGGCCACCCGGTCGACCCAGCCCGACGGGTTCTCCGGTTCGCCGTTGACGAGCAGATCGGCGATGAGCGCGGCCATCACCGAGTCGCCCGCGCCGGTGGCGTCGATCGCGGTGACCTTGGGAGCCGGAACTCGGACCGGGTCAGCGTTGGCGGCTGCCAGTACCGCACCCGCCGCGCCGAGCGTCACCACCACCGTGGCCGCCCCCAGCTCGCGCAGGTACGCCGCCACCCCCTCCACCGGCTCACCGGGATAGAGCAGGACGGCGTCGGCAGCGCTCAGCTTGACCAGGTGCGCGCCGGCCGCGAACTCCGCCACCACCTCGCGTAACCCTTCCAGCGCGCCCGGCCCGGTCAGCAGCCGGGGACGGACGTTCGGGTCGAAGACCCGCAGGCCCGTGGCGAGCGACCAGGCACGTCGGGCAGCGGCCAGCGTGCCGGGTTGGAGCAGCACTATCGAGCCGCAGTAGAGCACGTCGGCACCCTCCAGCAGCGCCAGCTCCAGATCGTCGGGGCCGAGCAGTCCGTAGGAGGCCGGTTCGCCGTAGAAACGGAAATCCGGTTCCGGCCCGGCATACGTGACGACCGCCAGCGTGGTCGGCGCGGGCACCGTGATCGCACCGGCCACCCCGACGTCGGCCGCGGTGAGGAACGCGCGGATCCGGCCGCCCAGCGCGTCATCACCGAGCGAGCCGACGAACTGTGCCGCGCCGCCGAGTCGGGCCACCCCGACCGCGACGTTGAGCGGCCCACCGCCGATGGCCTGCCGGTAGACCCGCTCCCCGTCCACCTCGCTGTCGAGCAGGTCGACGAGCGCTTCGCCGAGCACCACCGCGTATCCCATGCCGTTCCTCTCGTCGTCGCCGGCCGCCGCTCGCCGAACCGATCGCCGTGGCACCAGGCTGGCACAGCGCGCGCCCCGATGGGCGCCGAAGGCCCGGCACCGACGGGCGCGCTACCCCGACCGGTGGATCGGCCCGTCGAGCGCGGCGAGAGGGCGGCCGGTGCCGCCCCACCGGGCCGCGACGATCTGCGCGGCCACACTCACCGCGGTCTCCTCAGGGGTACGACCACCGAGGTCCAACCCGATCGGTGAGGCGATCCGGGACAGCTGCTGCGGGCTGAGCCCCGCCTCGGTCAGCAGCTTGTGCCGCTCGTCGTGGGTGCGCCGTGAGCCCATCGCGCCGACGTACGCCAGCGGCTGGCGCAGCGCCAACTCCAGCAACGGCACGTCGAACTTCGGGTCGTGGGTCAACACGCACACCACAGTGCGCTCGTCGAGTCGACCGGCCGCCACCTCGGTAGCCAGGTAGCGGTGCGGCCACTGCACCACCACCTCGTCCGCCCCGGGAAGACGTCGCGCGGTGGCGAAGACCCGCCGGGCGTCGCAGACAGTGACCCGGTAGCCGAGGAACGCGCCGATCCGGGCCACCGCGGCAGCGAAGTCGATCGCCCCGAAGACGATCATCCGGGGCGGCGTGGCGTACGTGGTCACGAAGAGACTGACGCCGTTGCCTCGGCGCTGCCCGTGGTATCCGTACCGGAGCATCCCGCTGCGCCCCGCGGCGAGCAGCCCGAGGGTGTCGGCGCTGGCGGCGTCGTCGAGCCGGTCGTCGCCGAGCGAGCCGACGCGGCGCTGGCCGGTCAGCACCAGCCGCCGGCCGAGCCGCCGGGCCGGGTCGCTCGCCCCGGCGGGGTCAGCGGCGGCCGGCGAATCATGGGCGTCGGCCGGTCGGCGGCCGGCGTCGGCGGCCGGTGTGTTGGTGGCGTCATCGACCGGTCGGCTCCCGGCGTCGGCGGCGACGCAGGTGGCGTCGGCGGTCGGTGGGTGGTGGGCGTCGGCGGCGACGCAGGTGACGACTGCCGCCGGGTGGCCGTCGCGGCGGGCGGCGGCGACCGCGTCCAGCGCCGGCAGGGCGCTCGCGTCGACACGCTCGACGAACACGTCGAGGATGCCGCCGCAGGTCAGGCCCACGGCGTAGGCGTCATCGTCGCTGATCCCGTAGCGGCGCAGCTCGGGTTGGCCGGTGTCGAGCACCCGGCGGGCCCGTTCGTAGAGATCCGCCTCGACGCAGCCGCCGGAGACGCTGCCGACGACGGTGCCGTCGGTCGTGACCACCATGGCGGCGCCGGGTGGCTGCGGGGCGGATTGCCAGGTGGCCACGACGGTGGCCAGCGCGACCGGCTCGCCGTCGCGGCACCGGCGGTGCACCTCGTCGAACACGTTCGGCACCGGCGGCCGCCTCTCCGTTCCCGCTCCCCGTAGGCAGGATATGGCGTTCAACGGCGACCGGCGGGTCTTCTCCTGCATCGAGCAATGCCTATTGCGCCCGCCCGGTACGGCATGGTGGGATGACGCGTACCGGGCGGTGCGAGGGCTGCGGCGCCGCCGGTTGCCGGGTTGGTTAGACGCGAGGGCACCGGTCCAGGACAGGACCGTCGACGGCGCACGTCCACCGGCCGATTCCGCCGGGGCACGTCGCTGTGATCGTCGCACCGCTCACGACAGCGGGGCGATCAGGCCACATCCCACCCGATTGCGGCGAGGCGGCTCAGGCAGCGCGCCTCGCGAGTCAGGAGAACCCGTGAATCGTTCCCGTACGGCCGCGTTACTCACCGCGGCCGTGACCCTCGCGCTGGGCGCTGTCGCCGTGGCGTCCGGTCCGGCCACCGCGCACGGCGCGGCGATGACGCCGGGCAGCCGCACGTACCTGTGCTGGCAGGACGGCCGCAGCCAGACCGGTGAGATCAGGCCGAACAACCCCGCGTGCGCCGCCGCGGTGGCGCAGAGCGGGGCGAACTCGCTCTACAACTGGTTCAGCGTGCTGCGCTCCGACGCGGGTGGCCGGACCACCGGCTTCATCCCGGACGGGCAACTGTGCAGCGGCGGCAACTCCGGTTTCCGCGGCTACGACCTGCCCCGCACCGACTGGCCGCTGACCCACCTGACCGCCGGGGCGCGGTTGGACTTCAAGTACAGCAACTGGGCGCACCACCCGGGCACGTTCTACTTCTACGTCACGAAGGACAGCTGGAGCCCGACCCGGGCGCTGGCCTGGAGTGACCTGGAGCAGCCGTTCCTCACGGTGACCAACCCGCCGCAGCGCGGCAGCGTCGGCAGCAACGACGGGCACTACTACTTCAGCGGCAACCTGCCGTCGGGTAAGAGTGGCCGGCACATCATCTACTCCCGTTGGGTCCGCTCGGACTCGCAGGAGAACTTCTTCGGCTGCTCCGACGTGACCTTCGACGGCGGCAGCGGCCAGGTCACCGGCGTGGGTCCGGGTGGTACGCCGACCGACCCGCCGACCGACCCCACCGATCCGCCGACCGACCCGACGGATCCGCCGACCGACCCGACCACCCCGCCGCCGTCCGGCGGTGCATGCATGGCGGCCTACAAGGTGAGCAGCTCCTGGCAGGGCGGCTTCCAGGGCGAGGTCACGATCATGAACCACGGCAGCACGCCGTTCTCCGGTTGGACCGCGAACTGGACCTGGCCCAACGGGCAATCGATCAGTCAGATCTGGGGTGCCACCCAGACGTCGTCCGGTTCAACGGTGACAGCGACAAACGTCGCCTACAACGGCACCGTCGCACCGGAGGGCAGCACGACGTTCGGCTTCCTGGCCAGCAGCACAGGAACGAACGGACTTCCCACTGTCACGTGCGCCGGCCGCTGACCACCACCTGAAATGATCAAGAGGTTTGCGTCACCCGGAGTGCTTCCGGTGACGCAAACCTCTTGATCAACAGGGTGGGGCGTGGGTCAGCGGACCATGGAACCGACCACCGGCTTCGTGAGCAGCGCGGACTGGTTGCGCTGGATACCCGGGTCGAGCGTCTTGGCCACGAAGATCGCGTGCCAGATGCAGAAGATCAGCACCGTCCACACCTTGCGGGAGTGGTCGGCCTCCTCCCGCTTGTGCTCGTCGAGCAGCCGCAGCGCGTACGACAGGTCGAGCAGATCGCCCGCACCCGAGGTGCTGAGCACGTGCCGGGCCCACTCGTACATCTCGCCGCGCAGCCAGACCCGGGTCGGGGTCGGGAAGCCCAGCTTTTTGCGGTTGACGATGGCCGGCGGCACGACCCCCTGCAACGCCTGGCGCATCGCGTACTTGGTGGCGTCCGAGCGCGGCGGCAGCTTCAGGTCCACCGGGATCTTCGCCGCGACGTCGAAGACCTCGCGGTCGAGGAACGGCACCCGCACCTCCAGCGAGTGCGACATCGAGATCCGGTCGGCCTTGACCAGAATGTCGCCGCGCAGCCAGGTGTAGAGGTCGACGTACTGCATCTTGGTGACGTCGTCCAGCTCCGTGCACTCGGCGTAGATCGGGGCGGTGACATCCGTGTAGCGCACCGAGGGGTCGTAGCGGCGCATCAACTGCTGCTTCTCCTCCTCGGTGAACATCCGGGCGTTGCCGTAGTAACGCTCCTCGATCGGGGTGGTGCCGCGCTCCAGGAAGCTCTTGCCCTTGACCCCCTGCGGGATCGCCCTGGAGACCGCGCGCAGCCCCTTCTGCACCCCGCCGGGCAGGCCGTTGACGGTGCCCAGCGACAGCGGCTCCCGGTAGATCGTGTAGCCGCCGAAGAACTCGTCGGCGCCCTCACCGGAGAGCACCACGGTGACGTGCTCGGCGGCCTTCTTGGCCACGAAGTAGAGCGGCACCAGCGCCGGGTCGGCCACCGGGTCGTCCAGGTGCCACACGATCTTCGGCAGCGCGTCGATCATGTCCTGCGGGCCGATCTTGGTGGGGATCGTGGTGACGTCCAGGTGCCGGGCCGAGTCCTGCGCGACGTCGATCTCCGAGTAACCCGGCACGTCGTAGCCGACGGTGAAGGTGAGGATGTTCGGGTTGAACTCCCGGGCCAGCGCCACCACAGCCGTCGAGTCGATGCCGCTGGACAGGAACGAGCCGACCGGCACGTCCGAGCGCATGTGCATGCGCACGCTCTCCCGCAGCGTCTCCCGGATCTCGTGGTAGAGCTTCTGCTCGTCGTCCACCGGCGCCGGCCGGAACACCGGCCGGTACCACCGACGCACGTCGATCCGCCCGCCCGGGGTCCAGTTCAGGTACTCCCCCGAACCGATCCGGCTGATCCCCTTGTGCAGGGTGCCCGGCTCGGGGACGTACTGCAGGGTCAGGTAGTGGCTCAGGTTGGCCGTGTCGACGCCCGCGTCGCCCTGGTAGTTGCTGTGCGCGAACGGCAGCAGCGCCTTCTTCTCCGAGGCCAGGTAGAGGCCGTCGGCGGTCTCCAGGTAGTGCATCGGCTTGATGCCGAAGTAGTCGCGGGCACCGAACGCCCGGCGCTCCTGCCGGTCCCAGATGACGAAGGCGAACATGCCCCGCAGGCGGGTGAGCACCTGCTCACCCCAGAAGTGGTAGCCCGCAACGATCACCTCGCCGTCACCGGCGGTGGCGAACTGGGCACCGAAGTTCCTGATCAACTCCTCGCGCAGCTCGATGTAGTTGTAGATCTCGCCGTTGAAGGTCAGCAGGTAACGGCCGTTCGCGTAGGGCAGTGGCTCGTGGCTCGACGCGACGTCGATGATGGCCAGCCGCTTGTGGGCGAACACGCCGTCCGCGTACCGGCCGGAGGCGTCGCCGACCACCTCGACCCCGGTCTCGTCGGGGCCGCGGTGGTGCAGGCATTCCAACGCTCCGGCGATGTGGTCGCGGTGCGCCGCGGCGTTGCCGTTCGCGCTGAAGAAGGCCAGAAGTCCGCACATGGTCGTCATCTTTCCACGCGCGCTGTCGGCCCTTGCAGCCGTCCGTCGATCCACCCGACTCCCGGGGGGCGTTACCGCCAACCGGACGCGCGGTACCGTCGGGACCAGCAACGAAGCGGAGGGAGCGGCGCAATGACCGAGGGACGCACCGACGGTACGCCAACGGACGGTACGGAATCGCACGATCCGGACTTCCCGGAGGCGTTCCTGTCCTTCATGCGGCAGGGCTGGCGCGACACCGCGCTCCCCGTGACGCCCCGCCCGGAGACCCCCAACTACGCCAAGCGGCGGGCTGCCCTCTCGGCGGCCTTCCCCGGCGAGACGCTGGTGATCCCCACCGGCACCGAGAAGGTCCGGGCCAACGACACCGACTACCCGTTCCGGCCGGGCAGCGACTTCGCCTACCTGACCGGCGACCACGACGCCGACAGCGTGCTGGTGCTGCGCCCCAACGGCTCCGGGCACGACGCGATGCTGTACATGCGGCCCCGGTCCTCCCGGGAGACCGACGAGTTCTTCCGCAGCCGCAACGGCGAGCTGTGGGTGGGCCGGCGGCACACCCTCGCCGAGAAGTCGACCGAGCTGGGCCTGCCCACCGCTGACCTGACCGGCCTGGAGGCGACGCTCGCCGACCTGGCTCCGGGGCGTACCCGTGTGTTGCGCGGTTTCGACGCCCAGGTGGACGCGGCCGTCCGCCCCTATGACGGGCCGCGCGCCGACGGCCAACCGGCCCGGGACCGGGAGCTGGCGATCGCCATCTCGGAATTGAAGCTGGTCAAGGACGAGTGGGAGATCGGCCAACTCCAGGACGCGATCGACGCCACCGTCCGCGGCTTCGAGGACGTGGCCCGGATCCTGCCGGCCGACCGGGCGGTCTCCGAGCGGCTGCTGGAGGGTGTCTTCGCGCTGCGGGCCCGCCACGACGGCAACGACGTCGGGTACAGCTCGATCGTCGGTGCCGGCGAGCACGCCACCATCCTGCACTGGGTGCACAACCACGGCGCCACCCGACCGGGTGACCTGCTGCTGATGGACATGGGTGTCGAGGGCCGCAACCTCTACACCGCCGACGTGACCCGGGTGCTCCCGGTGAACGGGCGGTTCACCGCCCTGCAACGCCAGGTCTACGACATCGTGTACGCCTCGCAGCAGGCCGGCATCGAGGCCATCCGCCCCGGGGTGAAGTTCAAGGACGTCCACCTGACCTGCATGCGGGTGCTCGCCGAAGGGCTGTCCGACCTGGGCCTGCTGCCGGTGAGCGTGGACGAGGCGATGGACGAGAAGTCGACCGTCTACCGCCGGTGGACACTGCACGGCTTCGGGCACATGCTCGGCATCGACGTGCACGACTGCTCCAACGCCCGCAAGGAGACCTACCGCGACGGCGCGCTGGGCGAGGGTTACGTGCTCACCGTCGAGCCCGGTCTGTACTTCCAGCCGGAGGACGAGCTGGTCCCCGCCGAACTGCGCGGCGTCGGCATCCGAATCGAGGACGACGTGCTGGTCACCGCGACCGGCGCGGTGAACCTGTCGGCCGGGCTGCCCCGCACCTCTGACGAGGTGGAAACCTGGCTCGCCGAACAGCGCGAAGCCGGCCCCCGCCTACCCGGCTAACCCGCCCCGCCCCTGGCCAGCCCGGCCAGGCCCGCCCCTGGCCCGCCCGGCCCCGGCCCGCCCGGCCCTGGCCCACCCGGCCCTGGCCCACCCGGCCCCGGCCCACCCGGCCCCGGCCCACCCGGCCCCGGCCCACCCCGCCCCGGCCCACCAAGCCCCGGCCCGTCGACTGACGGGCCGGGGCTTGGCCCGCCTGGACCCTGCCCGCCCAGCCCCTGGTCCACCGGAGCTCCGGCCCCACCAGGCCCCGGCCCGTCGACTGACGGGCCGGGGCCTGGCCCGTCTGGCCCCACCCCGCCAGGATGTGGACGTGGCCCCTGGTCCGCCTGGCCCTCGCCTGAGGGCCGGGTTGAGCCCCGCCCGTGATCCACTCGGTTTTCTTGAAGTCGTGCCATCCGCGTCGCTCGGATACCGCGTTATCAGGAAAACCGAGTGGATCACGCTGCAGGGGACAAGCGGTGTTCGGTATCCGCACACCGCGACGGCCGCATCCGCGACAGCGACGGCCGTACACCGTCGTCCCCCGACATCATCGCCATTCAACCTCGCGGCGGCCGACCTCGCCGTCGGCCCGGCCTCGCCGTCGCCCCGACCTCGCCGTCGCCCCGACCTCGCCGTCCCCCCGACCTCGCCGTCGGCCCGACCTCGCCGCAGGCCACCCTGCGACAGACCGACCCCCGCACCACAAGGCCACCCCGCGACAGACCCCGCCGCACCAGGCCAACCCTGCGCCACGCCGACCCCGCGCCACACAACCCCGCGACAGACCCCCGCACCACCAGACCACCCCAAGACAGGCCGACCCCGCGGCAACCCCGCGACACCAGGCCACCCCGCGACACCAGGCCGCCCCGCGACATCCGACCCCGCGACAGGCCCACGGCTCTCTGGTCCGGACGAGGCCCACCGAGCCGGCCCGAGCTAGGCCCCGGGGCAGAACCGGCCGCACCGCCAGTCGGCGTTTGTGCTGGTAGTGACCTTCTTCTGCCAGCCCGGACGGGTTGATGACCCATGTCCGCCCTGCGCCCAATGTGTGGTTATCTCGGATCCGTCCGCATCGCGAAGATGGTTCTCATACGGTGGGGATCAGTTGGCTACAACCCATTTGTAGCCGGTCGTGGCGCCTCGGGCGGTGCGATCCCGTCTGTAGTAGGAAAGGGCGGAAGGCTCTGATGTCCAACGACGTAACGAGTACCGACGGCGGGGCGTCGACAGCTCCGCCGACACGACGAAGGCGGGCGCTCTGGGTCGCCGGTGTGGCCGGGTTGACCGGGGTGGTCGGCCTGGCGGCGCTCGGCGGCGTCGCCGCTCGAGACGACAAGCCGAAGTCCGACCAGGTGTCCGACGCGCAGCCGTCGACCAACCGGCAGACCGTCAGCGACGACGGCGGTGCGGACAAGAACGGCACCAAGGACGATGGCGGTCAGGACGACGAGTGGAGCGGCGGCGACTGGAGCGGCTTCGACGACCACCCCGGCAAGGACAGCAAAGACGGCAAGGACGGGAAGGACGGCAAGCACGACGAGAAGGACCGCGCCAAACAGGTCCCGTGCGACTCCGACAAGCTGATCCAGGCGATCACGTTCGCCAACAACGAGAACGGTGGCGTGTTGGAGCTGGCCAAGGGCTGCACCTACACCCTGACCCGCAACCAGGACGGCAACGGCCTCCCGTTGATCACCGAGCACATCACCCTGAAGGGTGAGCACACCACCATCGGACGGGATGCCACGGCGGACTACTTCCGCATCCTCAACGTCGGCGCCGGCGGCCACCTCACCCTCAAGGGGCTGAGCATCAGGGGTGGCCAGACCCTTCAGCCCTCGATGACCGCCGACCCGGCGACGGTCTGGGCGCCGTACTCGGCTGCGGTCCGCTCGACGGTGGCCAAGCCGCCGGCCACTGCCGCACCCGGGACCGAGTCACCGGCGGCAGCGGCGAAGCCCACGGCCACCGCCGCCAAACCGGCCGCGAAACCCGCCGCCAAGCCGGTCGCCAAGCCGGCCGCGAAGGCCACCACCAAGGCAGCACCCGCGAAAGCCACCACCAAGGCAGCACCCGCCAAGGCGACACCGACCAAGGCCGCTACGACAGCAAAGGCCGCCACGGCGACAGCCGCCAAGCCGGTAGCCGCACCGGCGAAGCCGACGGGTGCCGGGCCGGCGGTGACGCCGCTGGTCGAGCAGCCTGGGTTCACCGACGGCGCGGGGGTGCTGGTGCAGCCCGGTGGCCGCGCGGAGATCCTGGACAGCGAGTTGCTCTACAACCAGGCCGGCGGCAACGGCGGCGGGTTGGCCAACTTCGGCAACACCAGGCTCAGCAAGACGACGGTCGCGCACAACACCGCCTTCTTCTTCGGTGGCGGCATCTTCAACGCCGGCGTCCTCCAGGTCGACGAGTCGAAGATCAAGGACAACACCGGGATCATCGGCGGCGGTGGCATCGCCAACGGCGCGCCGCGGATCTTCACCGAGGACGTCGACGGCGGCGCGGTCTGGGTCTACAAGAGCGAGGTCACCGACAACGAGACGCTCGGATTCGGCGGCGGTGTCCTGGACGTCGGGGGCACCACGACGTTGCACCAGACGACGGTCAGTGACAACACCGCGGTTCTCGCCGGTGGTGGCGTCGCGGTGGCCGACAGCCAGCTCACGCTCAAGGACGCCACGGTGGCCAAGAACAGCACCGCTGGCGTGGGTGGCGGCGTGGCGGTGGCTTTCGACAGCGTCGCGACGATCGAGGACAGCAGGATCAAGGACAACACCGCAGGGTTCTTCGGTGCCGGTCTCTACAACGACGACAGCGTCACCACGCTGCGCGACAGCGAGGTGGTGGGCAACCGGGCGGTCGGCCCGTTCGCTCGCGGTGGCGGCATCTTCAACACCGAGGGGAGCGAGGTCACGCTCCACCGGACGACGGTGGCGCACAACTTCTCCACCCTCCCGCCGGGGGGCATCTTCAACAGCCTCGGCGGCACCGTGACGCTTGACGACAAGTCCGCGGTCACTGCCAACCGTCCGACCAACTGCTTCAACGTTTCGGACTGCTTCGCCTGATCGGGTGGGGCTGATCCACATAGAGGGCGCGCCCCTCCGAGCCGGTGACGGTTCGGAGGGGCGTACCCATTTGGGCAGGTCACAGGGCGCTCGGCCGGCTTGGGCAGTGGTGTGTCGGTCCGGACCCCGGTGGGGGCAACATGAACCGAATGTGGGCTTCTCTCGGATAAGCCCGCGAGGCGAGGAACCTTCTCATACGGTGGTTTTGGGAGCTACAACCGATTTGTAGCAGGGGACGCCCGTCTGACGGCGGCGACCCTGTCTGGTACGAGGAGAGGGCAGAGAGCTCCGATGTCCAACTACCTAACGAACAACGAAGCCTCCGGGCGGGCGGCGGCCAAGCGTCGCCGCAAGCTCTGGCTCGCCAGTGGCGTGGCCGGTTTGACGGGCGTGATCAGTCTCGCGGCGGTGGGCGTCGCGGGCAGCGCCGGTGCGGTCGGCTTGAACTGGAACACCACGCAGGTCAGCAAGGACGGCGACCAGCGGGGTGACGAGGGGCGCGACTGGGAGGACAAGAACCGGGACGACAAGGGCCGCGACGACAAGGGCCGCGACAAGGACCACGAGCGCGGGAAGGAGGTGCCCTGCGACACCGACAAGCTGATTCAGGCGATCGTGTTCGCCAACAACAAGCACGGCGGTGTGCTGGAGCTGGCCAAGGGCTGCACCTACAACCTGAGCCGCAACGACTACGAGGGCAACGGCCTGCCGGTGATCACCGAGCGGATCACGCTCAAGGGCGAGCACACCACGATCGCTCGGGAAGCCACCGCTGACTACTTCCGGATCCTGAACGTCGGTGCCGGTGGTCACCTCACGATCAAGGGCCTGACCATCAAGGGTGGCCAGACCCTCGAGCTGTTCAACAGCGTCGAGCCGGCGGCCGTCTGGGCGTCCTACTCGGACTCCGAGGCGATCGCGGCTCAGGTGAAGGCGGGCGTTCCGCTGAACCAGGCGCTCACCGCCCGACAGGCCAACCCGAAGGCGGGCCTGAAGGCGGCACCCAAGGTCGCGGCCAAGGCCGCGCCGGCCGCTCAGGGCGGCGTCGTCACGCCGCTCGTCGAGTACCCGGATTCCACCGACGGTGCCGGCATCCTGGTCCAGCCGGGTGGCACCGCCGAGATCCTGGAGTCCGAGGTCGTCCTGAACCAGTCGGGCGGCAACGGTGGTGGTGTGGCCAACTTCGGCACCACGAAGATCTGGCACAGCACCGTCACCCGTAACACCGCCTTCTTCTTCGGTGGCGGCGTCTTCAACGCCGGCCTGCTCAAGGTCGAGGAGTCGAAGATCAAGGACAACACCGCCATCATCGGCGGTGGCGGCATCTCCAACGGCGCGGCGCCGATCTTCACCGACGACGTCAACGGCGGAACGGTCGAGCTCAAGAAGGCCGAGATCACCGACAACGAGACGCTGGGCTTCGGCGGCGGCTACCTCGACATCGAGGGCAACACCACGGCGTACGAGACCAAGTTCGTCTCGAACACCGCGGTCCTCGCTGGCGGCGGTATCGCTGCGGCGGACAGCCAGCTGAACCTGCACAACGTCTCGGTGGAGCGCAACAGCACCGCCGGTGTCGGTGGCGGTGTCGCCATCGCCTTCGGCAGCGCTGTCACGTTCGAGAAGAGCAGCATCAAGGACAACACCGCCGGCTTCTTCGGCGGCGGGCTCTTCAACACCCTGAGCGTCACCACGCTGCGCGACAGCGAGGTCGTCGGCAACCGGGCCATCGGCCCGATCGGGGTCGGCGGCGGCATCTTCAACATCTTCGGCGAGGTCAACCTGTCGAAGACGAAGGTCGCCCACAACTTCTCCACCTTCGAGCCGGGCGGTGTCTTCAGCTTCTTCGGAGACGTGAACGTGGACGACAAGTCCGCCATCACCGCGAACCGTCCGACCAACTGCCTGGCCATCCCGGGCGGCACCATCGAGAACTGCTTCGCCTGATCGGTCACCCTTGGGTGACGATGACTTAGCACCCTCGGGTGACCACAGCGCAGCGCCAGCACCACCGGCCGGCCCCCTTCCGCGAGACGCGGAAGGGGGCCGGTTCACCGTCACTTCTGAACGAAGACCGCCACGCTGCGCGCCGGTACGGTGAACGTGCCGGCCGCCCGGTCGAACGAGGCGGTCCGCAGCGTCGGGTCGGCCGAGTCGACCAGCACCGGGTGCAGTGCCACGTCCGCTCCGCGCAGCCCGGTCACCGTCTGGGTGGCCGCCGACGGGGTGGCGTTGAAGACGACGGTCACCGACGTCCACGCACCGCCCAGCCCGCGGGCGTCCAGGGTCATGGTCAGCACACCCGGCGTCTCCTGGGCACCGGACAGCGGGAAGGCGACCCGCCGCTGCACCTGCTCGGCGCTGGCCAGCCCGAACACCGGCGACGACGCCCGGATACGCAGCAACTCGGCGTATCGGGCGTCGGTGGTGTTGATCGCCGCGCAGTCCGGCACCAGCGCCGGGTCGGCCAGCAGCGGCTTCGCGTACGACCACTTGTCCTCGTTGTCGGGCGCCGGTGGCAGACCAGCGCCGAACCCGTTGCCCCGTTCACAGCCCCAGCGGATCTGGTTGAACCAGTCACCGGAGTTGTACGAGTTGCGGTCCAGCGACTTCGACCGCAGCCGCTCGGTGCCGGCGGTGACGAACCCGGTGCCCTGTCCCAGCAGCACAGTGCCCAGCGCCAGCACCTGCATCCGGGAGCGGTCCGCCGCCGTGGTGGCCTGCGGCAGTTTGTACGCCAACGCGTCGTACAGGATCTCGTTGTCGTGCGCGTCGGCGTAGGTGACGGCCTCCCCCGGCGTCGCGGTGTAGCCGGCCGGGGAGCCGTTGTAGTCGACCTGCGCCCCGGTGACCTGCCGCCCGGCGGTGTCGGTGAACCGGTAGTCGCGCAGGTTGCCGGTGAGCCCCACCTTGATCAGGTCGTGGGCGTGCAGCAGCCGGGCCTTCTGCTCGGCCGGTGAGCCGTTGACCGGGTCGCCGTTCGGGTCGGTGTAGAGCCCGGAGGCGAAGCCCTGCACCCGGGGGTTGGCGTCGAACGGTCCGCCGCCGCGCACCGCGTCGCGCAGCCGGTCGTTGAAGGTGCCGATGCCGGTGCCGGCCATGTTGGCCTGGGTGGCCTGCACGAAACGGGCGTCGTTGGCGACCTCGCCGAAGTTCCAGCCCTCGCCGTAGAGCAGGATCGACCGGCCGTCCACGCCGTCCCGGGCGACGGTCAACCGGTCCAGGGCCGCCCGGACGGCCAGGATGTTGGCCTTCGGGTGGTGACCCATCAGGTCGAAGCGGAAGCCGTCCACCTTGTACTGCCGAGCCCAGGTGACCAGCGAGTCGACCACCAGCTTGCCCATCATGGCGTGCTCGGGGGCGGTGTTGGCGCAGCAGGTGGAGTTGGCAACGGTGCCGTCGTCCAACAACCGGTGGTAGTAGCCGGGCACGATCTGGTCGAGCACCGACTTCGGGTCGGTGCCGGCCGCCGATGTGTGGTTGTAGACCACGTCCATCACCACCCGCAGCCCGGCGTCGTTCACCCCGGCGACCATCCGCCGGAACTCGGTGGTCCGCGCCGCGCCGGCCGGGTCGACGGCGTAGCCGCCCTCCGGGACGGTGTAGTGCAGCGGGTCGTACCCCCAGTTGTAGCCGTCGGTCTCGGCGACCGCCGCCACGCACTTCTGCTGCTCCGCGGAGTCTGGCGGCAGCGCGGCCAGGTCGCAGGCGGGCTGCCGCTGGTCGGCGCGCCGCTCGGGGATCGTCGCGAAGTCGAACGCCGGCAGCAGGTGCAGGTGGGTGACACCGGCGTCGCCGACCGCCCGCAGGTGGGTCATGCCGGCGGTCTTCGGGTCGGTGAACGCGAGGAACGTCCCCCGCCGCTCGGCCGGCACCGTCTCGTCGGCGATGGAGAAGTCCCGCACGGACAACTCGGTGATCTGCGCCTTCGCGGCCGGCACGGGCGCCGGTTTGCGCAGCGTGCGCCACCCGGGAGGGGCCAGCGCCGGGTCGTTGAGGTCGACGAGTTGACTGTGCGTGGAGTCCGCGGCGAGGGCCACCGAGTACGGGTCGGTGACCGACGCGGTGACCATTTTCTGCGCTGCCGGCTGCCAGGCCCGCACCTCGTACCGGTAGAACTTGCCGGTCCAGGAGCGATCGCCGCGCACCGACCAGACGCCGGTGCGGTCGTCGCGGCGCATCGGCACCGTCCTCGGGGCGCTGGTGGTCGAGTCGAACAGCTGCAACGCCACGCTCCGGGCGGTGGGCGCCCACAGCGCGAGGCTCGGCGTCCGGCCCGCGAAGGTGGGCCCGAGGGTGGCGTCGGTCGCCCGGGAGTACACGTCGTCGAGCACGCCGGGGATCTGCACGCCGGTGGCGGCGAGCAGCGCACCCTCGGCGTCGCGCGCGGTGACCAGCAACTGCCCGCGCAACGCCGCCGGGACCTTGGCCAGGTCCGCCCGGTCCAGGGCGAAGCTACGGTACGACCACAGGTGCGGGAACCTGTCGCGTTGCGCCTCGGTGAGCCCGTTGCGCTGCGCCCGCAACGGCAGGCTGGTGTACGTGCCGGTCAGCTCGCCGTCGACCACGCTGACCCCACCGGTGGGCGCGGCGACCAGCGCGTACGTCCTGCCGTCGGTCGGGGGTGTCTGCCACGCCACTGTGGACCTGTCGATCCAGTGCGCCTTCTGCTTGCTGATGTCGGTGTCCCCGCTGGCGGTGGTGGCCGCCGACGGCAGCAGCCGGCCCGGTGTGGCGGCGAGCAGCCACACCTCCCGCCCGGCGCTGGCGAAGTCGAGCCGCTGGTCGTCGGGCAGGTCCTTGGTGTCGCCGTTGTGGATGATGTAGTTCAGGCCGGTGGCGCCGGCGGCCAGCGGCACCCGGAACACCGCCCCGAACGCGTCGACGGCGCTCGGCCGCAGCGGGGCGGACCACTCGGTCGGGTTGGCCGCGCCGTCCCACAGGTGCAGGCCCCAGCCGTCGTAGTTGCCGTCGGCCCGCCGGTAGTGCAGCACGGCGGTGCCCTCCTCGACCGGCGGGTCCGGTTCACCGGTGGCGGCCTGCCTGCTCGGGTAGATCGCCGGGTCGCCCTGCTTGAGCCAGATCTCTCCGGTCTGGCTGAGGTCGATGCTGCGGTCCTGCGCGACGTCCTTCGTGCCAGCCTTGTCGACGACCAGGAAGTTCACCGACGTCGCGCCCGGCTTGAGTTTCACCCAGGCGAACCGGCCGTAGGAGTCCTCCCCGGCGAACGGCTGCCCCTTGGGCCACTCGGTGACGTACGCCGGGTCGATGTCCCCCCAGGCGTACAGCCCCCAGTCGTCGTACCCGCCGGCCGGGCGTTGGTAGTGCACCACCGCCCACTCCCGGGAGCCGCCCTGCTCCGGGGTGCCGACGACTGCGGTGGACCGGGCGGTGGCGGTCCGGCCCCGACCGTCGCGGACCACCGCCTTGTACTCGACCCGGGTACCCCCGGCCAGGCCAGTCAGGTCGTGCTGCACGGTGTACGGGGCGTGGTCGGCGCTGCCCAGCAGCGTCCACCGGCCACCGGCCACCCGGGCCGCGACGGTGACGCTGGCCAGTGGATCACCGGTGACCCGGGCGGTGACCGCGGCCCGGGTGGCGACCGGCGCGTCCGGGATCGGGCTGGTGATGGTGATGGTCGGCTTGTCGGCGGCCGGTGCGATGGGGCTGCCGGCCCGGTACACGACGGCCGACAACGGCGGCACGGTGAGGGCCACTTCGCCGTCACCGTTGGCCCGCGCGTCGCCGGAGGCGCCGTAGATGCCGGTGAAGGTGGCGCCGGCCGACCAGGTGTCCACAGTGACAGTCTGCGCGGTGTCGGCGTTGTTCACGGCCACCACGTACTCGGTGCGGTCGGCCGGGGCGATCCGGGAGGCGGCGAAGACGCCCGGCCCGTCGGCCGCGTACCGGGTGACCTGCGCGCCGTCGCGCAGCGCCGGGTGGGCCTGGCGCAGCTGGCCCAGCTCGGCGATGGTCCGGTACAGCGGATGGGAGGTGTCGAACTGGTCGCTGGCGTGGGTGCGGTCGGTGCCGAGCAGGTCGTCGTCGAGGTAGTCGGGGGTCTTCGACGCGAACATGTCCTGCCGGGCGTCCTTGTCTCCGCCCGGCCCGGTGAAGCCCTGTTCGTCGCCGGAGTAGACCACCGGCTGGCCACGGGTCAGGAACATCAACTGGTGGGCGAGCTGGTCGCGTCGGAGGTGGCTGGCCGCATCGGTGCCACCACCGGCGATGAACGAACCGATCCGGCCCATGTCGTGGTTACCGAGGAAGGTGGTCAACCGGCCCGCGTCGGTGTCCCGGGCGGCGTACAGGTCGTCGCGGGCGTACACGTCGGCGAGCGCCTTGGCCGATCCGGCGCCCGCGGTGAAGCCCCGCGCGGCCTCCTGGAAGGCGAAGTCGAGGGTGGCCGGCAGGCCACCCTGGCGGACGTAGCTGGAGCTGATCTCCGGGTCGGCGCTGTACACCTCGCCGAACATGAAGAAGTCCTTCTTGCCGGCCTTCTCGGCGGCCCGTTGGATGCCCCGGCTGAACTGCGGCCAGAAGTCCATGTTGACGTGCTTCACGGTGTCCAACCGGAACCCGTCGACGCCGGTCGCGCCGATCCAGTCCCCGTACGCCTTGGTCAGGCCCCGGACCACCTCGGGACGCTCGGTCCACAGGTCGTCGAGGCCGAAGAAGTCGCCGTACTCGCTGTTCTCTCCGGCGAAGGTGGAGTCACCCCGGTTGTGGTACATGGTGGCGTCGTTGAGCCAGGCCGGGACCTTGACGCTCGCATCCTCCGGCTCGGCGAAGGTCGGCGTGTACGGGAAGGACTCCTTGTCGACCGGTGGGAACGCGCGGCTGCCGTCGGCGTAGTTGCGGTCCTCGAACGCCCGGCCCCGCGCGTCGGTGTACGGCGAGGTCGCCTTGTCCACGTACGCGTACTTGTCCTCGGCGTACTTGATGACGTCGGCGGTGTGGTTGACGATCACGTCGAGGTAGACCTTGATGCCGCGCTGGTGGGCGAGCCTGACCAGGCGCTTCATCTCCTCCATGGTGCCGAAGTGCGGGTCCACCTGGGTGAAGTCGGTGATCCAGTAGCCGTGGTAGCCGGCCGAGATGTCGTTGCCGGCACCCTGCACCGGCCGGTTCTTGAAGATCGGGGCGAGCCAGATGGCGGTGGTGCCCATCCCCTGGATGTAGTCCAGTTTGTCGATGACGCCCTTGAGGTCACCGCCGTGGTAGAAGCCCTTGTCGGTGGGGTCGAGGCCGGTGCGCAGCCGATCACCGGCGAGGCCACCGGTGTCGTTGCGGGGGTCTCCGTTGGCGAACCGATCCGGCAGGACGAAGTAGAACTGCTCGGCGCGGGCGGCGCTGCCGCCGGCCTTCAGCAGCGCGTCGGCGCTGGGTTCGTCGCGCCACTGGGTCGCGCCGACGACCGAGAGTGAGGCACGGTCGGACGGTTGAGGGCTCGCGGCGGCGGGCTGCACGGCGACCGGAGCGCCAGCGAGGGTGACGGTGAGCAGGGAGGTAAGGGCCAGCACTGCGGTACGCGGTCTCGGCGGGGGTTTCATCGACGCCTTCCTCTGGTCGCTGATGGCCGCACGCTAACCCTTGCCGAAACATTCTGCAATACCTTGCAAACGTGGTCGCAACAAAGCAGCAACCTTGCGAAATCGCCGCTCAGAGGCCGCTGCAGCGCACCCCGTCCACAGTGCACTCCCGTGGCGCGCTGGACGTCCGCTCCATGTGGAACCGCAGCGACACCGAACCGCCGGCCGACACCTCGACCCCGCTGACGTACGTGAAGCCGTCATCGCCCTGCCGGATCGTCCCCTGCGGGACGCCCTCCACCCAGGCGGTCACCAACCGTCCACCGGAGAACTCCAACCGCACCGTCCAGCCGCGGCTCTGGGCGGACGTGTTCACCATCGCCACCTCGCCGATGAAACCGCCGTCGAAGCTCTGCACCACCCGGTACCGCCCGGCCATCCCCGGCTGCCCCGGTGCCGCCCGGGTCGGCGACCGGGTCACCGTCGGCCGCCCGGTCGCAGCGACCGTCGGAACTGCCGACGGTGAACCGGAACCGGCCGCGGCGCTCGGCGGCAGCCCGCTGGCCCGCCCGGACAACCCCGGCAGCACCGGCGCCGGAGACGGCACCGTGGACGGCACCGACGTGGGCACGCTCGGCGCCGCCGCCACGGACGGCACCGGCAGCGCCGGCGGCTGCGCGCCGTCCGGCGCCGGGGTGCGTCCCCGGTACGCGCCCAGCGCCACGAAGAGCAGGACCACCATCACGACGACACCGGCACCCACCACGATCCAGGGCGACGATGCGATCGCGACCGGACCGTGCGGCGGACGCGGAGCACGGCGGCGCATGCCGGACATGTACCTCCCTCAGCGGATCGTCCGCGCAGCGTAGCGATCGGCGGCCCAGGCCGGAAAGCCTCGGCCACGCGGCGTAGCGATCGGCGCCCGGGCGGTAAGCCTCGGCCGTACGGCGTCGCCGGCCACCGACCCGGCCGCGGCTCAGCCGATCCGGCAGTCGACCCCGTTGATCGTGCACGTTCGCGGTCGCTGCGCCGACTCACCCAGGCCGACGCGCAGCCGCAGCGTCCGGGAGTCGCCCGGTTCCAGCGAACGGGTGCCGCGCACCACGAACTCGCCGTCCCCGCGCCCCCGTACCGAGACGCCCGAGTCGTCACCGACTCGCAGCGACCAGGTGTCGTCGTCGAACGCCAACTCCACCTGCCAGTCCACCGACCGGCTCGACGTGTTGGCGATCGACAGGATCGCCGACTCCCCGTTCCAGCCGTTCGTGCCGACCTGGTAGCGGGCGCTGACGGGGTCCTCCGCCGGTGTCGTCGGCGCGGACAGCACGCTCGTCCGCCCCGGCGTCGGCGAGCCGGTCATCGTGGGCCGCGGCGACGGGGACGGTGACCGACTGCTGCGTGACGGTCGCGGCGACACCGAGCGCCGCTCCACAGCGGCCGGGGTCGGCCCGCCGGTGGTGGATGCTCCCGCCGGCACGGTCGGCAGGAACGCCGGAGGCGCTGCCTGCGGCCCGGCGTCGTGCTCCCTGCCCCGGAACGACAACAGCGCCACCACCAGGAGCACCACCAGCGCGCACACACCGAGCAGCACCACGATCCACGGCACCGACACCAACACCCGCGCCGCCCGCGAATCTGCCGCACCGTCCGGCCGCACCGCCATCAGGTCTCCCCTCGTCCCCCACCGACGCGACAGCGTAGCCAGCGCCACGCGGACCGGGAACCTGGCGGGTACGGATCGGACCGACCGGCCCCGGTCGGTCAACCCGTCCGGACGACCGTGCAGATCAGTGGCCCCTCATCGGAGGTACGCAACAGGTAGCGGTACCGCTCCCCGGGCACTGACTGCCCCCGACTGTCCAGGAACTCCCACTCCACCGCCACCATCGTCAACAGCGCGGACACCGGCTGCACGTCCTCGATCCGGGCGTGGGCCGCGACCAGCTCCCGGTCCTGGTAGTCCGGCGCGGCGCCCACGAAGGACAGCGCCACCGCCGCCGCGGTGGTGAACGAGAAGCTGTACGTGTCGGCCACCACCAGCCCCGGCAGGGCGTAACAGCCGGCGATGGCCGGCAGATCGCCGGAGGTCAGCGCCACGCCGTACCGGTCGAAGAAGTCGGCCAACGTGTCAAGATCCGTGGAGGCGTTCACGGTCACAGCAATTGCCGGTCACCGCCCGGGTCAAACCTCAGCGCGGCGGCACCCGTACCTCGATCTCCGACCCCAACCGGGCGTCGGCGGCCAGACCGAGGTCGTCACCACTCCAGAACCGCCCCGGGTCGTACCAGTTCGGACGCCGCCCCGCCGGCAGCAACCCCATGGCCTCGTAGGTCACCGCCACCACCTCGGCGCAGTACGCCGTCTCCAGCGCCCGGTCCCGCTCGCCCGCCGATCCGGCCGGACTGGCCGGGGTCGCCTGGTCCCGCTCACCCGCCGATCCGGCCGGGCCGGCAGGGATCGCCGGGGTCGCCGGGTTTCGCCGAGGTGCTGGCCGGCCGGGCAGGGGCAGCGTCGGCACCCGACCACGCACCCAGCGCCACGCCAGCTGCGCTGTCGACGGGAACGGTGTGCCGTCCAACCGCGCGATCGTCCGCAGCACCGCCCGTTCCATCTCCCCGTCGGCGGGCGGGTCGAGCTGTCGCAGCCAGGCCCGTTGGCCGTACCGGTTGGCCCAGACGCAGACCGCGTCCCGCAGGTCGTGCAGCTGCACGCCGCGCTGGTGGGTGCCCGACCACAGGTCCGGCAACGACCTGCCCAGCTCCGCGTGCCACATCAGCGGCGGCATGTCGTCCAACACCACCGCCATCCCGACGTGGTTCACCGGGCTGTTGGTGGTGAACTGGATGGCCCGGTCCGGCACGCTGCGACCCCGGAAAACCCACACGTCACCGGTGCGGGTCAACTCGACGGCCTCGTCCAGGCTGATGCTCATGAGGGACTAGCCTAGGCCGATGCGGCAACGAATGCGGTGGTGGAAGGTTCTCGGGCTGGCCGGGCTCGCCGGCGTCGCGGCCTCCGGTGTGGTCATCGCGCGGGCCGAACGGCGTCGGCGCGCGTACACCCCGGAGGAGATCCGGCAGCGACTCCTGGAGCGGCACGCCCAGGCCAACGACGCGGCGAAGCCCGCCGACCCCGCCTGACCGACCGTCCCCTGTAGAGAGTCGGCGGGGCAACCCGGCGGGCCACCCGGCGACCAACCGACTTGGGCAAACGGGCGAACAACCCGGCGAACGACCCGACGAACGACCCGGGCAGAAGCCGACCCGGGCAGACAGCCGACCCGGGCGAACGGGCGGACGGCCCGGCGGGCGAACGGGGCCGCGGCGTGACCCAAGGGTGGGACCGGGTCCGGCCAAGTCGCCCGGTTCCGTCAGGCACTGTCTCCCCGCGTCGGCCCCGGTCGAGCGGGCGCAAATGGCGCAGACGGGCGTGATCCACTCGGCTTTCATGAAGTCGGGGCTTCCCGGGCCCCGGGACAGCGCGGTTTTCAGGAACCCGAGTCGATCATCCCGTTCGTCCGTCATGTCGGGGCATCCCGGCAGGCACCGGTGTCCGGTTTGGGCGGGGATGTCGGGTGGTCGGTGCCACCCCGACGGCGGAATCGCCGACCGGGCCGGGTCGTTATACCTGGCAGACCACCGCGCCCCGGCCCGGTGGAGGGCAGCCGCCGGGAACACCCGCCCGGCTGCCACGGTTACACCCCCCGCACGGTCAAGCACCACCGGCCGGCCCCAGGTAGGCGAAACCAGCCAGGCCCGAGCACCACCGGCCGGCCCCAGGTAGGCGGAACCAGCCAGGCCCGGCATCACAACAGGGCCGCTGGGCAGGCGGAATGACCCGCCACCGCGAACCGTTACACCCTGTCCCGACGCCGACCCCAGCGGGTCGCCGGGCCGCCACGAACCTCCCCGCACGGCCACACCCCCCGCGTTCAGTGCTCGTGACCCCCCGCGTTCAGTGCTCGTGCGGAAACACCCCCGATGCAGAGGAGCACGCCATCATGCGTACCGATCTGATCCGTAAGACCGCCCTGACCGCCGCCGGTCTCGCCTTCACCGGCGGCGCCATCGCCGGCCCCGTCACCACCGCCTTCGCCGCCCCGAACACCAGCAAGCCGGCGTCGCAGACCCAGACCGACCGCCAGCCCGCCGGTGAGCGTCAGCTCGGCGTGCGCTACGAGGCCCAGCCGAACTTCTACTACTGCGGCCCCGCCGCCGCCCGTAACGCCCTGTCCGTGCAGGGCAAGGACATCAGCGTCGACGCCATGGCCAAGGAAATGGGCACCACCGAAGCCGGCACCAACTCCATCAACGACATCACCCCGGTGTTGAACAAGGAGACCGGTAAGAACGACGCCTACCGGTCGGTGGAGATCAGCACGCCCGCCGCGGATGACAAGCAGACCGACCAGCTGCGCGCCGACGTTGTGAAGACCGTCGACGACGGCCGGGCCGTGGTCGCCAACATCGCCGGCACCACCACCGACACCGACGGCAACACCCACTCCTTCGAGGGCGGGCACTACATCAGCGTCGTCGGCTACCGCGACAACGGCAACACCGTCAAGATCGCCGACTCCGCCAACCCGAACACCGCCTCCTACGAGGTCACCGTCGAGCACCTCGCCGACTGGATCGCCACCCGCGGCTACGCCACCAGCTGACCCACAGCACACCAGCTGCACAGCACACCAGCACACCAGCACCCCAGCACACCGCCGAAGGGCCGGACCCCACCACGGGGCCCGGCCCTTCAGCATGTCCAGAGGTCAGCGCCAAAGGTCAGTGCTCGTCGCCCGCGCGGACGGGGTCGACACGAACCGGGTCGACACGGACCGGACCGAGGTCGGGGGCCACCCCAGCCGACCGACCGCCCGGGGCCACCGTAGCCGGCGGCCACCTCGGCCACTTCCGGGCCACTGCCGGCGTTGGCCGGGCCACTGCCGGCGTCGGCCGCCTCGATGCGCTGAGCGCGTCGGCGTAGCCACCAGGTGCTGCCGAGCCCGGCGAGCACCGCGAGGACCAGCCCGGCCCAGGAGATGTCCTTCAGCCAGTGTTCGGCCGCGCGACCCACCGAGTAGAGCAGGTACGTCGTGCCGAAGGCCCAGACCAACCCGCCGGCGGCGTTGGCCACCAGGAAGCGGCGGTACGGCACGTGCAGCGCCCCGGCGAGCGGCCCGGCCAGGATCCTCAGCAGTGCCACGAACCGACCGAAGAAGACCGCCCAGACGCCGTGCCGCGCGAAGCTCTGTTCGGCGCGGGCGAGTTGCGCCGGGCCCAGGTGTTTGGGGAAGCGCCTGCCCAGCCGGACGAGCAGCGGACGGCCGCCGCGTCTGCCGATGGCGTACCCGATGGAGTCGCCGACGATGGCGCCGAACGCCGCCGCGGTGGCCACCCACTCCGGTTCCACCACGCCGGTGGCGGCGAGCAGTGCGGAGCTGACCAGGACGATTTCGCCGGGCAGGGGGACGCCCATGCTCTCCACGCCGATCACTGCGGCGACGAGCAGGTAGACCACGCCTGGAGGCAGCGCCGAGAGCCAGTGCTGAACGTCGATCACTCGGCACCCCTTCCGATCGGTTCCCGACCCTACCCCGCCGGTCTGTCGGCGCGGTGCGGTCGTGGGCCCGCCGGGTCGGTACGCCGGGTTGCACATATAGCAAGACGGACGTACGGTTTTGTTGGAAGCGGAATCGGCGGTAAGTGTCACCTAACCTCGGCGGCACCCCGACCGGTGCGACAGACTGCTCAGGACTACTCACGGTCGCTGGTGTGAAGGAGTACGACGTGGCGAGCCTCGACACCTTCGGTGCGAAGACCCAGCTACGCGTCGGAGACGCGAGCTACGAGATTTTCAAGATCGACAAGGTGGACGGCCACGCCCGGTTGCCGTACAGCCTGAAGATCCTGCTGGAGAACCTGCTGCGGACCGAGGACGGCGCGAACATCACCGCCGACCACATCCGCCAGCTCGGCGGGTGGGACTCCACCGCCGCCCCGAGCGTGGAGATCCAGTTCACCCCGGCACGGGTGCTGATGCAGGACTTCACCGGTGTGCCCTGCGTGGTCGACCTGGCCACCATGCGCGAGGCCGTCCGCGAGCTGGGCGGCGACGCCAGCAAGGTCAACCCCCTCGCCCCCGCCGAGCTGGTCATCGACCACTCGGTCATCGCCGACCTGTTCGGCCGCGAGGACGCGTTCGCCCGCAACGTCGAGCTGGAGTACGAGCGCAACAAGGAGCGCTACCAGTTCCTGCGCTGGGGCCAGACCGCGTTCAACGAGTTCAAGGTCGTCCCGCCGGGCACCGGCATCGTGCACCAGGTCAACATCGAGTACCTGGCCCGCACGATCATGGAGCGGGGCGGCCAGGCGTACCCGGACACCGTCGTCGGCACCGACTCGCACACCACCATGGTCAACGGCCTGGGCGTGCTGGGCTGGGGCGTCGGCGGCATCGAGGCCGAGGCCGCGATGCTCGGCCAGCCGGTCAGCATGCTGATCCCCCGTGTGGTGGGCTTCAAGCTGCACGGCGAGATGCCGGCCGGCACCACCGCCACCGACCTGGTGCTGACCATCACCGAGATGCTGCGCAAGCACGGTGTGGTCGGCAAGTTCGTCGAGTTCTACGGCCCGGGCGTGAGCGCCGTGCCGCTGGCCAACCGGGCCACCATCGGCAACATGTCCCCGGAGTACGGCTCCACCGTGGCGATCTTCCCGATCGACGGTGAGACCATCCGCTACCTGGAGCTGACCGGCCGCGACGCCGCGCAGGTCGCGCTCGTCGAGGCGTACGCCAAGGAGCAGGGCCTCTGGCACGACCCGGACGCCGAGCCGGAGTACTCCGAGCGCCTGGAGCTGGATCTCAGCACCATCGAGCCGTCGCTCGCCGGCCCGAAGCGCCCGCAGGACCGGGTGCCGTTGGGCGCGGCGAAGACGCTGTTCCGCTCGGCGTTGACCGACTACGTGGCCGACGACTCCACCAACGAGCGTGACATCAAGCCGGGTGTCCCCCGCGAGGAGCTGCCGCGCGGCGCCAATGGCCCGGCCGACGAGGCCAGCGCCGAGTCCTTCCCGGCCAGCGACCCGCCGGCCAACGAGTTCAGCGACCCGGCCGACGAGCCGCGTGACCTGGAGACGGCGGCGGTCGGCGCGGGTGGCCGGGCCACCAACCCGGTCCGGGTCACCGGCGCCGACGGCGTCGAGTACGAGCTGGACCACGGCGCCGTGGTGATCGCCGCGATCACGTCCTGCACCAACACGTCCAACCCGCAGGTGATGATCGGTGCCGCGCTGCTGGCCCGCAACGCCGTGGAGAAGGGCCTGAGCCGCAAGCCGTGGGTGAAGACCACCCTGGCCCCGGGCTCGAAGGTCGTCATGGACTACTACGAGCGGGCCGGCCTCACGCCGTACCTGGACAAGCTCGGCTTCAACCTGGTCGGCTACGGCTGCACCACCTGCATCGGCAACTCGGGCCCGCTGCCCGAGGAGGTGTCCGCCGCGGTCAACGAGCACGACCTGTCGGTGGTCTCGGTGCTCTCCGGCAACCGGAACTTCGAGGGCCGGATCAACCCGGACGTCAAGATGAACTACCTGGCGTCGCCGCCGCTGGTTGTCGCGTACGCCCTGGCCGGCACGATGGACATCGACCTGGCCAACGAGCCGATCGGTGAGGACTCCGAGGGCAACCCGGTGTACCTGCGGGAGATCTGGCCGAACAGCGCCGAGATTCAGGACGTCATCGCCCAGGCGATCGGCGCCACCGGGTTCAGCGCCGCGTACTCGGACGTCTTCGCCGGTGACGAGCGCTGGCAGTCGCTGCCCACCCCGACCGGCGACACGTTCGCCTGGGCGGACGACTCCACCTACGTGCGCAAGCCCCCGTACTTCGAGGGCATGCAGCAGGAGCCGAGCCCGGTCGTCGACATCTCCGCCGCCCGGGTGCTGGCCAAGCTGGGTGACTCGGTGACCACCGACCACATCTCGCCGGCCGGTGCGATCAAGGCGGACTCCCCGGCCGGCACGTACCTGGCCGAGCACGGCGTGCCGCGCCACGAGTTCAACTCGTACGGTTCCCGCCGGGGTAACCACGAGGTGATGATCCGGGGCACCTTCGCCAACATCCGGCTGCGCAACCAGCTGGTTCCGGGGGTGGAGGGCGGCTTCACCGTCAACCACCTCACCGGCGAGCAGACCTCGATCTACGACGCCTCGATGGCCTACCAGGAGGCCGGCATCCCGCTGGTCATCCTGGCCGGCAAGGAGTACGGCTCGGGTTCGTCGCGGGACTGGGCGGCCAAGGGCACGATGCTGCTGGGCGTCCGGGCGGTCATCGCCGAGTCGTACGAGCGGATCCACCGCTCCAACCTGATCGGCATGGGCGTGCTGCCGCTGCAGTTCCCGGTGGACGTCACCGCCGAGTCGCTCGGCCTGACCGGCACCGAGACGTTCAGCATCACCGGGGTGACCGCGCTCAACGACGGCGAGACCCCGCGCACGGTGACTGTCACCACCGACACCGGCGTCGAGTTCGAGGCTGTGGTGCGGATCGACACCCCGGGCGAGGCGGACTACTACCGGCACGGCGGCATCCTGCAGTTCGTGCTGCGCCGCATGATCGCCAGCTGACGTACCGATGTCACCAGGCTCCCTCCCGCCCTTCGGCGGGAGGGAGCCTGCGTCGTTCCCGTCCCGACACCCCGCCCCGGGCTAACCTCTTAGCTAAGGAGGTGTCATGGTGGCCGGTGAAGCTGCGGCACAGTTCAACATCCACGATGCGAAGACGAACCTGTCACGCATCATCGAACGGGTCGAGCACGGCGAGGAAATCGTGATCAGTCGGGCCGGTACCCCGGTCGCCAAAGTCATTCCTCTTCGTCGTACGACACGCACTGGTCGCGGCTCTCTGCGCGGTGCGCTGGATCTCACCGGAGACTGGGATTCCGACGAGGTCAACGACGAGGTTGCTCGCGACTTCGGGCTGTCCGGATGAGGCTCTTGCTCGACACGCACGTGGTGCTCTGGTGGTTGACCGACGACCCGGGGCTCGCCACGGACGTCAAGGACCGCATCGACGCCGAACCCGATGTGTATCTGAGCCCGGTCACGCTGTGGGAGGTCGCGATCAAACAGTCGCTGGGCAAGTTGGCCGGCCCTGCCGACCTCGCCGAGCGGATTCGTGACGCCGAACTGCGGGAACTCCCGATCCTCCACGATCACGCCATCGCGGCTGGTCGGCTGCCGGCGATCCACCGGGACCCCTTCGACCGGATGCTTGTCGCGCAGGCCCTGCACGAGGGGCTGACCCTGGTCACCCGGGACGACCGCATCCACAAGTACGACGTACCGATCCTTGTGGCGTGACTGTCAGCCTCGCGGATGAGGTCGTCGGCCCGGTCGACCAGGGCCTCGCGGTCTGGACCCGATTCCTGGTGCTGGCCGGGCCCGGCTGGACCCCGCCGGCCTACCCGGCCAGTTCGTCAGCCCGGCCGAGCAGGGCACGGCGCTCGGCGGTCGAAGCGACCGCCGTCGCCGCCTCCCGGAACAGGCTGGCCGCGCGCAACCGGTCACCCTGCCGGGCCACCAGGTCGGCCTCCACCGCCACGGCGAGCGGATAGCCGCCCAGTCCGCCCCCGGCTCGTGCCGCGTCGAGCAGGGCCAGCCCGACGGCCGGCCCGTACGCGTACCCGTGCGCTACCGCGCGGTTGAGCGCGATCACCGGCGAGGGGCGGAGGGCAGCCAGCGCGTCGTAGGCCCGCGCGATCGTCGGCCAGTCGGTGTCGTCGACCGAGACGGCGGTGGCGTGGCAGGCGGCGATCCGGGCCTGCCACGCGTACGGCCCGTCGTGGCGTACCCGATCGAGGGTGGCCAGGCCCTCGGCGATGGCGGCGCGGTCCCACCGGTCGCGGTCCTGCCGGTGCAGGGTGAGCAGGGTGCCGGCGGCGTCGCGGCGGGCATCCCGACGGGAGTGGTGGAACAGGAACAGCGCCAGCAGCGCGGCGACCTCGGACTGCTCGGGCATCAGCCGGTCGAGCAGCCGGGCCAGCCGGACCGCCTCGTCGGCGAACGCCGGTTCGCCGTCGGCGACGTAGCCCCGGGTGAACAGCAGGTACAGCACGGCGAGGACGCCGGGTAGTCGCTCGGTCAGCGCCGGCCCGCTCGGCACCCGGTACGGGATGCCCGCCTGGGTGATGCGGGTGCGGGCCCGGGTCAACCGGCGGGTCATCGTCGACTCGCTGACCAGCAGGAGGCGGGCGATGTCGGCGGTCGGCACGCCGCAGACCGTTCGCAACGTCAACGCCACCCGGGCCTCGATCGCGAGCGCCGGATGGCAGCAGGTGAAGATGAGCCGCAGCCGGTCGTCCACCACGTCCTGGCCCACCTCCGGCTCCGGCGACGCCTCATCCGGCGTGAGCAACGCCAGGTCGTGCAGCTTGCGTCGTTCCACGGTGGCGCGGCGCAGCACGTCGATCGCCCGGTTACGCGCCACCGTCATCAGCCAGCCGCCCGGGTTGGCGGGCACACCGTCGGCGGGCCAGCGCTCCAGCGCGGCGGTCAACGACTCCTGGGCACAGTCCTCGGCCAACGACCAGTCCCCGGTCACCCGGATCAGGGTCGCGACGATCCGGGGGTACGCCTCGACGCTGGCGGCCGCGACGGCCGCCGCCGCGCCGGCCGGTGCCTGGGTAGGCATCGGCCGGCGCTGCGAGGTGAACATCGTCGTCAGTCGGGCAGGTCCGCGAACGGGCGCAGTTCCAGCCGCCCCTCGCGGGCCATCGGGTGCGTGCGGGCCACCTCGATCGCCTCGTCCAGGTCGGCGCAGTCGAGCAGGTCGAAGCCCACGATCACCTCGGCGGTCTCCGCGAACGGGCCCTCGGAGACGAGCAGTTCACCGCCGCGAACCCGGACGGTGGTGGCCGCGCTGGTCGGCGCCAGCGCGTCGCCGGTCAGGCGGCGACCCCGTGAGTCGTTCTCCGCCACCCACTTGTGGATGTCGGGCAACTCGGTGGGGTCGGTGTCCGGCTCGGCGTCGCTGCACACGAACATCATGAACTTCATCTGGTCGCTCCCTTGTTTCTCGGGGTATCACCAGCATGACGATCGGCCGACAGCGTTCCGGACACCCTCCCCCGAAAAACCTCGGGTCAGTCTCCGCTGGCGGCGCGGCGGCGGGCCTCGCGGGTCTTCATGGCGTGCTCCATCAGCGTGACGAGCACCTCCTTGCTGGACTCACGCTGCCGGGCGTCGCAGAGCAGCACCGGCACGCCCGGGTCCAGGTTCAGCGCGGCCTGCACCTCGTCGAGCCGGTACGTCCGCGCGCCCTGGAAGCAGTTCACCGCCACCACGAAGGGCGTGCCGCGACCCTCGAAGTAGTCGATCGAGGGGAAGCAGTCGGCGAGCCGGCGGGTGTCGGCCAGCACCACGGCGCCGATCGCCCCCAACGCCAACTCGTCCCAGACGAACCAGAACCGGTCCTGTCCCGGAGTGCCGAACAGGTACAGCACCAGGTCGTCGCTGATGGTGATCCGGCCGAAGTCCATGGCCACGGTGGTGGTGGTCTTGCCTTCCACACCGGAGAGGTCGTCGATGCCGACCCCCGACTCCGTCAGCACCTCCTCGGTCCGCAACGGCCGGGTTTCGCTGACCGCGCCAACCATGGTCGTCTTGCCCACGCCGAAGCCGCCCGCGACCAGAATCTTGATCGCGGTGGGCAGTGGCGTCGCTCCCGCCGGCCGGTCAGAGTGCCCGTAGTCCATTGATTACCGCCTCGAAGATGCTGTTGTCGGGAAGACCGGCCGTGGTCTGCGGCTCGCGGACCTGCACCAGGCTGCGGGCTGCCAGATCACCGAGGAGCACCCGGATGGTGCCCACCGGCAGGTCGAGATGGGCGGCGATCTCGGCGACGGACTGTATGCGTTGGCACAGCCCGACGATCGCCAAATGCTCGGGGCCGAGACCCACCTCGGGCGTGACCTCGGCTCGGGTCGCCGTGACCAGGGAGATCAGGTCGAATGTGCCGGTGACCGGGCGGGCCCGACCGCGCGTCACCGCGTACGGGCGCACCACCGGACCCGCATGGTCATCCACCCACTGATGGTCTGCGGACTCCCCCTGGACCGTCATCGCCGTTACCTCTCGCCGACCTGCTGATCAGTGCCACGCGATGGTGATGCGACGTACTTGCCGACGCGGGTGACCAGCATCGCCATCTCGTAGGCGATCAGACCGACGTCGGCGTCCTCGGTGGCCAGCACCGCCAGGCAGGCGTTGCGGCCGGCCGCGGTGACGAACAGGAACGACGACTGCATCTCGATGATGGTCTGCTGCACCTGCCCGCCACCGAAACGCTTGCCGGCGCCTCGGGCGAGGCTCTGGATGCCGGCCGCCATCGCCGCGAGGTGCTCGCCGTCGTCTCGGCTCAACCCCTGGGAGGAGGCCATCAAGAGGCCGTCGGTGGAGAGCGCGACCGCGTGTTCGGCCTGCTTCACCCGGCCCACCAGGTCATCCAGCAACCACGTCAGGTCGGCGCTCGAAGCCGTCTTCTGGGTCACTTCGTCGTCCTCTTCTCGCCCGGCTGTGCGCCGTGTTCGTTTGGGGCTTGACCGTCACACCGCGCGGGAACCCGCGTCATCGGTGCTCGGTCAGGTCGCTTGTGGATCCTCGTCGGTCGGCTCGGACGGCGTCGCCGCCGGGGTGCCGGAGGCGCCGCCGAGCAGCCGAGCCGCGTCGGTTCGCCCACGCCGGGTGCCGGTCTGGTAGGAACTCATCATCCGGCGGACCTGCTCCGGTGGGCGCACCACATCCTCGTCGTCGGTCTCCGACATCGCCGGGTCGTCTCGCAACTCGGGAACGATGTTCGCCTGTCGGACCCGGACGGGCAGGCCGGAGTCGGTCCGCTCCGCGTCGGCGCGGGCGGGCACCGGGCCACCGTCACCAGCCGCGACCGACTCCGCGTCGCGGGTCTCCGGGCGGGTGCGCTCGACGGCGGGCAGGCCGGTGGGCACGGTCGGGGCTTCCAGGGCTGGCTGACCCGGGCCGCGCCGGGCGCGGGTGGGCAGGTCGGGTGTGCCGGTCGTCGGGGTGGTCCGCTGTCGGGTGGGGAGAACGGTGTCCGCCTCGGCCTCCTCGTCCGACGTCGGGGTGGTGGTGTCGGTTGGCGTCGGCGCCGACGACGTCGCGGCCACGTCCGGCGCGGTGGTCGTCGGTGCGGCGAGGGCGACCGGTGCGAGGGAGGTTGGGCTGCCGCTCTCCGTGGCCGGCGTCGACGGCATCGGGATGGCCGAACCGGCCCGGAACGAGCCCGAGTCCTCCGGGGAGGCGTCGGCCTCGGTGACCAGCTCCAGCGGGATCAGCACGACCGCCGTGGTGCCCCCGTACGCGGACTCCTTGAGCCGGACCCGCACGCCGTGCCGTTCGGTCAGCCGGCTCACCACGTAGAGCCCGAGGCGGGCGGCGTTGGCGAGGTTCAGCTCGGACTGGTCGACGATCCGGTGGTTCGCCGCGGCCAGGTCCTCCTCGCTCATGCCGAGGCCCCGGTCCTCGATCTCGAGGGCGAACCCGTTGGAGACCAGCTGGCCGCGGACCTCGACGGTCGTGTGTGGCGGGGAGAACGACAGGCCGTTCTCGATCAGCTCGGCCAGCAGGTGGATGACGTCGCCGACCGCGCGGCCGGCGAGCGAGACCGGCCCGAGCGGCAGCACGTTGACCCGGGTGTAGTCCTCCACCTCGGCCACGGCGCCGCGCACCACGTCGACCATCGGGACGTTGCGCCGCCAGGCCCGACCGGGGGTGGAGCCGGAGAGCACGATCAGGTTTTCCGCGTTGCGCCGCATCCGGGTGGCCAGGTGGTCGACCCGGAACAGATCCTCCAGCTCCTCCGCGTCGTGTTCGCGGCGCTCCATCGCGTCGAGCAGGGTGAGCTGACGGTGTACGAGTGCCTGCGTGCGTCGGGCCAGGCTGAGGAAGACCTCGCGGACGTTGCGACGCAGGTCGGCCTGCTCGACGGCGGTCCGCAGCGCGGTCTCCTGAACGGCGTTGAACGCCTTACCGACCTGCCCGATCTCGTCGGTGCCGAATTCCAGCGGGGGCGCCTCGGTGGCCACGTCGACCTCCTCGCCGCGCCCGAGCCGCTCCACCACCCGGGGCAGCCGTTCGTCGGCGAGCTGCCAGGCGGCCTCCCGCAGCCGGTCCAGCTGGCGCAGCAGGTTCCGCGCGGTGGTGATCGAGATGACGACGGAGGCGATGACGGCGAGCAGACCCAGACCGGTGGCGAGCACCAGTCGGACGACGACCATCACGGCCACGCCGGTGGCTCGATCAACGATGCCCTCACCGCCGGCGGTGACGGCGTCGTTCACCTCGGTCAACGCCGGCTCGACGGTGCCCCGCCACTGCTCGGCGCCGATCGGTAGCTGGGTCGACGGCCGGCCCTCGCGGATGATGCTGTCCTGTACGGCGCGCAGTCTGGTGAACGCCTCCCCGCTGACGAGCTGCCGGAAGCGGCGCTCGTCGGCGTCGGCGAGGCGGGTCCGGACCTCGTCGCCGAGGAACCGCTCGGCGGCGACCAGGCTGACGTAGCGGGCGTACTCCGGCCCGCTCATCCGGCCGTTGCCGAAGAGCCCGCTGAGCAGCGCGTCCTCTTGGGAGATCAGCTCCTTCATCCGGTTGAGCTGGATCAGGGCTGCCGCCTCGCCGGCGATCTGCTTGTCGTCCAGGCTGCCGGTCACGTCGTAGATCTGGAAGATCGACTCGATCGCGGAGGTGTACGCCTCGGCGGCGGCGACCCGGTCGATCTTGCGGTCCAGCACCTCGGCGCGGGTCTGCTCCAACGCGTTGACCTGAGCGATCGTCAGACCGAGCTGCGTGTCCAGTGCGGAACTGCCGGCGATGTCGACCTGCCAGTCACGCACCGAGTCGGCGAAGTCGGCGGCCAGCCCCGCGCTCTTGCGCTGCTCGGCTTCGAGCGCCGTCCGCTGCGCGGCCTCGGGGTTGCTCAGGTACGCCTGGGTCAGCCGCCGCTCCAACTGGAGCTCCTGCAACAACGGCTCGGTCGGCGCGTAGACCTTGCTGTTGATCACCTGGACACCGAGCAGGTTGAAGCCGTCGCGCAGGGTCACCCAGGCCGCGAACATCCACAGCGCGACCAGGGAGAGCAGCAGGGCGACAACCTTGGTGCGGATACTCGTACCGCGAGAACGCATTGAACCGTCCCAGGCCGGGCGTTGACTCAGCTCATCAACGAATGATCAGAGGGGGCGACGTCCCACCACGGTGGGGCATCCGGGGCTGAGGCTCTGCGTACGCTAGCAGTGTCCACACAACCCCTCAAGTTGTTGTTTTTGTAGCCTGGTAACCGCAATCCACCACCGATCGGTCCACGCCGGAGGCCCGATCGGTGGCCAACCGGCAGGCCGCGAGCACCGCCGCGCGAACGATCACTGTCGGACAGTACAGCTCCTTGCCGTACCACAGTGGACGGTGGTCCCGGGTGGCGGATTCGTGCAGGTAGGCGTGCCCACGGGCGACCGCGTCGTCGACCCGGGGCACCGTCGTCGGCACCGCCAACAGCACCTGCAGGGCGTACGCGGTCTCCTCGGCGGTGCCGTCCCACCGCCCCCACGAGCCGTCCGGGCGCTGGCTGTTCAGCACCCAGCCAGCAGCCCGGTCCACCGCCTCGGCGGCGGCCGCACCGCGCCCGAACTCGGCGAGCGCCAGCACGCAACAGGCAGTGGCGTAGTACGGCGAGGCGTGCCACCGGTCCTGCCAGGCGCCGTCCGCGCGCTGATGCCCGGCCAGCACCCCGCTCAGCCGGTCGACGGCCCGGCGGTAGCGCGCGTCCGCGCCCGGGTGCCGGGTCAGGTGCTGGCCGAAAGCGTCCAGCACGTGGGCGTTGGTGGTGACCGAGAAGCCGTCCTCCCCCGGCCAGGTGCAGAAACCGTCGGCCGTCTCGTACGCCCACAGGCTGGCCGGGTCCGCCGGATGGCCGAGCCGGGCCAACGCGTCGAGGGACACCGACGTGGTGTCGGCGTCGGTCGGCAGGCCGTCACCGGTGGCGATGCCCTGGCCGGCGGTGGCGGCGGTCAGGCTCTCCAGCACGGAGGCCGGCGGGTTGACGGCGATGCCGGCGCGGCGCAGGCCGCTCAGCACCCACGCTCGCTCGAAGACGGTGATCGGTGCCGGGCAGGGCACCGGACCACCCCCGTCACGGATCAACGTCCGCAGGAAGGCGTGCGCGGCGGGGCCGGCGGCCGGACCGACGGCGGTCAGCCAGGCCGCGGTCGCCGCGGGTGAGGCGCCAACCGCGGTGAGGGTGGGGCCGGCGTCGGCCGGTACCGCGTCCAGCAGCTCGTAGAAGTGGGCCACCTTCGGTGGCAGCGTCGCTCCGGCGGCCACCGCGGACCGCACCGCGCGCAGCCGGTCCCGGTGCAACCCGGCGGGCAGCGGCAACGGCGGGCGGGGCAGCCGGTCGGCGACCGCCCGCTCCAGCCCGGCGAGCCGGTCGTTGATCGTGTCGACCAGCGCCGGAACGATGAGGTCCAACGCGGGGGTGTCCGGCAGCGTCCGGGCGTCGGCGCGGAGCAGCATGTCGGCGAGCGCGCCGAGCCCACCGGCCACCGGGGCGAGCAGCTCCGTTCCGGTCCGGCCGTCGGCCAGCGCGGCGAGCAACGCGTCGGTGGCGCTCAGCGTCGGCGCCAGCGCGTACCCCTCGGGTGGGCCCCACGCCCCGTCCGGGCGTTGGCTGCGCACCAGGAACGCGATCCGCTGGTGGTGCCCGGTCAGCCAGGGAGCGACGGCGACCAGCCGGCCGGTCTCGTACACCGAGGCGGCGACCTGCCCCCACGGCCGCAGGCCGAGCCCGGCGATCAGCTCGCGGGCGGCGTCGGCGACCGGGTCGGCCGCGGTCGCCGCGTCGACGAACACCCGGGTGGCACCGTCACTCATCACGCACCCCCCAGAAGTCCGACAGCTGGTAGAAGCCGCCGGTGAAGGAGATCTGCCGGTTGAGGTAGTCCGCCTGGCGGGGGCACCGCTCGGCGAGGGCGGCCAGGTCCCCCCGGGACCGGGCGGTCAGCTCGGCCAGTCGGTCGTGCACCTGCGCCGGGTCGTCGACCAGCGAGAGGGCGTTCAGGTCACCCCACTCGGCGTCGCGCCCCTGGGTGGCGAGGTCGTTGACCAGCCGCAGCACCCGCTGCACGCCACGTCCGGCGTCCAGCAGGTCGGTCAACTGGGCGAGGGTCTTCTCGTCGCCGGTGGCGATCCAGTGGGTGACGTTGACGAAGGAGCTGCCGGAGTTGTCGGCGTTGTCCAGGTAGCGGTCCAGGTCCGGCAGGCGTCGCCCGGTGGTCGGGTCGGTCGGCAGGTTCTTCCAGTCCCACTCCCGGGCCATGGCGGCGAGCATCCGGGCCAGCTCGTCGCGCCAGATCGGGCGCAGCCGGGCGAACGCCGGCACGGTGGCCAGCTCGTCGCGCAGGTCGGCCAGCAGCCGGGCCAGGTGCCGCCCGGGTGCCGGCGTGGCGCCGTCGGCCACCGCGAGGCAGTCGGTCACCACCTTCCGGATGTCGTCGACGGACCGGGCGAGGTAGTCGACCTGCCAGTCGGTGGCGAAGACCCAGAGCACGGTACGGGTGGTGATCCGCAGTTCGGCGGCACTGTGCCAGGGTGCGATGAAGGCGACGGTGGTGGCCACCGAGCTGAGCAGCGCCGGGTCGAACGGCGCGGCGTCGAACAGCTCGGGATGGTCGGCGGTAACTTCCTGCAGGTCGCGTACGCCCCGCACGGCGAGCGCGCACACCCGCCCCTGCTCGGCGATCGCGTCATGAGCTGCCGGTGCCGGTCGCGGGGTCTCGGTCACGATGCGGCCGGGCGCTCGACCGCGGTGAGGATGACCTCGGCACGCTGCTTGGGTTGCAGGGAGGCACCCATCCGAGGGGTGAGGCCCACCGGTTCGCGCAGCCGGAAGCGGTAGCGGCTCAGCACGGTGCTGACGATGAGTTGGGCCTCCAGCAGGAACAGGTACTGCCCGAGGCACTGGTGCGGGCCCCCGCCGAACGGGAAGTAGGAGTACCGGTAACGCCGCCGGGGCAGCTCCGGCGCGAACCGCTCCGGGTCGAAGAGCGACGGGTTGTCCCAGAACGTCGACATCCGCTGGGTCACGTACGGGCTGACCAGCACGGTGCCGCCGGCCTTGATCCGCACCCCGCCGAGCATGTCGTCGCCGACCGCGGTGCGCGGGATCATCCAACCCGCCGGGTAGAGCCGCAGCATCTCGTCGAGCACCATCCGGCCGTAGCGCAGTTGGGGCAGGTGCTCGCGGCCGACCCGTTCGGCGCCGACCACCTGCTCGATCTCGTCGGTCATCCGCTCGGCCACGTCGGGGCGGGACGCCAGCACCGGCCACAGCCAGGAGAGCAGGGCGATGGTGGTCTCCGTGGCGGTGGAGAACATCGCGACCACGTCGCCGCGGATCGCGTACTCGTCGGGTTCGCTGCCGTCGGCGCGCGGCCGGCAGAGGGTGGAGATGATGTCGTCGCCGTCGGTGGGGTGGGCCCGGGCCTGCCGGATGATCGGCAGCACCACCTCGTCGATGGTGCGCACCGCCTCGCGGAACTGCCGGTCGCGGGGCATCGGCACCGCGTACGGCACGGCGGGCATCACCAGTCGCGGGAGCATCGCGGTGGTGAGGGTGTCCAGCGCGGCGCTGATCCGCAGCGCGTCGGGGACCGAGATCCGGTCGGCGAAGAGCACCCGCATGGTGGTACGCAGGACGATCCGGGTCAGTTCGGCGCCGCCGTCGATCGGGCGACCGGTGCGGGCCGGTTCGAGCCACTCGTCGACCGCCTCGTTGATCGCCTCGGCCATCTTGTCGACGAGCGTCTCGGCCCGCTTGGCGGTGAACAACGGCTGCAGCGCGCCTCGGCTGGACTCCCAGACCGCACCCTCGGCGACCAGGATGGCGTCACCGACGATCCGGCGAACGGGTCGCCAGAGCAGCCCGTCGCCGTCCCGGATGTAGTTGGCAACGTTGTCGCGCAGGACGCGTTGCAGGTGCTCAGGATGGCTGACCAGGTAGGGGCGGAACGAGCCGAGGTTGAGCCGGACGACCTCGCCGCCGGCGGCATCCGCGAAGTCGACGAGCGCGCCCAGCGGATCACGGACCAGCGCGGGCAGCGCGCGTCGTGCCGGGATCGTCCGGGGCTCGGTGCTGACGGTGGCGGAGCGCGCCTCGGACACCTGCGACATCGAACCACGTCTCCTCGTCGTCCCGTCGACCGCAGCGATCCACTTCGGTCGGACAGGCTGATGAAACTTTCACCTTCTGGGCCGACGGGAAGCATCTCACCAAACGAGGGGTACCTCCAGACTTGCGGACAGCGCAATTTCCGTCTACACAAACCTACCGGCGTCGATATTTTCGTTTTGGCGAATCCTGAGTGGACACTCAGCAGGACGATAAGGCCGGTACGCGGGGCGCCACGGCCCGGGCCCCGCCGACCGGTCCCTGCGGCGCCGGCACCAGCCCGGCGAGGCCGGCCCGGTCGGGGCCGGTCAGTGACCCGGAACGCACCGGTACCCCCGAATCCGGGCGACGCCCGGCACCCTGTGCCAGGCTCTGGGGCATGGACGACAAGACCATCCTGAACCGGATCTCCGAGTTGGTCGACGAGGAGCACAAGCTGCGGGCCGAGGCCCAGGCCCACGAGTCGGGCACCGAGGGCGAGGCCAGCGAGCGCCTGCGCGCCCTGGAGGAGTCCCTCGACCAGTGCTGGGACCTGCTGCGCCGTCGGCGGGCCGCCCGGGACACCCACGGCGACCCGGACGCCCAGGGCGAACGCCCCAAGCCCGAGGTCGAGCGCTACCTGCAATAGCCGGCGCGGCGGGTCGGGCGACATGGCCGCCCGACCCGCTCCGGTCAGCGCAGGCCCGCCTCGCGCAGCAGCTCTCCGGTCAACCGGCCGGGGTCGGCCTGCTCGCCTGGGAGGCCCCGGGCCGCGAACCAGGCGGCGACCACCCGCACGTCGCGGGCCAGGAACTCCGGCCCCTGCGGGTTCGCCACCACGTCGACCACCTGCGGCAGGTCGATCACGACCAGCCGCCCCTGGTGCACGAGCAGGTTGTACGGCGACAGGTCGCCGTGCGCGTAGCCGGCCCGAGCCAGCACCCGCAGCGCCTCCACCAACTGGGCCCACAGGTCACTCAGCTCGGCCGGGCCGGGACGCAGTTGGGCCAGTCGCGGCGCCGCCTCCCCCGACTCGGCGTCACCGACGAACTCCAGCATCAACTCGGTGCCCCGCAACTGCACCGGGTACGGCACGGCGATCCGGTCGTGGCCGGCGCCGATCTCCCAGAGCCGGCTCAGCGCGGCGAACTCGGCCGCCGCCCACTGCCCGGCGATCATCTGCCGGCCGAACGCCGTCCGGCCGGCCATCGCCCGGTTCTCCCGGGACCGGCGCACCCGACGGCCCTCCAGGTAACCGGCATCGCGGTGGAACAGCCGGTGCTCGGGATCGCGGTAGCGCTTCACCGCCAGCAGACAGGACCGGTCGGTGTCGGGCACCGCCCGACGGACCAGGTGGACGTCCGCCTCCTTGCCGGTCTTCAGCACACCCAGCTCGGTGTCCTTGGCGGCCAGTTCGGTGACCAGCCAGGCCGGGTGCGGCTGCGGCCCGTGCACGGCGTCGTCCCAGGACGACCAGCGCTCGCCGGTGTCCGGGTCGGGCTCGCTGTCCGGGTCCGCGAGCGGCTCGGTGGGCCGCCCGCGCTTCAGAAACTGCGGTTCGTCGTCGTCGAAGCGGCTCTTGCCGCGGGTTCGGCGCTCAAGCGCCGGAAGATCATGATCGCGCACTGTGGTGAGGTTCCCTTGGTCGAGGCTGAGATAGGCAGCTGGAAGCGACCTGCGAAGACGGCCATGACCGACCCCCTCTCCTCGACCGGGCACACACCCGGGACGCACGATGCGCGGACAATGCTCGTCGCAGCACGGCGACCGGTCAACCGAATAACCGAGCCCAGTGCGCGAACCCTCAGCGGGCGAGGACGGTGGCGACCGCGGCGATCAACCCGTCCACGGTGCGGCTCGGCGCGAACCGGACGTCCGACCAGGTGCGCCCACGGTGCAGCCAGACGCTGGGCAGCCCGACGGCCGCAGCGCCGCCGATGTCCGCCTCCGGGCTGTCGCCGATCACCCACGACCCGCGCAGCGGCATCCGCACCCGTTGGGCGGCGAGCGCGAAGATTCTCGGGTTGGGCTTGCTGACGCCGGCCTCTTCGGAGATCACCCAGTCGGCGACGTACTGGTCCAGCCCGGTCCGGCGAATCTTGGCGTCCTCGACGCGTACGGTGCCGTTGCAGACCACCACCGGCACCCAGCCGGCGTCGTCGGCGATCCGCAGCGCGCAGGCGGTCAGCGGGTCGAGCCGGGTCTGCGCCACCACCCCGTCGTGCAGCTCCTCCACCAGGTCGATCGAGGGAATGCGCAGCTCGTAGCGGTCCCGGATGGCGTCGGCGAGGTCCCAGCGGTCGGTCAGGCCGTCGGCGTCGATGGAGACCAGCCAGTCGATGTCGGTGTGGGGCGCGCCGATGCTGTCCAGGAAGCGCTCACCCCAGCGGCGGAACGGCCCGGCCCGATCCAGCAGGGTGTTGTCCAGGTCCAGCAGGAGCAGTGGCACTCGGGCACCCTACGGGACCGACGTGTCCGCCAACAGATGCGGCGGGTATCGACCTGACGAAGGGCTCAGCCAGGCATCGACACCCGCGCGCCGCCCTGCTCCGGCAGCCGATCGACGAGCATCGAGTGGGCCGCCCGGGTGGCCGCGAGCACGGCCGGATCCAGCGACGCCACGAGCACCGCCGTGCCGTCGTCGGCCCCGCGAGCCAGCACCCGCCCCTCCGGGTCGTAGATGGCCGCGCCACCGTTGAACCGCCACGGGTCGACGCCGCCGACCGCGTTGGCGAAGACCACGAACATCGTGTTGTCCAGGGCCCGCGCGGCGTAGTAGAGATCCCGGCGGTGTTCGGAGCCGGTCAGGTACCCGCTCGGGCACAGGTAGGCGTGTGCGCCGTCGAGGGCGGCGGCCCGGCCGTGCTCCGGGAAACAACCGTCGTAACAGATGCCCAGCCCGAGCCGCCAGTCGTCGACGAGCAGCGTGGCACCCCGATCGCCGGGGACGAACAGCTCCCGTTCGTCACCCCACAACTGCTGCTTGTCGTAACCGACCCGCACCTCGCCGGCCCGGTCGACCACCAGCGCCGCGATGGTCCGCCGGCCGTCCGGGTGCCGCACGGCCGCGCCCACCAGCGCGGTGACGCCGGCCTCGCGCGCCGCGACGCGCAGCGGGTCGAGCCGGGGATCCGCGACCATCCCGCCCTGATCGGCGGCGACGTCCGTGCCGGCCGGGTCGGCGGCGAGGGCCGGCGGGTGGTACGCGCAGAGGAACAACTCCGGCAGGACTGCCACCCGGGCGCCCCGTTCGCCCGCCTGGCGGACCAGGTCGGCGGCGACGAGCGCGTTGCCGGCGACGTCGCCCGGCGTGGGGGTGGCCTGGATGGTGGCCACCGTCAGCGGGGAGCTGGGCACGGTGTGGGGCTGGGTCACCGGGCGATGGTAAACGGCACCATCCCAAGCCGTACGTACGGTTTGCGTGCCCCGGGTTGACCTGCGACGATCGACGTGTGCCCAGAGTAAGTCAGGACCAGCTCGACGCGCGCCGGCAGGAGATCCTCGCCGCCGCCCGGGCGTGTTTCGCCCGGCTCGGCTACGAGGGCGCGACCGTACGCCGCCTTGAGGAGGCCACCGGTCTGTCCCGCGGCGCGATCTTCCACCACTTCCGCGACAAGGACTCGCTCTTCCTGGCCGTCGCCGAGGACGACGCCGCGGCCATGGTCGAGACGGTGGCCCGCAACGGTCTGGTGCAGGTGATGCGCGATCTGCTGGCCCGCGCCGTCTCCCCCGACACCACCGGCTGGTTGGGCAGCCAACTGGAGGTCTCCCGGCGGCTGCGCACCGACCCCGCGTTCGCCAAACGCTGGGCCGAGCGGTCCGCCGCGATCGCGGAGGCGACCCGGGACCGGCTGGCCCGCCAGCGCGACGCCGGGGTGCTGCGTGAGGACGTACCGATCGACGTGCTGGCCCAGTTCCTGGAGCTGGCCTACGACGGTCTGGTGCTGCACCTGGCCATGGGTCGACCGGCCGGTGACCTGGGCCCGGTGCTCGACCTGGTCGAGGAGGCGGTCCGCCGGCACTGACCGCGCGGGCACCGGTCGGTCGACCGTGGCGAGGCTGCTCCACAATGGGGCCGCCGATCCCCTCCGGTGACAGGAGCAGTCGATGAGCGTCCACGCCGCGTCCGGTGACACCTGGGGCATCTCCGGCCCGACCTTCCTCCGGTACTACCTCGCAGCGGCCATCCTGGTGGTGGTGATCGCGGCGTACCACCGGGTCCGGCTCGCCGCCGGATCGACCGGCGCCATGACCACCGACCCCCTCGGGCCCCAGCAGGTCGCGTACCTCAACGGGGGGCCTCGGCTGGCCGTACACGCCGCGCTCGGCGGGCTGCGCGCCAGCGGAGCGATCGGCGTGCGACCGGACCGCCGGCTGACCACCGTCGGGGCCGCGCCGACCGGGCTCACCCCGCTGGATCAGGCCATCCACTGGGCGGCCCACCAGCACGCCCGGGTCGGGGACCTCCCGCAGGACGAGCGGGTACGCACCGCGCTGCACCAGATCCGCAACGGCCTGGAGCAACGCGGACTGCTCACCGACGACGCGCAGCGCGCCCGCGCCCGCTTCTGGGCCACGATCCTGATCGCCCTGCTGGGCCTCGGTGTGCTCCGGTTGGTCTCCGGCCTGTTCAACGGTCACCCGGTCGGTTACCTGCTGCTGACACTGGTTCCGCTGCTGATCATCACGCTCGTGCTGCGCCGGGCGCCCATGCTCACCCGGGCCGGTCGATCGGCAGTGCGTTCCGTCCGCCGCGAGCACACCCACCTCGCGCCCGCCTCCGCACCCGCCTACGCCACCTACGGGGCGGCCGGCGCGGCGATGGGCGTCGCCCTGTACGGCACCGCCTCGCTCTGGGCACTCGACCCGGGCTTCGCCGAACAGGCCGAGATTCAGCGCCAGGCCGCCTCCGGCAGCGGATGGACGGGCGGGTCCGACGGGTCCTCCGGCGGCGGGGACAGCTCCGGTGGAGACGGTGGCAGCTCCTGCGGCGGTGGTGGCGGGTGCGGCGGCGGGGGGTGCGGCGGATGACCGGCCCGTCCGGGGTCGGCATCGGCTGGCGTCCGGAGATCGCCGGCTTCGTGGCCGACCTGCCCGGCCTGCGCTTCGTCGAAGTGGTGGCCGAGGGGGTGCCCGCGTCCGGGCCGCTCCCACCCGGGCTGACACAGCTGCGGGAACGCGCGGTGACAGTCGTACCGCACGGGGTGCGGCTCTCCCTCGGCGGCGCCGAGCCGGTCGACCCGGCCCGGGTCGGCCACCTGGCCGCGGTGGCGCAACGCCTGGACGCCCCGCTGATCAGCGAACACATCGCGTTCGTCAGGGCCGGCGGTCTGGAGGCCGGGCACCTGCTGCCGCTGCCGCGCAGCCGGGAAGCCGTCGACGCGGTCTGCGCCAACGTGGCGCGGGCCCAGGCCGACCTGCCGGTGCCCATCGCGCTGGAACCGATCGCCGCGTTGGTCGACTGGCCCGACGACGAGCTGGACGAGGCGGACTTCCTCACCGAGATCCTCGACCGGACCGGGGCCCTGCTGCTGCTGGACGTGGCGAACGTGCACGCCAACGCCCGCAACCGGGGCGCCGACCCGCTGGCGTTGCTGGACCGTCTGCCGCTGGAGCGGATCGCGTACGCCCATGTGGCCGGCGGCGCGGAGTACGGCGGTTTCTACCACGACACCCACACCGACCCGGTTCCGTCAGCGGTGCTGGAGCTGGTCGGCGCGCTCTGCGCCCGGCAGCGGCCACCGGCGCTGCTGCTGGAACGCGACGGCCACTACCCGCCGGCCCCTGAACTCCGCGCCGAACTGGACGCCCTGGCCGCCGCCGCGGGCTTCCCGGCCGTCACATGACCGGCGCGCCCCACGGCGACCCGACAGCCGCGCCCCGCGCCGGGCTCGCCGAACGGCAGGCCGAACTGGTCGCCGCGCTCGTCGCCGGAGGGCCACCCCCGCCGGGGTTCGCGCCCGGCCCGCTGGCCGCCACCCGCGCGGCCCTGCTGCGCAAACGGGCCGGTGCCGTCGCCCGGCACTGGCCGTTGCTCGCCGCCAGCCTCGGTGCCAGGTGGACGACGACCTTCGCCGGCTGGGCCGAGCGGCGACCCACCGCCGGGTCGCTGCGCGACGGTTGGGACCTGGCCCGCGCGCTGCACGCCGAACGTGCGCTGCCGCCGCCGGCAGCCGAGGAGCTGGCCGCCCGGGAGGCACTCCTGCGCTACGACGGGCTGCGGCCGCCACGTCCGCGCCGGTTGCCGGCGGTGGGCCGCGCCGGCGGGGCCGTCGCGGTGCAGATCGCCGGCCGGGTACGCCTGCTGCGCCCCGCCCCGCGGGTATCCACCCGTGCTGGCGACGGCGTTTCGGATGCGGCAGGATCGGCATTATGGATCTCGGACTGACCGACCGCGTGTACGTCCTCACCGGCGCCTCCCGCGGCCTGGGTTTCGCGACAGCGCAGTGCCTGGTCGCCGACGGTGCACGGGTGGTCCTCTCGGCCCGGGACGCGGACGCCGTGGCCGCCGCCGCGCAGCAGCTGGGTGGGCCGGAGCACGCCGTCGGGCTGACCGGCGACCTGGCCGACCCGGAGACCCCGGGGCAGCTCGTCGCCGCCGCCCAGCAGCACTTCGGCCGGCTCGACGGCGCGCTGATCTCGGTCGGTGGGCCACCGCCCGGCAACGCCGCAGCGGTCACCGACGAGCAGTGGCGGCTCTCCTTCGAGACGGTCTTCCTGGGCACCATCCGCGCCGTACGCACTGTCGCCAACGCCCTGCCCGAGGGCGGCGCGATCGGGCTGGTGCTCTCCACCTCGGCGCGTGGCCCGGTGCCCGGTCTCGGCATCTCCAACGGTCTGCGGCCCGGCCTGGTCGGGGCCGCCAAGGACATCGCCGACGACTACGGCCCTCGGGGCGTCCGCGTGGTCGGCCTGTTGCCCGGCCGGATCATGACCGATCGCAACCGGGAGCTGTTCGGAGCTACCGGCGACCCGGAGCGGGCCCGCGCCGAGGCGGAGGCCGGCATCCCGCTGCGCCGCATCGGCGACCCGGCCGAGTTCGGTCGGGTGGCCGCGTTCGCGCTCTCCCCCGCCGCGAGCTACCTCACCGGGATCACAGTGCCGGTCGACGGCGGCGCGCTACGCGGGCTGTGACCCCCGACAGGGCCCGGCCCACCCGGGCCGTGACACCGTCGAAGCCGGCCCGCACCGACAGAGCGGCCGGGCCGACCCGGGCGGAGTTGGCGGCGGCCGCTGACCGGACCATCCCCGACGTGCTCGCGCCGGGGCTGGCGGTGCTCTTCGTCGGCATCAACCCCGGCCTCTGGTCGGCTGCCACCGGCTGGCACTTCGCCCGGCCCGGCAACCGGTTCTGGCTTGCCCTGCACCGGGGCGGGTTCACTCCCCGACTGCTGCACCCCAGCGAACAGGACGAGCTGCCCGCGCTCGGGCTCGGCATCACCAACATGGCCGCCCGGGCCAGCGCCCGCGCGGACGAACTCAGCACCGAGGAACTCCTCGACGGAGCGGCGATCCTGACCGACAAGGTGGCCCGGTACCGGCCGCGTTGGGTGGCGGTGGTGGGGGTGACCGCGTACCGGATCGGTTTCCAACGGCCCAAGGCAACCTTCGGGCCGCAACCGGAGTCGTTGGCCGGGGCGCGGCTGTGGGTGCTGCCCAACCCGAGCGGCCTGAACGCCCACTTCACCCCGGTCACCCTGGGCCTGGCGTTCGCCGAGTTGCGGGAGGCCACCGAGGTAACCGCCCCTTGATCGACTCGGTTTTCAGGAAGTCGGGCGGTCAACGCGACCAGGACACCCCGACTTCAGGGAACCCGAGTCGATCAAGGCCGGCAGCCGTCAGTTGGCGGCGGCGGGCGGCATGGCCTCGTCCGCGACGTACGTGCCCAGTGGCATGACCACCGGCTCGGGGCCGGTCGCGTCGACGAACGGGGTGGGCGAGTCGGCGACAGCGAACTGGGTCCGGTACAGCTCGGCGTAGAGCCCGCCGACCGCCACCAGTTCGTCGTGTCGCCCCCGCTCGACGATCCGCCCGCCGTCGAGAACGAGGATCTGGTCGGCATCGCGCACCGTGGAGAGCCGGTGCGCGATCACCAGGGCGGTCCGCCCGGTCAGCGCCACCGACAGCGCACGCTGCACCGCCGCCTCGCTCTCCGAATCCAGGTGTGCGGTCGCCTCGTCGAGGATCACGATCGACGGGGCCTTGAGCAGCAGGCGGGCGATGGCGATGCGCTGCTTCTCGCCGCCGGAGAACCGGTAGCCGCGCTCCCCCACGGTGGTGTCCAGCCCGTCGGGCAGCGACCGGACCAGGTCGGCGACCTGCGCTCCGGCCAGCGCGGCCCAGATCTCGTCGTCGGTGGCGTCCGGCTTGGCGTAGCGCAGGTTCTCGGCGATCGTCTCGTGGAACAGGTGCGAATCCTGGGTGACCACACCGATCTCGTCGCGCAGGGAGGCGAGCGTCGCGTCGCGCACGTCCACCCCGCCGACCAGCACCTGGCCGTCGCTGACGTCGTAGATCCGGGAGATGAGCATCGACAGCGTCGACTTGCCCGCCCCGGACGGGCCGACCAGCGCGACCATCTGCCCCGGCTCGACGCTGAACGAGACGCCCTTGAGCACCGGTTCGTTGATCGTCCGGTCGAGGGTGGCGACCTCCTCCAGCGAGGCGAGGGAGATCTCGGCGGCGCTCGGGTAGCGGAACCGCACGTCGCGGAAGTCGACCCGGCCGCTGCCACGCGGCACCGCCACGGCGTCGGGCTTCTCCACGATGCCCGGCTTGAGGTCGAGCACCTCGAAGACCCGGTCGAAGGAGACCAGCGCGCTCATCACGTCCACCCGGACGTTGGAGAGCGCGGTGAGCGGACCGTACAGGCGGGTGAGCAGCAACGCGAGGGTCACCACGGTGCCCGCACTGACACCGCCGGTCACCGCGAGCCAGCCGCCGAGGCCGTAGGTCAGCGCCTGCGCCAGCGAGGCGACCAACAGCATCGCCACGAAGAAGGTGCGGGAGTACATGGCGGACTGGATGCCGATGTCGCGGACCCGCTCGGCCCGCCCGGCGAACCGGCGGGCCTCGATCTCGGGCTGACCGAAGAGCTTCACCAGCAGTGCGCCGGCCACCCCGAACCGTTCGGTCATGGTCGCGTTCATCTTGGCGTCGAGGTTGTACGACTCCCGGGTGATCTCGGCCAGCCGCCGACCGACCCGGCGGGCCGGAATGATGAAAATCGGGAGCAGCACCAGCGAGAGCGCGGTGATCTGCCAGGAGAGGGTGAACATCACCGCCGCGGTGAGCACCAACTGGATGACGTTGCTGACCACGCCGGACAACGTCGAGGTGAACGCCCGCTGGGCGCCGAGGACGTCGTTGTTGAGCCTGCTGACCAGCGCCCCGGTCTGGGTACGGGTGAAGAACTGCAACGGCATCCGCTGCACGTGGTCGTAGACCCGGGTGCGCAGGTTGAAGATGATGCCCTCGCCGATCCGGGCCGAATACCACCGTTGGGCCAGTGAGAGCAGTGCGTCGGCGACCGCCAGCGCGGCGATGAACAGGGCCAGCCGCACCACGAGTCGGCCGGCCTCGTCGCCGCCTCGGTTGATCGCGTTGATGACGTCGCCGGCGAGCACCGGTGTGGCCACGCCGATGACGGCCGCCAGCACCACGGTGATCAGGAAGATGACGATGTCGCGCCGGTAGGGGCGCGCGAAGGCCACGATGCGGCGGGCCACCCCCCGCTTGAGGCGGTGGGTGGAGACCTCGTCGCTGTTGCGCATCGACCGGAGCATGCTCCACCCGGCCATGCCACCGCCGGACATCGGGTTGGACATCGCTCACCTCCGGGTTGCCGGGCAGACCGCACCGTCAGGTCAATTCTCCCGACGAGTGTGACAACCCCAGCCGTAACCCGGATCTTCCCGTGCGGTCCTTACCTATTCTCCAGTGCCGGCAAGGTCACGCAGCCGACGGGTCTGCGCCTCCCGCTCGGCGCGCTGCTGGTCGGCGTGCGACCGCCCGGCCGCGCCGGCGAGCAACGCCTTGATCTCCACCACCGCGTCGCGGGCTCCGGAGAGCAGGCCGGCGGTCAGGTCCCGCACCGCACCGTCCAGCTCGGCTGGCGGCACGACCAGGGTGGCCAGGCCGATCCGGTCCGCCTCGGCGGCGTCCAACCGGCGGCCGGTCGCACAGATCTCCAACGCCCGCGCGTAGCCGACCAGCTCGACGAGGCGCTTCGTGCCGGCCAGGTCGGGCACCAGGCCGAGGGTCACCTCGGCCATCGACAGCTTCGCGTCAGCGGAGAGCACCCGCAGGTCACAGGCGAGCGCCAGCTGGAAGCCGGCACCGATGGCGTGGCCCTGCACGGCCGCGACGGAGATCACGTCCGGCCGGTGCAGCCAGGTGAAACCGGCCTGGAACTCCGCGATGCGCTCGGCGCACTCCTGCTCGGACAGCGTGGCCAACTCGGCGAACGACCCCGGACCGGAGGCACCCGCCACCGCGAGATCGAGGCCGGCCGAGAACGCCCGACCCTCACCGCGGACCACCACCACCCGGACATCGCCGGGCAGGTCACGGGAGAAGTCGCTCATCGCTCGCCACATCGCGGGCGTCTGGGCGTTGAGCACGTCGGGCCGGCACAACGTCACCGTGGCGACCGGCCCGTCGCAGGTCAGCCGAACCCCGGTCGCCTCGGCGGTCACCGGACGTCCCGGGGCGCGGCGCTGATGGACGACGCTGGGGGGCGGGTCACGCCTTCTTGCGGCGCCGGGCACCACCGCGCTGACGCAGCTGCACGCCGGACTCGGTGAGCACTCGGTGGATGAACCCGTAGGAACGGCCGGTCGAGGCCGCCAACGCGCGGATGCTCTCCCCCGAGGTGTACCGCTTTACCAGGTCCTTGGCGAGCGTCTGACGCTCGGCTCCGACGATCCGGCGACCCTTCTCAGTGCTGGTGGCTGTGCCAGTGGCTGCCATGCTGTGTCCTCACGTCCCAGACTGTGCGGTTCGGATACGGTCCCACCTATTAGACCGCCTCGGACGATCATGCGCCAGATATCAACTCTTCGCCAACCGACACGCTATGCAATGTCAGCTTCCCGATAGAGTGATCCTGGCGATCCGGCCCGCCGCGTCGTCCGGGCGTACCACCGCTGGACGCTGGCGGCTGCCGACGACCCGTAGCCTTCGGTCGTGATCGACCTGTTGAGCACCGCGGGCGCAGCGGCCGTCGTCTTCGCCGCCACCGACATAGACGACATCGTCATCCTGACGCTGTTCTTCGTCGCGGCCCGCACCACCGGCCAACCCCGCACCTGGCAGATCGTCGCCGGGCAATACCTCGGCATCGGCGCGCTCGCGCTGGCCAGCGCGGTGATCGCGGGTGGGCTCCTGGTGGTGCCCGACCCGTGGACGGGTCTGCTGGGCCTGCTGCCGATCGCGCTCGGTGTCCGCGCACTGCGGGGTTCGGGCGACGACGAGCCACCCGCTGTCGTCACCGGAGCGCTCGGCGTGGCCGGGGTGACGATCGCGAACGGTGCCGACAACGTCGCGGTCTACGTACCCGTCTTCCGGGCCCTCGGGGTGGCCGACAGCGCGGTGTTCCTGCTGGTCTTCGTGCTGCTGATCGCCCTGTGGTGTGTGGCCGGGGCCTGGCTGGGCGGGCATCGGAGGGTGGTCCGGCTCGTCGAACGCGCCGGCGCCTGGCTGGTGCCGGCGATCTTCATCGCCATCGGGCTGGTGATCCTGGTCAGCTCCGGCGTGCTCGGCCGGCTGGTCGACCTGCTCGGCTGACCGCAGCGCCGAGGTCGAGCGCAGGTCGAGCTTGAGCGCACGTTGAGGTCGAGCGCACGTCGAGCTGCCTCGATCAGGCCAGCTCGACCAGTTCGAGCAGGTCGTCGCTCCAGGCGTCCTCGTCGCCGTCGGGCAGCAGGATGGCCCGGTCGGGCTTGAGCGCGAGCACCGCACCCGGGTCGTGGGTGACCAGGACGATCGCGCCCGGGTAGTTGGCGATGGCGTCGAGCACCTGCTCCCGGCTGACCGGGTCGAGGTTGTTCGTCGGCTCGTCGAGGAGGAGCACGTTGGCGCCGGAACAGACCAGGGTGGACAGCGCCAGCCGGGTCTTCTCGCCACCGGAGAGCACTCCGGCCGGCTTGTTCACGTCGTCACCGGAGAAGAGGAACGCGCCGAGGATCTTGCGCAGGTCGGTGTCGGACTGCTCGACGGCGGCGGCGCGCATGTTCTCCAGCACCGTCCGCTCCACGTCCAGCGTCTCGTGCTCCTGGGCGTAGTAGCCCAACCGCAGGCCGTGCCCCGCGTGCACCTCGCCGGTGTCCGGGGTGAGCAGCCCGCCGAGCATCCGCAGCAGGGTCGTCTTGCCGGCGCCGTTGAGCCCGAGGATGGCCACCCGGGAGCCGCGGTCCACCGCCACGTTGACGTCGGTGAAGATCTCCAGTGAGCCGTACGACTTGGACAGGCCGGTCGCGGTGAGCGGGGTCTTGCCGCACGGCGCGGGGCTGGGGAAACGCACCTTGGCCACCCGGTCGGCGACCCGCACCTCCTCCAGGCCGGAGATCAGCTTCTCGGCACGGCGGGCCATGTTCTGCGCGGCCACGGTCTTGGTGGCCTTGGCCCGCATCTTGTCGGCCTGCGCCATCAGAGCGCCGGCCTTCTTCTCCGCGTTGGCCCGCTCCCGACGCCGCCGCCGCTCGTCGGTCTCGCGGGCCTCCAGGTACGCCTTCCAGCCCAGGTTGTACACGTCGATGACCGACCGGGTGGCGTCGAGGAACCAGACCTTGTTGACCACCGACTCCAGCAGCGCGCCGTCGTGGGAGATCACGATGAGGCCGCCCTTGTGGTTGGCGAGGAAGCCTCGCAACCAGGTGATCGAGTCGGCGTCGAGGTGGTTGGTGGGCTCGTCGAGCAGCAGGATGCCGCCGCCGTTCTCGCCCGCGTCGCGGAACAGGATCCGGGCCAGCTCGATGCGCCGACGCTGACCACCGGAGAGGGTGCCGATGGTCTGCGCGAGCGCACGGTCCGGTAGGCCGAGGTTGGCGCAGATCCGCGCGGCCTCAGCCTCGGCCGCGTACCCGCCCAGGGCGGCGAACTGGTCCTCCAGCGCGCCGTACCGGCGGACCAGCTTCTCGTCGGCGTCCTCGGCGAGCCGGGCCTCGATCTCCTGCATCTGCGCCATCAGCACGTCCAGGCCACGGGCGGAGAGCACCCGGTCGCGGCCGGTGACCTCCAGGTCGCCGGTGCGCGGGTCCTGCGGCAGGTAGCCGATGGCGCTGCGCTGGTCGATCTGGCCGCCGTACGGCTGCCCCTCACCGGCGAGCACCTTCAGCGTGGTGGTCTTGCCGGCACCGTTACGACCGACCAGGCCGATCCGGTCACCGGGCTGCACGCGCAGGGTGGTGTCGGACAGCAGGATCCGGGAACCGGCGCGCAGTTCCAGGCCGGTGGCAGTGATCATGTTTGCGGGCTCGCTCTCGGGGTTCGGAAGGCTGACTCGGGGCACGCGAAACGGCCGGCGGGCTCAAGGGGCCCGACGGCGCGGGGCGGTTCAGCCTTCGCAGCGCAGCACCTGGCAAGTGTACCGGGCGCCGCCGGGCGGCCCGCCCGGATTACCGATCAAGATCATCGGGTACGGGAACGCCTGTCCGGACCCCGTCCGGCACTTGAGGGACGAAAAAACACATAAAAGACACTCACCGGCATACGGCGATCGGGGTCACCATGGAACTCAACGAGCGGGCCGAAATCGACACCTCCCAGGTCAACGACGTCGGCCGGGGTGGTGGATCCGGCGGCGGCTTCGGCATCCCGATCCCCGGCGGCGGCGGTCGAGGCGGCATCATCGGCATCGTGGTGGCAGTGCTCGTCGCGCTGCTCGGCGGCGGCTTCGGCCTCAACGCCATGACCAACGGCGACGAGGGCGGTCAGGCCGGCGGCACCGACCTGGAGCAGCTCTGCTCGCGCGACAACCCGCAGCGCCTCGACGACGCGCGCTGCCGCAACGCGCTCTACGTCAACAGCATCCAGGCCTACTGGCAGAAGGCGTACCCGGAGGTGGGCAACGGGAAGTACGAGCCGACCGACACCAACTTCTTCCAGGCGGCCGTGAACACCGGCTGCGGGCAGGCCGACTCGGGTGTCGGCCCGTTCTACTGCCCCGCCGACAAGCAGGTGTACATCGACCTGAGCTTCTACGACGAGCTGGCCTCCCGGTTCGGCGCCAAGGGCGAGTTCGCCCAGCCCTACGTGCTCGCCCACGAGTACGGCCACCACATCCAGAACCTGCTCGGCACCAACGCGAAGGCCGGCCAGGGCGACCAGAGCGGCCCCCGCTCCGCCTCCGTACGGCTCGAGCTGCAGGCCGACTGCTACGCCGGCGCCTGGGCCAAGCACGCCACCGAGAGCAAGGACAAGACCGGCCAGGAGCCGCTGTTCACGTCCATCACCCAGTCCGACATCAGCGAGGCGGTGCAGGCCGCCGAGGCGATCGGCGACGACAGCATCCAGGAACGCTCCGGCGGGCGGGTCAACCCCGACCAGTTCACCCACGGCACGTCCGAGCAGCGCAAGCGCTGGTTCACCCAGGGCTACGACCGCGGCGACCCGAAGAGCTGTGACACCTTCGGCACCGACCAGCTCTGACCAGTTCTGAGATCGTGGCAGGCCCCTCCGGCGGGCCTGCCACGATCTGTTTCGGGCACCAGACGCTGTCGCCGGCGGCGCCTCCCTGGTCAGGTGAGCCGCGACACCTGGTAGTGGCCGATGAGCCAGTCGTCGCCTACCCGCCGCAGCAGCACACCGAGGTTGACGGTCAGGGCCGGCCGGTCGGTGAAGCCGAACTCCACCTCCAGGTAGCCGAGGACCACGTCGTCGGCGAGACGGCGGATCTCCCGGACGTCGTACGCGGCGGTGAGGCCGAGCGGCTGGCCGGCGTAGTACGCGGCGACGCCGGCACGACCGACCGAGTACGGCTGCAACCCCTGGAAGATCGCGTCGTCGGTGAAGCACGCCGCGACCCGATCGGGCTCGTGGGCGTCGACAGCCGACTTCCACCGGTCGAGGACGGTACGCAGAATCTGGGCCTCGGACATGATGATCTCCCTGTTGGCGGCGTGCCGCGTAACGTGCCTGTCGTGCTCACCAACCCACGGGGCGAGCCCCGTCAGGCTCAGCGCGGCGGTTGACCCGGGTCGTTCGGGTGCGGCGTCAACGGCGTCACGGTCTCGCGCCGCCAGGCACGCAGCGGCATCGACGCGAGCACCGCCTCCAACTCGTCGGCGTCGTCGGCCCGGAACAGCCCCCACGTACGCCACTCCCCCGGCGCCAGCGGTGGCCGCCACAGCCGCAGGAGACTGCCCTGCGCCGTCAGCTCGGCCGAGCGGGCCGCCTCACGCGCGCGCATCTCGGCAACCCCGTCGTCCGACGTTCCGGGCGGCACCGTCGTCACCATGTCAACCAGAAACTCCACGCGCCCATCCTCCGGCCGCCAGCCGGGCAGCACGGCGGGAACCCCGTTTTGCGTGGCGGCCGTCTCCCCTGGGACCTGGTCGGCGGAGGGCGAGGTCAATCGGGGTCGCGCAACCGGATCCGGACCGCGCGGGCCGCGCCCACCGCCGCGAGCAGCACCGCGTGCCGGGGCTCCGGCACGTCGAGCAACCGCTCTGCCCGCAACGGCACGAGCGGGGCCAACCGCCGGTCGGCGAGCACCCCGTCCACGGCCCTGCGGTCACCACCGCAGACCAGCGCGGTGAGCGTCGCCGCCGCCGGCAACAGCAGTCGTACGGCCAGGTCCGCCGCGTCGCCCAGCGCGGCCTTCGCCTGGTTGTCGCGCCGGCGGGCGAACCGGTGCTGTGACCATCCCCCCGCGGCGGTGCGCCCCTGCACGTACCGGGTGTCCACCTTGGAGCTGACGAGGTCGGCACCCTCGGCCACCCCGATCGCCACCGCGCCCTTGCGGGCCAGCAGCAGACCGATCCGGCGCGGCGTCACGGCGGAGGCCACGAACCCGGCCACATCCGTGCCGACCGGCGCGCCCGGTGGGGCGTACAGCTCGGCGGTCGCCCCGTCCGGAGCGGCGAGCAGCAGGCCGTACTCCTGTGTGCTGGTGGTGGGCGGGCCGTGCCGGTCGGCGAAGCCCTCGACCCAGCGGCCGACGCGGGCCGGATCGACCTCGACCCACCGACCTCCGCCGGCTGCGGGTCGACTGGTCACCGCCCGACCGTACGGCACCGCGAGCCCGCCCGGACCCCCGGGCGGGCCCCGGCCCGCCCTGACCCGGCACGGCGCGGCCGGGTGACCGTTCAGCCGGGCAGTAGCGCTGCCACCGCCAGGGCGGCGATGAGCGCGCTGGAGACCAGGCCGGTGACCAGCCGGCCACGCGGCCCGGTCAACGCCCGGCCGACCACCGTGCCGCCGCCGGCGATGACCAGTTGCCAGCTCGCCGACGCCAGGAACACCCCGGCCACGAAGAGCGCCATGGGGACCACGCCCGATTCGGCCGTGTCCCTGCGACCGAGCACCAGCGCGGCGAAGTAGAGCACCGTCATCGGGTTCAGCAGGGTCAGGCCGAGCAGCGCCGCGTAGGCCCGCCCCGGAGTGCTCATGCCCCGACCGGCGCGTTCCGCCGGTGGCCGCTGCGAATGGTGCGCGGACCAGGTCCGCCAGAGGCCGTGCCCGGCAAGCCCCAACAGGACCACGGCGGCGACCACCCGCAGCGGCCCGGCGACCGGCGCGATGACATCGGCCAGCCCGGCACCGCCGAGCACGGCGACGGCCGCGTAGAGCCCGTCGGCCGTCGCCACGGCGAGCGCCGCGGCCGCACCGACCCGAAACGAGGTACGGGCACTGAGCCCCAGGATGAGGATCGCGATCGCGCCGACCGGAATGGCGACGCCGTAACCGGCGACCAGGCCGGCGAGGAACGCCCCGGTCACGGACGTCGGTGGCAGGTCGAGGCTCGTCCGGGAACCGGCCGCTGTCGACGCACGGCAGTGGCCGCACGGACAGGGACCTGCATCGGGTACGCCTCAATCACAAGCGCATCCTGCGCGCCGAACCCGCGCCCCCGCCACCGAATTCCCCGCGCCCCGCCCCGGCTCGCCCCCGGCCCGGCTCGCCGCGCCCCCGCCCCGGCCCCGGCTCGCCCCGGCTCGGCTCGCCCCCGGCCCCGGCTCGCCCCCGGCCCCGGCTCGCCCCGGCTCGCCCCGCCAAGATCGTGCTCGAACCAGGATCTAGTGGCCTCGGCGACGCACCGAGGCCACTACATCAATGATCGAGCGCGATCTTGAGCTGTTGACGGTCGACCGTCAGCGTCAGACCGGAACGACCCGTGCTTGTTCACGTCGGCGTTCAACACGTCGAGCGCGGCACCCGTCCGGGTGCCGCGCTCGACGAAGTGGTTCGGATCAGACGTTGAAGCCGAGGGAGCGGAGCTGGTCCCGACCCTCGTCAGTGATCTTGTCCGGGCCCCACGGCGGGAGCCACACCCAGTTGATCCGGATGTCGTTGACCAGGCCGCCGCCGGGACCGGTGGTCAACGCCTGCCGGGTCTGGTCCTCGATGACGTCGGTCAGCGGGCAGGCCGCCGAGGTGAGCGTCATGTCCAGGGTGGCGACGTTCTCGTCGTCGACGTGTACGCCGTACACCAGGCCCAGGTCGACCACGTTGATGCCGAGCTCCGGGTCGACGACGTCCTTCATCGCCTCCTCGATGTCGGCGAGCATGGCCTTGCTGACGCCGCCCGCAGCGGCAGCGGCGTCAGCGCCGCCATCGGTCGTCGCGGCGTCGGTCTGCGGCACCACGCTGGTGTCACCGGCCTCCGGCGTCGCCTCGGTAGCGGTGTTCTCGCTCATGCCGTCCCTCCGCATCGCTTCGTGATGCCACCAGGCACCACTGTGTCATTCGCTCGCTGACGCACGGTCACGCCTTCACCTCCGGGCTCACGCCCACACCGGCGCGGGCCGCAGCGTCCTTGAACGCCATCCACGGCAGTAGCGCGCATTTGACCCGGGCCGGGTAGCGGGCCACGCCCGCGAAGGCCACCCCGTCACCGAGCACGTCCTCGTCCGGCGTGACCTGGCCACGTCCGGACATCAACTCCACGAACGCCTCGTGCACCTCGAAAGCTTCCCCGGTGCCCCGACCGCGCAGCAACTCGTGCAGCACGCTCGCCGACGCCTGGCTGATCGAGCAGCCCATCCCGTCGTACGAGATGTCGTGCAGCACGGTGCCGTCGGTGGCCACCCGGATGGTGACCTCGTCGCCGCAGGTGGGGTTGACGTGGTGCGCTTCCGCGACCCGGTCGCCCGGGTCGTCGGCGTCGCGCAGGCCACGCCCGTGCGGGTGCTTGTAGTGGTCCAGGATGATCTCCTGGTAGAGCTGGTCGAGCTGCATCAGTCGAACACCTTCCGCACCTGCTCCAGACCGGCCACCAGAGCGTCGATCTCCTCGGTGGTGGTGTAGAGGTAGAACGAGGCCCGGGTCATCGCCGGGACGCCGAACCGGCTGCACACCGGCTTGGCACAGTGGTGGCCCACCCGCACCTGCACGCCGAGCGAGTCGAGCACCTGACCCACGTCGTGCGGGTGCACGTCACCGAGCGCGAACGAGATGGTGCCGCCCCGGCCCACCGGCACGGTCGGGCCGAAGATCCGCAGGTCCGGCACCGAGCCGAGCGCGTCCAGCGCGTACGCCGTCAGCTCCTTCTCGTGCCACTGGATGGCCCGCATCCCGATCCCGGTCAGGTAGTCGACCGCCGCACCGAGGGCGACCGCCTCGGCGATCGGCGGGGTGCCCGCCTCGAACCGGGCCGGTGGCGCCGCGAACGTCGAGCGGGCCATGGTGACCGTCTCGATCATCGAACCGCCGCCGAAGACCGGCGGCATGGCCGCCAGCAGCTCACCGCGACCCCAGAGCACGCCGATGCCGGTCGGACCGCACATCTTGTGCCCGGTGAAGACGATGTAGTCGGCGTCCAGGTCGACCACGTCGATGGGCAGGTGCGGCACCGACTGCGAGCAGTCCAGCAGCAGCAGCGCGCCCACCTCACGGACCCGCGCGGTGATCCGGGAGGTGGCGTTGACGGTGCCGAGGATGTTGGACATGTGCACCAGCGAGACGATCTTCGTCCGCTCGGTGACCAGGTCCTCCAGGCCCGACTCGTCCAGCCGCCCCTGGTCGGTGACCGGGAACCAGCGCAGGGTCGCGCCGGTCCGCTCGCAGAGCAGCTGCCACGGGACGATGTTCGAGTGGTGCTCCATTTCGGAGATCACCACCTCGTCGCCCGGACCGAGCCGGAACCGGGGGTCGCCGTCCGGACGTAGCGAGGCGTTCGAGAAGGCGTACGCCACGATGTTGATCGCCTCGGTGGAGTTCTTCGTGAACACCACCTCGTCGGCGCTCGGCGCGTTGATGAACGCGGCGATCTTCGCCCGTGCCCCCTCGTACGCCTCGGTGGCCTCGGTGCCCAGGGTGTGCACCGAGCGCGACACGTTGGCGTTGTGCAGCGCGTAGTGCTCCCCGAGCACGTCGAGCACCTGCCGGGGTTTGTGCGAGGTGTTGGCGCTGTCGAGATAGACCAGCGGATGCCCGTTGATCTCCCGGTCCAGGATCGGGAAGTCGGCGCGCACCCGGGCCACGTCGAAACGCGGCGCGTCGTCGTACTGCGGCATCCCCGAAGGGATCGCGATGCTGGTCATCTCGGCAGCGCCTCTCCCACTCAGGCCTTGGCCGTGCCGGCCCCGGCGGCGTACCGCTCGTAGCCCTCGGCCTCAAGCTTGTCGGCCAGCTCCGGGCCGCCCTGCTCGACGATCCGGCCGGCGATGAACACGTGCACGAAGTCCGGCTTGATGTAGCGCAGGATCCGCGTGTAGTGGGTGATCAGCAGCACGCCGGTGTCACCGGTGTCGCGGACCCGGTTGACGCCCCCGCTGACCACGCGCAGCGCGTCCACGTCGAGGCCCGAGTCGGTCTCGTCGAGGATGGCGATCTTCGGCTTGAGCAGCTCCAGCTGGACGATCTCGTGGCGCTTCTTCTCACCACCGGAGAAGCCCTCGTTGACGTTGCGCTGGGCGAACGCCGGGTCCATCTGGAGGCGCTCCATCGCGCCGCGCAGCTCGCCACCCCAGGTGCGCAGCTTCGGTGCCTCGCCGTCGATGGCGGTCTTCGCGGTGCGCAGGAAGTTCGCCACCGAGACGCCGGGCACCTCGACCGGGTACTGCATGGCCAGGAAGAGGCCGGCGCGGGCGCGCTCGTCGACCGTCATGGCCAGCACGTCCTCGCCGTCGAGGGTCACCGTGCCGCCGGTGATCTCGTACTTGGGGTGACCGGCGATCGAGTACGCCAGGGTGGACTTACCGGAGCCGTTCGGGCCCATGATGGCGTGGGTCTCGCCCGACTTCACGGTCAGGTCGACGCCGGCCAGGATCGGCTTGAGCTCACCCTCGGGCAGCTTGACCGACACCTTCAGGTCGCGGATCTCCAGGGTGCTCATTATCGGGTCACTCCATTACTCGGCGTCAGGCTGAGGTAGATGTCTCCGTCGCGAACGTCGACGGGATAGACGGGGACGGGTTCGGTGGCGGGCAGGCCGGTCGGCTCGCCGGTGCGCAGGTCGAAACGGGAGCCGTGCAGCCAGCACTCCAGCGTGCAGCCGTCGACCTCGCCCTCGGAGAGGGCGACCGCGGCGTGGGAGCACTCGTCGTACGCGGCGTAGAACTCGCCGTCCTCGCCGTGCACCAGCGCGATGGGCGTGCCGTCGACGTCCGCGCTGATCGCGGTGCCCTTCGGCACGTCCTCGGTCGAGCAGATCCGGATCATCAGGCGCCGGCCTTGGTGAGCCGGGCCTCGATCGCGTCGCCGAGCTGCTCGCGCAGCGACTCCACCGGAATCTTGTTGATCAGCTCGGCGAAGAAGCCACGGACCACCAGCCGGCGGGCCTCACTCTCCGGAATCCCCCGGGCCATCAGGTAGAACAGCTGCTCGTCGTCGAAGCGGCCGGTCGCGCTGGCGTGACCGGCGCCGGCGATCTCGCCGGTCTCGATCTCCAGATTGGGTACGGAGTCCGCCCGCGCGCCGTCGGTGAGCAGCAGGTTCCGGTTGATCTCGTACGTGTCGGTGCCGGTCGCCTCGGCCTGGATGAGCACGTCGCCCACCCAGACGGTGTGCGCGCTCTCGCCCTGCAGGGCGCCCCGGTAGCCGACGTAGCTGCGGCAGTCCGGCACGTTGTGGTCGACCAGCTGCCGATGCTCCAGGTGCTGGCCGGCATCGGCGAAGTAGACCCCGTACAGCTCGGCCTCGCCGCCCCGCCCGGTGTACTCCACGCTGGTGAACTGCCGGACCAGGTCGCCGCCGAGGGTGACCTGGATGTGGATGACCTTGGCGTCCCGACCCAGCTTGATCTTCAGGTGCTGAGCCTGGACCGCGTCGTCGGCCCAGTCGGCAACAGTGACCAGGGTCAGCTTCGCCCCGTCGGCCACGGCGACCTCGACGTTGTCGGCCAGGGTGGCCGACCCGACGTGCTCCACCACCACCGTCGCCTCGGCGAACCGGCCCACCTCGACGAACGTGTGACCGAAGACCGGCTGCTCGACACCCTCGCCGACCACTCGCAGCCGCACCGCCTCGCCGAGCACCACGTCGGGGGCCACCCGCAGCAGCAGGGCGTCGGCGGCGGCACCGTAGGCCAGCGCGCTGACCCGGTCGACCGGGGTCAGCACACTGCCGACCCGGTCGTCGTCACGGCCGACCCGGGTGATGGCGACGCCCTCGGGCAGGTCGCCGTACTCGTGTCGGACCGCGCCGGCCGCGGCCGGCGCCTCAGTGGTCAGGCCGCGGAGGCGCTTGAGTGGGGTGAAGCGCCACTCCTCCTCCAGGCCGGTGAGGGCCGGGAAGTCGGCGACGTCGTACGAGCGCAGCGCCTGCGACTTGGTGCTGGGCGGCGGCGCGGAAGCCTGGGTAGTCATTTCTTCCTTGGTCTGTTCAACGACGACGGTGTCAGGTGCTCGGTAGGGCGGGCGGCGTCAGCCGACCGCGCCCTCCATCTGAAGCTCGATCAGGCGGTTGAGCTCCAGGGCGTACTCCATCGGAAGCTCCTTGGCGATCGGCTCGATGAAGCCGCGCACGATCATGGCCATCGCCTCGTCCTCGCTCAGGCCCCGGCTCATCAGGTAGAAGAGCTGGTCGTCGCTGATCTTGGAGACGGTCGCCTCGTGCCCCATCGACACGTCGTCCTCGCGGATGTCGACGTACGGGTAGGTGTCCGAACGGGAGATGGTGTCGACCAGCAACGCGTCGCACTTGACGGTGCTCCGGCTGTGGTGCGAACCCTCCAGCACCTGCACCAGACCGCGGTACGAGGTGCGGCCGCCGCCACGGGCGATCGACTTCGACACGATGGTGCTGCTCGTGTGGGGGGCCGCGTGCACCATCTTGGCGCCGGCGTCCTGGTGCTGACCCTCGCCGGCCATCGCCACCGAGAGCACCTCGCCCTTGGCGTGCTCACCGGTCATGTAGACCGCCGGGTACTTCATGGTCACCTTGGAGCCGATGTTGCCGTCGACCCACTCCATGGTCGCGCCCTCGTGGCAGACGGCGCGCTTGGTGACCAGGTTGTAGACGTTGTTCGACCAGTTCTGGATGGTCGTGTAGCGGCAGCGCGCGTTCTTCTTGACGATGATCTCCACGACCGCGCTGTGCAGCGAGTCGGAGGAGTACAGCGGCGCGGTGCAGCCCTCGACGTAGTGGACGTACGCACCCTCGTCGACGATGATCAGCGTCCGCTCGAACTGGCCCATGTTCTCCGTGTTGATCCGGAAGTAGGCCTGCAGCGGGATCTCCACGTGCACGCCCTTCGGCACGTAGATGAACGAGCCACCGGACCAGACGGAGGTGTTCAGCGCGGCGAACTTGTTGTCGCCGACCGGAATCACCGTGCCGAAGTACTCCTTGAAGACGTCCTCGTGCTCGCGCAGCGCCGTGTCGGTGTCCAGGAAGAGGACGCCCTGCTCCTCAAGGTCCTCACGGATCTTGTGGTAGACGACCTCGGACTCGTACTGCGCCGCGACACCGGCGACCAGGCGCTGCTTCTCCGCCTCCGGGATGCCCAGCCGGTCGTAGGTGTTCTTGATGTCCTCGGGCAGGTCCTCCCAGCTGGTGGCCTGCTTCTCGGTGGACCGCACGAAGTACTTGATGTTGTCGAAGTCGATCCCGGTGAGGTCCGCGCCCCACGCCGGCATCGGCTTGCGGCCGAACAGCCGCAGGCCCTTCAGCCGCAGGTCGAGCATCCACTCCGGCTCGTTCTTCTTCGCCGAGATGTCCCGCACCACCGCCTCGTTGATGCCGCGCTGGGCGACCGCGCCGGCGGCGTCCGGGTCGGACCAGCCGTACTCGTACCGGCCCAGGGCGGCGAGCTGCTCTTCCTGGGTCAGGGGCTGGACGATCTGCTCGGTCATCTATCTGTCCTCACAGTGGTGACGGGATTACCGGATTGAGCGCGGCCCGGCTGAGCCGGGATGTGCGTGGTGCACACCCCGTCGCCGTGCGCGATGGTGGCCAGACGCTGCACGTGGGTGCCGACCAGACGGGAGATGACCGCGGTCTCGGCCTCGCACAGCTGAGGAAACTCGGCGGCCACGTGCGCCACCGGGCAGTGGTTCTGACAGAGCTGGCCGCCGGAGGCGATCGTGGTCGCGTTGGCAGCGTAACCCTCGGCGGTGAGCGCTGCGGCGAGTGCCTCGGCTCGGGCGAGAGGGTCATCGCCGGCGTCCTCCATGGCCGTCCGACAACGGGACTCGAGGGCGGAGACCTGCTCGGTGGCGAACGCCTCGACCGCGTCCGAGCCGCCGCTGCGGGCGATCCACCGCAGCGCGGCGGTGGCCATGTTGTCGTAGTGGTGTGTGCCACAGCGGACCCGGGCGGCCTCGGTCAGCAGGAACACCTTGGCCGGGCGCCCCCGACCACGGCTGCCCTGCACGGTCTGCTCGCGGGCGTAGACGTCACCGTCCAGGAGCATCGCGTCCAGGTGCCGGCGGATCGCCGCCGGACTGAGCCCGAGCGCCGCGCCAAGCTGCGCGGCGGTGGCGGCACCCTGTTCCAGCAGCAGTCGGGTGACCCGATCCCGGGTGGAGATCTCGGCCACCGCCGGGCCGGCGAGGCCGGCCGACGTGCCCACGGCGGGCGCGGACACCGGCGCACCGACGGCCGCTACGGCCGTCGGTTGGTGCCCGGAGAGCGCCGCCGCGTTTTTCACAACGCCAACGTTACGTAATTACCCGGAGGGCCGCAAACCCGGGCCCCGGTGATCCCAACCACCGAGCTGCCGGAGTCGGACGGACCTCGATCACTACGGTGCGTAGGATTTGCGCCGTGAACCGAATCGTCCGTCCGGTCTCCGGCATCCTGCTGCGCCGCCTCGCGCTCGCCTCGATCATCGCGAACGTGGGCATCGTCGTCACCGGCGGGGCCGTCCGGTTGACCGCCTCGGGCCTCGGCTGCCCCACCTGGCCGCGGTGCACCGACGATTCGTACGTCACCACCCCCGAGATGGGCATCTACGGGGTGATCGAGTTCGGCAACCGGCTGCTGACCTTCGCGGTGGGCCTCATCGCGCTGGCCACCGTGCTGGCGGTGCTGGTCCACCGGCCGCGCCGGCCCGGGCTCCTCGCGCTGGCCGTCGCCGTCTTCCTCGGCATTCCCGCGCAGGCGGTGATCGGTGGAATCACCGTGCTGACCAACCTCAACCCGTGGGTGGTCGGGCTGCACTTCCTCGCCTCGATGGCGGTGATCGCCGCCGCGTACGCGCTCTGGCGGCGCATCGTCGACCCCGACGGCCCGGTCGTGGCGGTCGTGCCCGCCCCGCTGCGCACCCTCGCTCGGATCACCACCGGCGTCAGCATCGCGGTGCTGGTCATCGGCACCTGGGTGACCGGCAGCGGCCCGCACGCCGGCGACCACGGCGCCGCCCGCAACGGCCTGGACCCGGAGTCGATCTCCCAGGTGCACGCCGACGCGGTCTTCCTGCTCATCGGCCTCACCGTGGCGCTCATCTTCGCGTTCCGCGCCGTCGGTGCGCAGCGGGCCACCCGGGCCGCGGTCATCCTGCTGGTTGTGGAGCTGAGTCAGGGCCTGATCGGTTTCGTGCAGTACTTCACCCACGTGCCGGCGCTCCTGGTCGGGGCACACATGCTCGGCTCGTGCCTGGTGCTGCTGGCCACCCTGGCGGTGCAGTGGTCCACCCGGGAACGCCGGCCGGTCACCCCGGCGCCCCGGGCCACCCCGGCCGACGAGGCCACCCCGGTTCCGACCCCCGCCTGACAACCCCCGCGCGCCCCGGCACGCAACCGCCCGACGGGCCGGTAACCGCCGCGCCCCGCGCCCCGCGCCCCGCGCCCCGCGCCCCGCGCCCCGCGCCCCGCGCCCCGCGCCCCGCGCCCCGCGCCCCGCGCCCCGCGCCCCGC